>JAFGIJ010000084.1 GCA_016929655.1 Clostridia bacterium
CCGGAAGTAAAAAATACTTCCTCAGGTCTGCAATTAAGTATTTCAGCTATCTTTCTTCTTGATTCCTTGATTATTCTATGGGATTCCAGACCTTTCATATGAACACTCGAAGAGTTCCCATATAAATATGAGTTGATTTCCCTGATTCTTTCGATTACTTCAGGATAAGGTTTGGTTGATGCTGCATTGTCGAGATAAATTTCCTTATTCACCATTCTTTTTCTCCAGTACTTCATTGATTTCCAGGAATTTTTTTTCTATTTCATGGTAGTTTTCAGTTACTTTTTCAATTTTGCTGTCGGACAATTCATTTATATATTCATTGGAAATTAAATTCCTTATATCAATTGCCTCTCCCTGTACTCTTTTTATGACATTCAAAAGACCAAGTCTATTGAACTTTTTCTCATGTATAATCCTCAGTGGTTCAGGTGTCTCTTCGGTACATCCATCACAGGATAAGCTGAATATCTGTCCATATGAAGGAATAATTGCATCTGTATTGAATTTACTATGGATTCGGTTTGAAAAGCCTTCGAGCTGATCATCTTCTCCATGTACGAGAAATATTTTCCCGGGTATTTTTTGGAAGCCGGATAAAAATTTATCGAGATCATCCATGTCTCCGTGACCGGAGAAGCCGTCAATCATTTCTATTCTTGCTCTTACATCAACGATGTCTTTGAATATACTTACTTTCTCCGCTCCGTCTAGTATAATTCTTCCAAGTGTTCCCGGTGCCTGATATCCAACAAATAGAACGGTAGTATTTTCCTTCCAAAGATTGTGCTTGAGATGGTGCTTGATTCTTCCGGCATCACACATTCCGCTTGAAGAAATTATTATTTTAGGTCCATTGAATAGATTTATTGCCTTGGATTCATCTGCTGTTTGGGTAAAAATAAGATTTTCGAAATCCAATGGGTTGTCACCATTGAAGATATAATCCTTGGCTTCTTCATCAAAAACCTCAGTGTTTCTTCTGAAAACCTCTGTTGCAGAAATGGCCAGAGGACTGTCAACATAAACAGGAACATTTTTCAATGTCTTGAATCTATCCCTGAGATCAATCTGCCTGTTAAAACCATAAATCATTTCCTGGGTTCTTCCGACGGAAAAAGACGGAATTATCACTGTTCCATTTTTGGCAATGGTTTCTTCAATGATTTTAAACATAAGTTCTTCGCGGTTTTCTGTCTGAAGATGTTTTTTGTTTCCATAGGTTGATTCCATAATAAGATAATCGGCATAATCTATCAATTCAGGATCTCCTATGATTGGAGTATCGAATTTCCCAAGGTCTCCTGAAAATACAATTTTTGTTGTTTTGTCTCCTTCCTTACACCACATTTCCACACTTGCAGAACCAAGGATGTGTCCTGCATCCTTGAACCGAATTGAAAGATCATCATTAACTTTGATGATTTGGTTGTATTGTGCCCTTTTGAAGTGTTTGAGGGAATTGCTAACATCCTCTGCATCATACAAAGGTTTCAGGAGTGTTTCACCTGAACGCTGTCTTTTTCTGTTTTTGTATTCAGCATCCATTTCCTGGATGTGAGCACTGTCAGGAAGCATTATCTCGCACAAATCAGCTGTAGGTTTTGTACAAATTACAGTGCCTTTGTATCCTTGCTTGTAAAGGAGAGGAATCCTTCCGCTGTGGTCAATATGTGCATGTGTTAGAATTACATAATCTATTTCAGCAGGATTATACGGAAGTGCTTCATAATTCATTTTCTTTTCTGAAGAACCTCCCTGAAACATACCGCAGTCAACCAGCAACTTTGTATTGCCTGTTTCAAGATAGTGGTTTGAGCCTGTGACACCTTTGGCGGCACCGTAAAAAATTAATTTCATTATATCTTCAAGACCTCCTGTATTTTAGCGGCATCAACGATGCAATTGATATGCTCCAATGAACTTTTGAGTTCTTCAATATTGATTTCACTGAATGACGAATTGTTTTCAATTGGCAGAATTGAAGCTGCTTTACCAGCTGCCTGCCCCATTCCTATGCATGGTCCCATCACCCTGATCGGTCCGAGAACCTCTCTTTCAACACTGATTGAGCGCCCAGCAACAATCAGATTTTTTGTTTTATCGGGTAACATAGTCCTGAATGGAATTTCTGTATATCTATTTTTGATGGATTTGCCTTCCAGTGGCTGAAGGGAGGGCTTCCTGGGATCAGGAAGATCAAAACAATAAGATGACAGGGCAATTATATCATTGAAATTAGCACCTTCAAGCAGTTCGCTGAGTTTGAGGACAAACTTGCCTTTTATTCTTCTGGTTTCCCTTATACCGATTGTTTCACCGGTATTTACAATTTTGGAATTAGAGTAAGCAGGAAAATATTCGACAAGGATATCATAGAGTTTCTTATTGTCAATTCTACCCTCGATCATTCCCATGGTAAGAGAATTTGCATCAATACCGTCGACGCCGACCTGGCGTATGGTATTAGCCATATGATATCCGGGGCGATTCAAAAGCATGCTTATGAATATTTCAATATCAAAATTCCATATTCCCTTTTCCCTTAGTTCGAGTATTTTTCCCCTGAATCTAGGAGAATTATTTTTTTCTATATATTCTAAAAGATTTTCGGTATCGACATTTTCAAGATTCATTATTAATGTTGCAGGAGTCATGAGGTTGTCCTCATCCCTTCCTTTGCTATATGAATTTCCAGCCATTGCAGCAATGTCTGCATCTCCGGTGCAGTCAATAAAAACTCTGCCTTTGATTGCTGTGTTGCCATCCTTGTTGGCAGCAACTATATAATCAATGGTATCTGCTGACATTGAAACATCATGTATATATGTAAAATATAATAAATGCACACCTGCCTCAACAGCCTTTGCATCAAGAATTCTTTTCATGGCTTCATTGTCAAATATTATAGCTTCTGCAAGACCTGGATACCATGCATGAGGGCTTCTGTTTCTGTTTATACCATAAATATTGACACATTCATTGTTTTTCCTTAAATCGTAGTATAATTCCTTGAACAATCCCCCTGTAACAAAATAGTATTTTCCATCAATGTAGTCCATGCCACCCAGAAGACTGCAGACCATACCGGAAGTTGCTACACCTCCCATACAGCCGTTTTTTTCAATAAGTAGAGTACGTTTTCCACTCCTCGCAGCAGTAACGGCAGCGGCGAATCCAGTCAATCCACCTCCACAGACTACTACTTCGTAATTCAACTCCTTATTTATATCCAAAGTATGTTTCATTAATAAAACCTCATTTAATGCTTAATTAAG
>JAFGIJ010000085.1 GCA_016929655.1 Clostridia bacterium
GCATATGAAAAGGCATGGCCTCCGGCAATTATCTTTAAATCTTTCAGACCCGGATAGTTCCTTATTGATTTTAAAACTTCTATAAAAAGACCTATGTTGTAAGACATTGACACTGATATACCAAGTACGTAAGGTTTCTCCTCAGCAATGATCTTTATTAAATCATCAATCGGAACATTTGCACCGAGATATCTGATGTCATAACCATTCATCTCAAGAAAATCAGCCACAATTCTTGCACCTATTTCATGATATTCATTAACAGAGGCTGCAATGATAATTTTATATTTTGAAGGTTTTACCAATACATACTCCTCATAAAAGGAGGACATGATTCGCATGACCAAAGAGGTGGCAAGATGTTCATGGGAAACGGTTATCTCATTTTTCTCCCACAGGTCCCCGACGATATACATTGCAGGTTGAATCAATCCCATATATGTTTGCATCAGAGAGTCCCTGTCCTTTACAAAGGTGCGGACATATTCCATTGCTTCTATATGTTTTCCGTTAATAAGCAAACGTGCAAGCTTCTGAGCATTTGAATTGTAGGATGACGAGTCCTTGCCCATGACAATTCTGTCATTTTCAATTGCTTCCAGCATGTATTTGTATACAGCGAGAATTTCTTCGCTGAGAGTGCTGCTGATATTCTTGGAGATGACTTCCATCCATGTATTTAGAACATGACTGAAATATGACTTTGTAAATCCCTTTGAAAGGTATGTGTTAAGAATCCACGGCATTGTTTTGTCAAGCATTGAATAATCATTTGTCGTAAAAAGACTCGTCATGAAATTAATATGGTTCCTATGATTGTCCAGCATGACTGATATGGGATTATTGCCGATTAGACTGAACTTTAGATTTTTCTCCTTCATGATGTGGTTGACTTCATCAAGCATAAGGTCTGACTTCGATTTGAAGGCTGCCGCACCTGCCGAACCGACATTTAGATTCTTGTTCATGACTTACATCTCCCTTATATGCTTATTATACATTATTCTGATATTTTGGGAAAGCAGGTCTATTTCATATAAGTTCTCTTAGAAAACTGACAGCCTTTGATATGTCGGCCTCCGGGTCATCACCGACTTCTCTTTCAATGGTAAGAAAACCATCGTAACCTGATTTTGCCAATTCATTGAGATATGCAGGAAAATTGACATCACCCTCACCCAGAGGAGTTTCAATGAAAACACCTTCCCAGCTTCTTCTGTGTGTTACATATAGATCCTCAGGGTCCACTCTTTCAAGCATTTTACCATCTTTTGCATGGGTGTGTATTACATAGGGAGCCAGATTTTTTATTGCATCTTCAGCTTTTTCACCAATAACCATTACAAGGTTTGCAGGATCGAAGTTTACCCTGATTCCTGAGCAGGTAAGGTCATCGATGAAACTTTTAAGAACATAAGATGGTTCCGGACCGGTTTCAATGGCAAAGGCCACACCGGATTTGTCTGCATATTCACCAAGCTCACTGCAGGCTTCATGGATTATCTTGTACCTTTCATGGTTTTTATCATAAGGTATAGCGCCGACATGGGTTGTTACTGCATTTGTTTCCAGGTCAACCGCTAGATCTATTATTTTTTTTGAAAGAATAATTCTGTCAGGATTTTGTTCAGGATGAGAGAAACCTCCTCCGCCCGGGTCACCGCATAGTGCAGATACAACAAGCCCGTTGGATTTGATATATGATAATAATTCGCGTCGTCCTGAAGAGGAGAGGGCATCAGGCATCATTTCACCCCTGGTGGCATATATCTGTATCCCGTCTGCCCCTAGTGCAGCTGCCTTTTTGATACCTTCTCTTATGGGAATTCTGAATGAATCAACGATAATACCTATCTTAAATGACATAACAGTACCTCCGGTATAATAATCATATATCAAATATCCTTTGATGCCAATAATAAAAAACCACATAAAAAAACAGGGCTTTTCAGCCCTGTTTTAGAATCAATTAAATCAGAAGACTTATCATAATACCTGCTGCTACGGCCGAACCGATAACTCCTGCAACATTGGGACCCATTGCATGCATAAGGAGGTAGTTTGAAGGATTGGCCTCCTGACCGACTTTTTGAGATACCCTTGCTGCCATTGGAACCGCTGATACTCCAGCAGAACCAATAAGTGGATTCACCTTGCCTTTTGTAATCCAGTAGAGGAATTTCCCGAATAAAACCCCAAATGCAGTTCCGACTGCAAATGCAACCAGTCCAAGGGCTATTATCAACAGTGTCTCGACTGCAAGGAAATTCTGGGCAGTTGCAGTTGCACCAACACCGATTCCCAGAAGGATGGTTACTATGTTTATAAGTTCATTCTGCATTGTCTTTGAAAGACGGTCTATTACGCCGCTTTCCCTTGCAAGGTTTCCAAGCATAAGCATTCCAACCAGTGGTGCTGCTGCAGGTATCAGCAGGCATACAAGAATCGTAACAGCAATCGGGAATATTATTTTTTCTTTCTTTGAAACCGGTCTCAGCTGGTTCATTACAGTTTCGCGCTCTTTTTTTGTGGTGAGAAGCTTCATGATCGGAGGCTGTATGACCGGTACGAGTGCCATATATGAGTAAGCTGCAACTGCAATAGCTCCCAGCAGATGTGGAGCAAGCTTAGTTGCTGTAAAAATAGCTGTAGGACCATCAGCTCCACCGATGATGCCGATGGCACCGGCTTCCAGTGCAGAAAAGCCAAGGAGCTGAGCACCAATGAAGGTGAAGAAAATTCCAAACTGTGCAGCGGCACCGAGAAGGAATGTCTTGGGATTGGCAATCAAAGGACCGAAATCATTCATTGCACCGACACCCATAAAAATCAGAGGAGGAAACACACTGGTCTTTATTCCTATATAGAATAAATCAAGTATCCCGCCTTTTTGCAGAATCAGTTGATAATCAGGCTTGAATGCCGGATTTTCAGGATCAACCCAAAGTTCAGCATGATACATCTGGGCACCGGGCAGATTTGTAAGAAGCATACCAAAAGCAATTGGTATAAGGAGCAGAGGTTCATATTTCCTGACAATTCCAAGATAGAGCAGGAAACAGGAAATTAAGATCATGAGCAGCTGCTGCCAGGTCATGGTCATGAATCCTGATTCGTTCAAAAGTTTTCCGATAGCATTAATGAAATCCATTTATAATTATCCTCGTCAGTTCAATACTTCTTTTCTGCCGGTTGTATTCCAAACCGGAGAATCTGATTCAATTCTTTTGAAAGACTTTACAACAATTTTACATTCAGGGGTAATTCCGGCTTTTTTCAGACTTGCCTGAATTGCTGCGGTTATTACCGCTATAAGCTCTGCATCGTCAGTGTCGGCAGAAACCTCGATATTCTTGATTTCCTTCAGTGCATCATCTGACGTTTTCTTCCTGGTACTTCCGTTTACCATTACTTTTCCAAATAGGTAAATGAAGAACGACAGGGCTATCAAAGCCAGAAAAACAACCGATATTCCTACTATTGACTGCAACCACATGTATAGGCCACCCCTTTTTTAAGTTTCATTTGATAATCTACCATACAAGATTATTTGAGTCAATGCAGATGGCCCATGAAATTAAATATGAATGGCTGTGAAATGTTCCAATGCAAACAAAACTAGTAAATTGTAGAAGGGATATGAATATGATATATTATAGATAATAAAAAAGGATATTTTCATACGGAGGGATGCCGATGGCACAAAAGAAAAAACCTGTAAAAAAGGGCAAGAAAAGACCTTCTCTGTTCAAGGAGGTTGTTGGGATACTGGTAATCATGTTCGGAGTACTGGTTTTCTTTGCGATTTTCTTTGAAGCCTCAACAGGCGTATTTGGGAAAATAACATCCAATATACTGTCAGGTCTTCTAGGCTGGACTTATAAGCTGTTCCCTTTTTTAATAGTTTTGCTGGGGATTTTCCTGATATTCACCTCTTATGAAATAAACTGGGAACGAAGGTCGGTGCTGATACTGCTTTCACTGCTTCAGGTATCCTGTTTTTTCCAGCTTACCTATATGGCCCGCAATGTAGAATACTATGCCAATACTCCATTTTTCAGGAAGTTTGAGACCTTTTATAAAGAAGGGGCCAGTGGAATGGCTACCGGGGGAGTGTTCGGCGGGGTAATAACCAATCCAATAATAGCTATATTTGGTATTACAGGAACCTATGTAATTTTCATAGCTGCAGCACTGATAAGCATAATCCTTATTACAAATGGAAGTTTCAGGGAATTCTTCATACATATAAGGGATGGTATCAAGGCTCTTTTCAAATGGATGATTGATAGTTTCCAGCCGATTGAGGAACAAGCCGGACGAAAAAGAACAAAGGCAGTAAAACGTATCGAACCTGAAATTGTTGAAGAGGAATATGGTCAGCAAAGGATTGTTCCATCAAGAAAAAGAAAAATAGATTTTTCCGTCGATGACAGCGGAAGCAAGGCAGACTTGGATCTTCTTGGTGAGGAGCACGGCATAGTGGAAGAGCAGCCTGAAAGAAGGATAAGAAAAACAAAGGCTGTAAAAGAAATCGAGAAAGAAGAAACCATAAAAGCTACGGTTGAAACAGAAAAAGCTGTAAAAGAAGCTGCACCAAGAGTTAACTCAAGGGGCTACATATTCCCGCCGCTCAGTCTGCTGGATGATAGGTTGTTTGATGATGGGCGCGGAGACAACTGTGACCAGATATCAGAGTTGCTTGAAGAAACCCTGGCCAGTTTTGGTGTGGATGCCAGTGTTGTTAGTTATTCAAAGGGACCAACAGTTACAAGATACGAACTGCAACCAAAGAGTGGTGTAAAGGTCAGCAGAATAACAAATCTTGCTGATGATATAGCCCTGAACCTGGCTGCAAGGGATGTTAGGATTGAAGCTCCTGTACCAGGAAAAGCGGTTGTTGGTATAGAGGTTCCCAACAAAGAAAAATCTGTGGTATCACTCAGGGAAATTCTGAGTTCAAAGGATTTCATCAATCATAAGAGTCCTGTGGCAATAGCCATTGGCAAAGACATCGGCGGCAGGGTTATGGTTGCCGATATAAGAAAAATGCCACATATGCTTATAGCCGGTGCAACAGGTTCCGGAAAAAGTGTTTGCATCAACTGCATTATAACTTCCATATTATATAAGTCATCACCTGATGATGTTAAAATGCTTATGATTGACCCCAAGAAGGTCGAACTTGGAAACTATAATGGGATCCCGCATCTGCTTATACCTGTTGTAAATAATGTCAAGAAAGCTGCCGGTGCTCTTAACTGGGCTGTTACTGAAATGACAGGCAGATACGATAAATTCAGCAAAGAGGGCGTCAGGGATATTGAAAGTTTCAACAAAAAGATGGAAGATGTTGAAAATGGGGAGAAAATGCCGCAGATAGTCATCATAATTGATGAACTGGCGGATTTGATGGCAGCCGCACCGGGAGAGGTAGAGGAATCAATCTGCAGACTAGCCCAGCTTGCAAGGGCAGCAGGAATGCACCTGATAATTGCTACTCAAAGGCCGTCTGTCAATGTAATCACGGGTCTTATAAAGGCCAATATACCTTCAAGGGTTGCATTCTCTGTAGTATCGCAGGTGGACTCAAGGACTATAATTGACATGGCAGGGGCAGAAAAGCTGCTGGGAATGGGTGACATGCTGTTCCATCCTGTCGGCCTCACCAAACCAGTCAGGGTCCAGGGCGCTTATGTGGGTGACCATGAAATTGCAAAAGTTACTAAATTCATCAAGGAGCAAACGGAAGAAACAATATATGATGAAGACATAATAGAGAGAATCGATGTCGGTGAAACAGGAAGTACCGGAGGTGCAGGGGAGGCAGATGATTTGTTGCCAAGAGCCATTGAAGTGGTCATGGAAGCAGGGCAGGCATCTGTTTCCTATATCCAGCGAAAACTTAAGGTTGGATATGCCAGGGCAGCCAGGATAGTTGACCAAATGGAAGAACGTGGTATAGTAGGGCCCTTTGACGGCAGTAAACCAAGGTCACTGATGATTACGGTTGAAGAGTGGCATGAAATGAAGATGAATGATTTTGAGTGATATACCTACAGGATATCATCATATAAGAAACAGTTGAAGTAAATCAAAACGGAGGATAATGAAATGAGTGCAGTTGTATTGAACGGCAAGGATCTGGCAGACAGGATGAAAGAAGAGATGAAAAGCAGGGTTGAAGCCCTTAAGAAGAAGGGTGTAAATCCTGGGCTTGCAGTAGTGCTGGTAGGAGATAATCCTGCCTCACAGATATATGTAAGAATGAAGAAAAAGGATTGTGAAGAAGTCGGAATAATTTCATATGAATACCTGAGGGATAAAACTATCAGTGAAAATGAACTTCTGGAACTGGTGCAGGAGCTAAATGATGATGACAGAATCCATGGAATCCTTGTACAGCTGCCTTTGCCTGAACACATAAGTGAATTGAAGATTCTTGAAAAGATAGATCCGGACAAAGATGCTGATGGATTCAATCCAATAAATATGGGAAGACTTCTGACCGGTGCGGACAGTATGCTGCCATGTACACCTGCAGGAGTTATGGAACTCATAAAGCTTGCCGGTGTTGAAATCAAAGGCAGGAACTGTGTTGTTGTGGGAAGAAGCAATATCGTAGGTAAACCTGCCGCTGTTCTCCTGCTGAGAGAACATGGAACAGTTACAATATGCCATTCAAGAACCGCCGATCTTGGTGAAGTTACAAAACGTGCTGATATTCTTGTTGCAGCCGTAGGACGGGCAAACATGATTACTGCTGACATGGTCAAACCCGGAGCAGTTGTCATAGATGTTGGAATGAACAGGCTGGAAGGTAATAAAGTTGTTGGCGATGTGGATTACGATGGGGTTGCGGAGGTCGCTTCAGCTATAACGCCCGTTCCAAGAGGCGTTGGTCCAATGACCAGGGCAATGCTTCTCATGAATACTCTGAAGGCAGCGGAAAGATGACCACCGTTGCCTTTACAACCCTTGGATGCAAGGTGAACCAGTATGACACGGATGTTATGAAAACCTCTTTTTTACAAAGAGGTTATTCTATAGTTGGGTCTGATGAAAAAGCAGATGTTTATATTGTGAATACATGTGCTGTAACCGGTATGGCGGCTAGGAAATCCAGACAGATGACAGCCAGGGCAAGAAAACAAAACCCCACAGCAATTGTTGTTGTAACCGGGTGCCTGGGGCAGCTTGAAAGCAATGATGTAAAAGAGATGACGGATGCTGATATCGTCACCGGAAATGTAGAAAAGAGTAAACTGGTTGATCTTATCGAGGAATTTTCGGGCAGCAGGTTAATTGCAGCCGAAGATATTTTTGAGCAAACGGGATATTTGCAGGAGACCATGTCCACCCAGGATGACCGCTCCAGGATCTTCATAAAAGTGCAGGATGGATGCAACAACTATTGTTCTTACTGTGCCATCCCATTTGCCAGGGGCAGGTCAAGAAGCAGGGATAAGGCTGATATTCTGAAAGAAATACAAAGTTATGCAGATAATGATACTGCAGAGGTTGTTATTACGGGGATTCATCTGGATTCATATGGCATGGACTTGGTGGATTGCAGTCTCATAGATTTACTTGAAGGGATTGATGGAGTCAGTAATCTTTCAAGGGTACGGCTTGGGTCATTGGAACCTCTTTCAATAACCGATGATTTTATGAAAAGGGCAGCAGTATTGAGAAAACTGTGTCCCCATTTTCATTTGTCACTTCAATCAGGCTGTGATGAAACATTGAAAAGAATGAGAAGAAGATACACTGTTGATGAATATTATCAAGCTGTGAGGCTTATCAGGGAATATTTTCGGGATGCTGCTGTTACAACGGATATCATCGTTGGTTTCCCCGGTGAAAGTGAAGAAGAGTTCAATAGTACCTTGGATTTTGTAAGAAAAATAGGTTTTATGAAGATTCATGTTTTCCGATTTTCTGCTAGGAAGGGGACACTGGCCTATGCCATGCCTGGGAAAATTACTGGTGAAGTAAAAAAACAAAGAAGTGATATCATGTCAAAAGTGTCAGATGATGGGTTTCATACTTTTGTCAAAACCATGATGGACAGGCCTCATTCCGTTATAGCAGAGAAATTGTCAGAGTCTAATCCGGGTTATTGGGAAGGGCATACAGAAAACTATATCAAAACTTTGTTTAAATGTCCTGATTGCAGTCCAGGCAAGGAATATCATGTTGATTTTTTGAAAATAGACAATGATTTTGTTTTTTCCTCCTTGCACACAGGTACAGGGGTATAATAATATAGAGACAGTGATAGAAGGAGGGATATGATGTCCACTGAAACCCAGAAGTTTGACTTTAACCTGGATAGTCCGAATAAAGCACGGGATATAATAATGCTGGTGTGCAATGCTCTGACTGAAAAGGGATACAATCCCATGAATCAACTGGCAGGCTATCTTTTGTCAGGAGACCCAACTTATATAACCAGCTACAACGGAGCTCGGAATGCAATCAGAAAATTGGATCGGGACGAAATAATCGAGGAATTGGTAAACTATTATCTTCAGAATCAAGGATAAAAGATCTCTGGGGGACACCGGTATTCAAGTTCCGCCGATTTGCATCGGCTCACTGACAGTGGGACCCCTTCAATGTAATTTAAGCCATGATAAGGGAAGCGATATTCTGGCCTATGCATTTATGCAGGGTATTGAGTTCGTTGACTCTGCCCAGTTATATGAAACATATGAATATATCAGACTTGCTATGGTCAAATCAGGAGTCAATCCTGTCATATCCACCAAATCATATGCGTATGACCGGAAATCGGCCATGGAAGCATTTGATGAGGCAAGGAAGGGTTTGGACAGGGATTATATAGATATATTTATGCTCCATGAACAGGAAAGCCGCCATACCCTAAGAGGCCACAGGGAAGCCTTGGAATTTTATCTTGAAAAAAAGCAGCAAGGGTTGATAAAGGCTGTCGGGGTTTCGACGCATTATGTTTGTGTGGTGGAAGCTGCTGCTGAGATGGCAGAATTGGATGTGGTGCATCCGATTTTTAATAAAAATGGCGTTGGTATAAACGACGGAACTGCACAGGATATGGAAAAAGCAATAAAAATGGCTTTCGCCATGGGAAAAGGAATCTTTACAATGAAGCCCCTCGGCGGAGGTAGCCTCATAGATGATTATGATTCTGCCATCGGTTATTTGCTTGATAAAGACTTTATTCATTCAATTGCCATTGGTATGAGCAGCAGGGCAGAAATCGATATGAACATTGCTGTTTTTGAAGGCAGAGAACCCGCTGAAGAAACTATAAATATGGTTTCTTTACAAAACAGGCAATTGCATATAGAATTTTGGTGTGAAAATTGTGGGGCGTGTATAGAACGATGCGGACAGGGAGCATTGTCGGCAGGTGATAACAAACCTGTTATAGACAAGAGTAAGTGCGTAGTCTGTGGATATTGTTGTTCTGTATGCCCGGTTTTTGCAATGAAGATATTTTGAGGTTTGAATGGTAGTACTGGGAATTGACTTCGGAGACAGAAGAATAGGACTTGCGAAAAGCGATCCCATGGGTATGCTGGCTTCCGGTCTGGACACTTTTATTTGGAAGAACGACTTGTCAGTTCCGGTAACACACATCTCAAATTTGACAAAACAGTATAAAGTTGAAAAAATAGTGCTTGGTATGCCAAGGAACATGGATGGCTCATATGGAGCCCGGGCAGTTGCTACTGAGCAATTTGCAGCGGCTCTAAGGGAAGTCATTGACATTGAAATCGTTTACTGGGATGAACGTTTGACAACGGCTTCAGCCATGATAACCCTGAAGGCTCAGGGAAAGAAAGGCAGCCGGGACAAAAGTGCTGTTGACAGAGCAGCGGCATGCCATATACTGCAGTCTTACCTTGACAGTAAATAACAGGAGGTTATAAATGGAAACAAATGATGGGGTAATAACCCTTGAAGATGAAAACGGAAAGCTTATTGATATGAATGTTGTAGAAATGGTTGAAGTACATGATATACGTTATGTACTTTTGCAAAATGCTGATACCAGCGATGAAAATTCATATATTTTCAGGTTCAGGGAAGACATTGAGTTTGACAGACTTGAAAGTGTTGATGATGAAAACGAGCTCGAGAAAATAATGGATATCTTTGAAGAAAAACTATCAGATGGAGGTCCGGTTCACTGAATCGGCTTTTATCAAGGAGGAACAAATGAAAAGAATATTGGTTTTATTAATGGTCTTGGCATTGGTTTTAGGAATGAGTGCCTGCAAAAACAAAGAAACAGGTGAAAGTGAAACACCTGTGCCCTCAGAGTCGGCATCATCTTCAGCTGAACCAACGGAATCTTCACAACCAAGCGAAAGTCCATCTGCAACGGCTGATCCAACAGAAAGCCCGGTGCCCAGCGAAGAGCCTGTGGAAGGATTTATTTTTCCTGATTCAAGTGTAAGACCATGGGCTGCAAGCATTGATAACCAAGGCGAAAAACCATTCCCCCAGGGTGGCCTTTCTGATGCCCAGATAGTTTACGAAATACCTGTAGAGGGCGGAGTCACAAGATTTCTGGCATTCTTCTGGAGTGCTGATGTAGACCTTATAGGCCCAATCAGGAGTGCAAGGGACTATATGCTGGATGTTGCCATTCCATACGACGGGATACTTGTACATGTTGGCGGAAGTCCCCAGGTACTTGGTGAAATCAGGAACTCATCTGAACTTGAAACATTGGATGCAATGTATAATGCCACCATATTTGAAGACCTGACTGATGACCCCAAGAACTGGCAGGACACATTTACTACCGGAGAAAAGATATCCGACTTCCTGGCATCAAAATCCTATGATCTGACGACCGATTCTTCTGATGCCTTGATGAAATACCATGATGAAATGACTATTCCCGAAACCAACATGCAGGCTAACATGGTTAGCATAACATATTCTGAATTGAACAGATGTGCATACATATATGATGAAACCAGACAGGTTTACTTCAGAAACAGGGATGGGGATGCTCATGTTGACAGGAATGGTGGAGATCCATTTGAAGTTGCTAATATAATAATTCAAAAGGTAACCACAAGAAAAATAGCCGGAGATGCAGAAGGCAGACTTGAAGTTGATATGATTGGTTCCGGTGAAGGTTACTATATAACCGGAGGAAAAAGCATCGAAATAACATGGGAAAAGACCGAACGTTTCGGCCCCACAAAATATTATGACAGCGAAGGAAATGAAATAATCCTGAATCCAGGAAACACATGGATACAGATAACAGACGGCCAGACGGCATTAATGATTCTTTAAAATAAACTAAGTTGAAACTATAAAGAGACGGTTCATATAGGCCGTCTCTTTTTTCGCCAATAATATTTACGTCTGGGCAAAATATTTACGTCTGGGTAAAATATTTACGTCTGGGTAAAATATTTTACCCAGACGTAAATATTAGCTGATATAGTGCAAGTTACTGGGCGGAAATACAAAAAAAAGGACGTAAAATACGTCCTTTTGGTCGGAGTGACTGGATTTGAACCAGCGGCCTCTTAGTCCCGAACCAAGCGCTCTACCAAGCTGAGCCACACCCCGATGCCGTGCCTAGAATTATACATCAAGATTAATAAGCAGGCAATATCATAAAAGTATTTTCCTAAATCAAACAACTCGTAATGCAAGAGGAATTTCGAGAGTATCGGATAAATTATGCATCCGATGTATAAAATGTAATTTACCATAAGTCTTCCGAGGTATATAATGTCATGGGATATACTTAATAAATCGTTCGGAGGATTATATATGATAGTAGGAATACCGGCAGAAATTAAAAACAATGAGAATAGAGTGAGTATGACACCTGCAGGAGTTGTCTCCCTTACACTTCATGGTCATAAGGTGGCAGTCCAGCATAATGCAGGTGCTGGCAGTGGATTTTCTGATGAAGAATACATGGAGTCCGGTGCATATATTCTTGAGACTGCAGAGGAAGTATTCAAGTCTGCAGATATGATTGTGAAGGTTAAGGAACCCCAGCCCTCTGAATACAAGATGCTCAGGGAAGGGCAGCTTCTGTTTACTTATCTTCATCTTGCATCATCCAAAGAACTCACGGAAGCATTGCTTGCCTGCGGAGTAACCGGTATTGCATATGAAACTGTACAGACGGATGATGGTGCTCTTCCATTGCTCAAACCCATGAGTTTGATTGCAGGAAGACTTTCAGTACAGCTTGGAGCAGATTTATTATTGAAATACAAAGGCGGAAAAGGCATACTTCTTGGAGGAGCACCCGGTGTAGAACCCGGCAAGGTTGTTATCATAGGAGCCGGAACAGTTGGTGCCGGGGCTGCTGTAATTGCAGTAGGTCTAGGAGCAAAGGTGACTGTTCTTGATATAAATCCTGAAAAACTTGATTTTTTGGATCATATCTATGGAGGCAGGGTCAATACAATATATTCAAACCCATATGAAATAGCAATGCAGGTCCAAAAGGCAGACCTACTGATAGGCGCAGTTCTTGTTCCCGGTGCAAAGGCTCCCAAGCTTGTAACTGAAGCAATGGTAGCCTCAATGAAGGAGGGTTCGGTCATTGTTGATGTAGCCATTGACCAGGGTGGATCAATAGAAACAATCGACAGGGTAACGACCCATGAAAATCCGTGTTATGTCAAGCATGGAGTTGTACACTACTCAGTAGCCAATATGCCGGGTGCCGTTCCGAGAACTTCTACCAAGGCATTGATGGGTGCAACACTTCCTTATATAGTACAATTGGCAGACAAAGGATTGGAAGCACTCAAAGACAGCCAGCCTTTGATGAAGGGACTGAATGTGCACAAGGGATTACTGACAAACCAGCCGGTTGCGCAGAGCCTGGGTATGAAATATACACCATACAAATAGGGGAGCTATGAAAAAACCGAATATTTTATTCATTCTATCAGACCAGCATAGTCCCCATGTCATAGGATGCGGGGGAAACGGTATTGTCAGCACCCCAAATCTGGACAGGCTGGCTTCGGAAGGCATTTATTTTGATAACATGTATTGCCAGAATCCATTGTGTGTGCCAAGCAGGGCTTCGCTTATAACAGGCCAGTACTCCAGAAGTACCGGAATATATGACAACATGCATATCATGGAGGCAAATATAACCACACTTCCGAGGATTCTGTCAGCGGCAGGCTACAGTACCTGCCTTATTGGAAAATCGCATTTCAACGGTGAGCAGTTTCATGGGTATCAGCAAAGGCCCTATGGAGATTTATATGGCCAGGGACATCAACCTGACCCCTGCAGGGAACCAAGGTTTGGAATAAATGGGCTTGGAGATGTTCTTGGCAACTCAGGACCTTCAGAGATACCGATTGAACTGACCCAGACGGAAATATGTGTCTCGGAAGCCTGCAAATGGCTGCAGATTCATAAAAGTGCACATGCTGACCAGCCATTCCTGCTGAGTGTTCATTTTGACAAACCACATTTCCCTATAAAACCACCTAAAAAGTATTTTGATAAATACCATGGCAGACTCGAGCTGCCAACAGTGCCTGAAAATTACATAGAAGGCACTGTTCCATTCATAAAGGAAGCAATTGCACACAATGAAACGGGCCATCACTATGGAACGGACTATGATATCCAGCTCAGGGCCCTTGAGGCATATTATGGATGTGTTGATTGGGTGGATGATGCAGTCGGTAGAATAGTTGATACACTGGACTACCTGGGATACAGGGACAACACCATTGTCATCTATTCCTCTGATCATGGTGAAATGGGCGGAGAACACGGAACATGGCAGAAAACACTATTCTTTGATGCTGCGGCAAGGGTTCCCATGATAATACGTTGGCCCGGAGCTGTGGAAGGCGGAATTCGTACGGGAGAAATTACCGGATTGATAGATATGTTCCCAACAATCTGTGAAGCAGTGGGTCTGGATATTCCGGATACCTGCGAGGGAGTCAGTCTGGCTGGTCATTTGAAGGGAAATAAACCGCTTGAAAGGGAAGGCATCTTCAGTGAAAGTGCAGTCCTGCGGGCTACCGAGCATGCAGGATGCATGTATAGGACAGGCCAATGGAAATACTGTTATTATATTGATGGAAATGAAGAATTGTACAATCTTTCAGATGATCCGGAAGAATTGGTGAATGCAGCTGCGAAAAATCCCGGACTGACAGCAGAATTTAGAAAAAAGACAATTGAATTCTGGAAACCAGATGAGTATCCCGCCAGACTTGCCCACACTCCTATTATGTCCAGGGAAAAGCACTTTTATCCTTACTCAAACCAATTCATCACAGGTGATGGTAAAATTCTTGACGCAAGGCCATGATCAATTGCTTTTTATAACCAGCCTGGAGCATGCATTATCAGCTTCAGGCATAATCATATCCCGGCATCCGGGTAATGAACCGGGTTTACGAAATGCAACAGTCAGCATGGCTTTTTCATTGTCAAATTCAAAAATTGTCCAGCCAGGCTGGTCTGTTTCCAGACTGACAGCAGTTGAAGGGATATCCTTAAAATACTTTGTATATATGTCAATATGACCTGCTATCATTTTCTTGTTTATATCAGTAAGTCCGGAGATGTCCCCGCTGAACCCGGGGCAGCCAAGATATATCAGGTGACATATCGTAGCAATGTCACAGCTTTCAAAAGAATTCCAGGTAGCCCCCTTAGGTACAATCAATGCACCGCCTGCTTCTTTTAAAGGCACACTGTATCTAGGAATATTCTGTATCTGACGCAGCACAATCCATTTATATAAAAGGGAGGGTGAAGTCCTGCATAGTGAATTTTTAAAGATTTCAATGATGTCCGAAGGCCTTACATTGTCTGATAAAAACTGGATGTCAAAATGCTTCATGGCTTCAAGGTCAGCCCTCATGGCCCCGCTTTGACAGGCTTCAAAGACTGTTTCAGGGAAGTCGGCCTGAAGCATATCAATCAGTTCATAAAATTTTTGCATATACCTGTAGTGGTTGCTTTTATATGGGTCGTCTGCCAGTGGAAAATTAGAATCAATCTTAAGCCATTTGACATTATATTTCTTAATCAGGCTGCTGATTAAATCATGCAGATATCTAAAAGCAGCTGGTTTCATCAAATCCATATAATATATCCCTTCACCCGCATTGATGAACCATCCGGGTTTTCTTGCAATGATCGGTGTGCCTTCACAGAACTTTTCCGCCTCAATCCATAAACCGAAATCCAGACCAATGGATCTTACATATTCAGCAAAATGTTTCATTTTCCCAAAGAAAGCACCGTTCTTTTTTTCACGCCAATCGCCTGTTGCTTTGCTCCAGTCATCATTTGATGGTCCATACCAGCCTGCATCAACTACAAATACGGTTGCACCTAGTTCCTTTGCTGCTACCACCTGTTTTTTTAAGTCCCTGACGAAGAATTTGTCAAAATCGAAGAACCAGCTGTTGTAAACAATAGGTACCGGTACTCTAGAGCCTGACAAAAACCTGTGGTTCAGATATTTCTGGAATTCCCTGTTGCATTCAGCTTCATCGTCTGAAGGAAATTCATGGATCAATATATCAGGTAATTTGATTTTCTCACCGGGAAACAATTCAAGGGCGAGCTCTCTGCTTAAAAGACCAGCGAATACAGTATGTTTTCCGGTATGTTCATTGAATTCAAAGTTTATTTCCCAGTCACCGACTGCAAGAACATGAAGAGTTATAATTCCTTTGTCAGTATAAAGTCTTATAAAAGGATTATAGTCAGCAGAAGTCCGTGCTCCCTTTGATTTCAGGTGGATTGATTCCGGTTTTCCCATGAAAATTGGTCTGTTTTCATTGCACCAGGAGGATTCCTGGTACATGACACTGAGTATTGTTCCGGTAAACTCAAAACCACGAAGACAATTTTTGATTGGCAATGATTTTTTCTGATGATTGGATATAAAGGTCTTAACCTCAATTATATTAAATTTTCCATCATGGTTGACTACTGATGGAACATTCAGCAAGCGGGCATTGGTACCCAATTTCAAATCCAGTACATTCAATTTCATAACAACCCCCTGGAGTATACACCTGAAATTATATAGCATCCGGGTTTGTTGACAAAGGGTTTTATATCCGTATAATGATATTAACAACTTTGACCGGGAGGAGTACCCTGGTAAAACCCGAAAGAGAGGAAGCGGTTGGTGCAAAGCTTCCGGGGATGAACAGGAGAAGGTCGCCCGTGAGTTCCGGTTATGAAATCAAGTAGTTTCCGGCGTTGGCCCCGTTAAGGCGAAGAGTGTTTCCGGATAAATCCGGAAATTGATTTTGGTGGTACCGCGGCTTTGTCGTCCAATGGATGAGAAGGCTTTTTTATTGCCATGGAAAGAGGAAAAAATGGATTTGTTGATTAAAATAACTGGTATTGTGCTGGCTGTTGCCGGGGCTGTTGTAGTCTTTGCAGCAAAGGCCATAGCAAAATCCCGTGGTATGGTAGAGCGGCAGGTGATTAACCTTGACATTGAAGGAGAAGCACTGGAATCACTGAAGCTTCAAAAAGCAATCGTCAAGGTCAAAATGATAGGCGGAGCCATATTTTTACCGGGAATGCTAATAATACTTTATGCATTCAGATAGGAGCAATAGATGAAATTATTAGGAAAGACATACGAACCTCAGAACATTGAGGATGGAATTTATAAAAACTGGATGGAAAAAAAATATTTCCATGCTGAGGTTGATGAAAGTAAAAAACCATTTACAATAGTTATTCCACCACCGAACATAACAGGCCAGCTGCATATGGGACATGCACTTAATAATACCCTTCAGGATGTTATTATCAGAACTAAGAGAATGCAGGGATATTCTACACTCTGGCTGCCTGGAACTGACCATGCCAGCATTGCAACAGAAGCTAAAATCGTTGAAGCAATGAAGGAAGAGGGGATTTCCAAGGCTGATATAGGCAGGGAGGGTTTCCTTGAGAGAGCATGGGAGTGGAATGAAAAGTATGGAAGCAGAATAATTGAACAGCTCAAGAAACTCGGAAGTTCCTGTGACTGGGATCGTCTGCGTTTTACTATGGATGATGGTCTGTCAAAGGCTGTTTCAGCGGTTTTTGTCAAGCTTTATGACAAGGGGCTCATTTATAAGGGAGAACGAATAATCAACTGGTGTCCCGTATGCAATACGTCAATATCAGATGCTGAGGTAGAATACTGCGAAAAAGAAGGTCACCTGTGGCATATAAAATACCCAATCAAGGATAGCAAGGAATTCGTTAGTGTAGCAACAACCAGACCGGAGACGATGCTGGGAGACACAGCTATTGCAGTTAATCCTGCCGATGAGAGATATATGCATCTGGTTGGTAAAACGGTAATACTTCCATTGATGAACAGGGAAATTCCCATTGTTGCAGACGAATATGTTGAAATGGATTTTGGAACGGGAATGGTCAAGGTTACACCTGCCCATGATCCCAATGATTTTGAAATAGGTGAAAGACATAATCTGCAGATAATAAAGGTTATCAGCGATGATGCAACCATGGGGGAAGCTGCCGGTAAATTTGCAGGACTTGACAGATATGAAGCAAGGAAACAGATTATCAGGGAACTTGAGGAACTGGGTCTCCTTATTAAGACCGAAAGGCACATCCACAATGTGGGTTCGTGTTACCGTTGTGACACAGTAATTGAACCTCTTGTTTCACTGCAGTGGTTTGTCAGGATGGAAAGCCTTGCCAAACCTGCAGTTGATGCTGTTGCTGACGGGGATATAAAATTTATACCGGATAGGTTTATCAAGACTTATCTCAACTGGATGGAAAATATAAAGGACTGGTGTATTTCCAGACAACTGTGGTGGGGGCATAGGATTCCCGCATATTACTGCAATGATTGCGGTGAGATAATTGTTTCAATGGAAAAACCTGAAAAATGCACCAAATGCAAAAGTACAGCACTGAAGCAGGATGAAGATACCCTTGATACATGGTTCAGTTCAGCTCTTTGGCCATTTTCCACATTGGGATGGCCTGATGATACACCTGAACTGAATTATTTCTATCCCACCAGTGTCTTGATAACTGGTTATGACATTATATTCTTCTGGGTTGCCAGAATGATATTCTCAGGCCTTGAGTACATGGGGGAAAAGCCATTTGAACATGTAATGTTCACCGGACTGGTGAGGGATGAACTGGGTAGAAAAATGTCCAAGTCACTGGGAAACGGCATAGATCCTCTTGATGTGATAGAGACTTATGGAACTGATGCCCTGAGGTATGGTGTCATGGTTGGTAATGCCACAGGCAATGACCTTCGGCTTTCAGAACAGAAACTTCAGGCAGGAAGAAATTTTGCAAACAAGATTTGGAATGCGGCAAGATTTGTGTTGATGAACTTTGATGATGAACCTGATTTTTCCAAAATCTCCAATGAGAATTTTACTGATGCTGACAAATGGATTCTTTCCAGACTGAATTCTACAGTAAGGGAAGTTACAGCAAATTTGGAAAAATATGAGATTGGAATTGCTCTTTCAAAGGTTTATGAGTTCATATGGGAAGAATTCTGCGACTGGTACATTGAACTTGTCAAGCCACGGCTCTATGACAGGGATAGTGAAGGCAGGCTTGAAGCACAGTATGTTCTTAACAAAGTACTTTGCGATTCAATGAAGCTTCTGCACCCATTTATGCCTTTTGTTACAGAAGAAATATACCAGAGCCTTATTAACAATGATGAAAGTATAATGATTTCAAAATGGCCGGAATATTCGGATGAAATGAATTATCCTGAAGAGGAAGAGGCTTTGAAGTTTGTAATGGAAGCTATAAGAGGAATCAGAAATGCCAGGGCAGAGATGAATGTACCGCCTTCAAGGAAGGCAAGGCTGATATTCGTATCTTCTGATGAAAAGGCAAGGAATATCGCCGTTGATTCAACTGCATATTTCATGAAACTTGCAAATGTCTCAGATGTTGAGGTTTGGCAGAAGGAAGTTAATATACCAAAGGGTGCAGTTTCCGTTGTTATGGACAGGGCTGCGTTATTCATGCCATTGAAAGATCTGCTTGACATAGAAAAAGAAATGAAAAGGCTGGGAGACGAGGCAGAAAATCTGGCAAATGAAATTGCCAGGGCTGATGGAAAACTCAAGAACGAAAAATTTATAAGCAAAGCCCCTGCTGAACTGGTGGAATCAGAAAAAGAAAAACTGGAGAAATATTCATCGATGCTCAGGGAAACCAAACATAGGATTGATGAATTGAAGTCGTTATAGAGTGCTGCTGCATATCACAATTGGGGGTTGCTATGCGGGCAATTTATAAAAACAGGCCGAAAGGCCTGTTTTTTAAGAAAAGCTATTCTCAGGAAGTTATGCAAGTTGATACTAAAGCATATTGCAGAAATTAAAAATAAATGAATAAAATTTATTTAAAAAACGTTGCATTACTGCAATGTGTGTGCTAACATACTTGCAATAAGTTAATAATTTATCAGTGTTCAACGAAGAACACTTGATTAGAAGCTATGACGCTATGATTCAAACGCACGGAGAAGTGCATGAGTCAGGCGTCTTTTTTATTACATAAGGGAGGTTTAAATTGAAGAGTATCGACATTGTTACAAGGCCTGGGAATCTCGAAATGGTGAAGAAGATTCTGGATTGCAATCAACAGTTTGGAATGACAGTCAGTATCGTATCAGGTTGTGGCCTTCAAAAAGGCCGTAAGTAAATGTGCAGGTGTGCTGAGATAAAATCAATCTGCTGCCAAAGATTAAATTTGAGGCAGTTAGCCGTGATGACATGGCAGAGAAGTTGCTCAGTGAGATATCAGCAAAACTTAGGACAGAAGAAATAGGTAATGGGAAGATTTTTATTTATGACCTCAGTGAGGTAGTGAAAATCAGACCAGGAGAGACGGGCGACAGTGCCCTGTAGACAAGGAGAGTAGTATGAAAAAAAGATTAGTAGTTTTGTTGGTGGTTATTATTTTGGTTGTAATACCATCAGTGGTTTTCGGGGCGGAGGATACCGTTGAATCTGCCATAGACACAGTATGGGTGCTTATAGCAGCATTTTTGGTTTTCTTCATGCAGGCGGGTTTTGCCATGGTCGAATCCGGTTTTACCAGGGCAAAGAATGCCAGCAATATAATAATGAAGAACATGATGGATGTTGCAATAGGTTCTTTGGTATATTTTGCAATTGGATTCGGTATTATGTTCGGAGCAGATAAATTCGGTCTTTTCGGGACCACGGGTTTCTTCGGAACCGGGCTGACAGCTGAATTTCTTGGATTGAATATTCCTTTGGAAGCATTTTTAATATTCCAGACAGTCTTTGCTGCAACAGCTGCAACAATAGTTTCGGGAGCCATGGCTGAAAGAACAAAGTTTTCCTCATATATAATTTACAGTTTTGTAATAAGTATAGTCATTTACCCGGTTGTTGGCCATTGGATCTGGGGAGGAGGATGGCTTTCAAACCTCGGTATGGTTGACTTTGCAGGTTCTACGGTAGTCCATTCAGTCGGTGGATGGGCAGCCTTGGTCGGAGCTTCGATCCTTGGACCCAGAATCGGTAAATACAATAAAGAAGGAAAACCAAATGCAATACCGGGCCACAACATTACCATGGGTGCCCTTGGTGTTTTCATCCTCTGGTTCGGATGGTTTGGGTTCAACCCAGGAAGTACGGTTTCAGGCATGGATTCAAGCATTGGTTTCATCGCTATGACAACTAACCTGGCTGCTGCCGCCGGTGGAGTAGTAACTATGTTCCTGACATGGATCAAATACAAGAAACCGGATGTCAGCATGACGCTCAACGGTGTGCTGGCAGGACTGGTAGGCATTACAGCAGGCTGTGCCTCCGTAAGTCTTTGGGGAGCAATGGCAATTGGGGCAATTGCCGGTGTGGTAGTAGTATTTGGTGTAGAATTCCTTGAGAAGGTCCTTAAAGTGGATGATCCCGTCGGTGCTGTCGCCGTCCATGGTTTCTGTGGAGCCACAGGAACGATGCTGGTAGGTTTGTTCGCTACTGAAGGTGGATTGTTCTACGGCGGAGGCTTTGAACTTCTGGGAATACAGGCATTGGGAGTTCTTGCAGTTGCTGCATGGACACTTGGCACATCATTCCTACTTTTCCAGACCATCAAAAAATTCAATGGTCTCAGGGTTGAAGAACATAATGAAGTTGCCGGTCTTGATATTGGTGAACATGGCTCAGTAGCATATGGTGACTTCCAGATGAAAAGTCTTGAAACATTGGGAAAATAATTCATCATAAATATTTTGGAGAAATCCGTAACATATGTTACGGATTTTTCTATTTTTAAGGAATATTATATAAATATTAAAAGATGGGAGAAGCAAATGATTAACAAGACAGGGAAATTCCTTAGAAAATTACACAGATATCTTACACCTCTATTTATTGCTGTAACTGTGTGGTTCATGCTGATTAATAAAAATCCTGAGTTAGGATTAGTGCTGGGAAAGGTACAGAAAGTCATGATGCTCACACTGGCTGTTACAGGAGCTTTTTTATTTTTCCAAATATATTTTAATAAGTATAAAGCCAGGAAGAAGAAAGCAATGGCTTAACTGACATCTGTCATGATATCCTCAAGGACAGGAATATAAAACAGTTTCCTGAGTTCATCATAATCCTTTGTATTGGCCATAAGCCACATGAGCTTGCAGATGATTGCTTCAATGGTCATATCAAAGGCCTGCAGAACATTATATTTCAGAGCCATGGAACCTACTTCATATGTTTCCAGGTCACTGCCCTCAAGCATGACCTGGGTGGCGACTACAATAATCTTTCCATTGAGTGTAGCAGACTCAAGTTTTCTCATAAAATTGCGCTTGTCGGCAAAAGGAATACCTCCTGTGCCGTAACTCTCTATAACAATGGCTTCGTATTTGTCACTGATATAATCAAGAACATCCGGTTCCATTCCCGGGGACAATTTCAAAAGGAATATGTGAGGGAATATTTCAGTATAAAATTTTACAGGCTCCAATGAGGGTGAAGGATTATAGAACTGTGTAATTCTTTTACCATCAATCATTGCTGCAAGGGGGAAATTTATACTTTCGAAGGCATCATAGCTTTTGCTTTTTGTTTTTCTTGCGCGTGTTCCCAAAATTACTTTCCCATTGAAGACTATATAAACACCGGGTTTTCCTTTGGCTGCATAGGAAAAAGCATCCCTGAGATTCATTCGGGCATCAGATATATCAAGGTTGATAGGTTTTTGTGAACCGGTAAAAACTATGGGTTTGCCAGGTTTTTGTATTAAATATGAAAGCATTGCAGCCGCATAAGCCATTGTATCGGTCCCATGTGTGATTACAAAGCCGTCATATGCCTCGTACCGACTTTTTATAAGCCCGGCCAGTTCACACCAATCTTCAGGCTGTATGTTGGTACTGTCGATGCTGAGAGGCTGCATGGAGTCGATTTCGCAGAAATCCCTGGTCTCAGGAATATAAGACAGCAGTTGTTCAGTTCCCAGGCGGGGAACCAGGCCTGATTCTGTTGCAGATGCTGATATGGTTCCACCTGTGGCTATAAGTAAAACTTTTTTCATAAATAATCTCCATCTCCAATTGTAAATGAATCATGTAAAAAGCACAAACATTCAAACAAAGGAAAAATGAATGTCTTTATGACAGATAATTCAAATATTCTGATAAAATACTTTGTATAGGTAATATACAGGCAGTTTATCGAACGAAGAGGAGGATTACACTGTGAATAAGAAGATACCTGTCATATACAATGCTGATTTTGGAACACTCGGCTGGAGTCCGGAAGTGTGGGAACCGGACTGGAGGGGACATTTTACAAAAGCCGGTGTAGTGAATTTTGTGAAAACCCTTGCAGACAATGGCGTTGATATATTGCTTATGAACCCGAACTCACAGGTTGCCTGGTATCCAAGCAAAGTATGGCCGAACATCCTTGATGGATATACAAGGGATGAAGTGAAGAATTTGGAAAGTGCGGCCTGGAACCATAGGATTTATGCGAATTATGATAAGGATCCTCTTTATTATGTCAGATATATATTGAATGCTTACCTTGATCTGACTGATGAGAACATTGACTGGATGGATGAAATTAAAAATGCATGCAGGGAATATGGCATTGAACTTTGGGCATCAATAAGAATGAATGATATGCATTTTGTGGCTCCTGGCTTGAAAAACTACCTGATTTCCGGAATATATGAAAACAACCATCTGAAAGGTATGAGCCATTCAGGCAGGTCAAAAGATTACTATATGGCTCTGGATTATTCAAAGAAAGAAGTAAGGGATTATTACTTTGCAATTATCAAAGAAATGGTGGAGGTCTATGGGTGCAGCGGAATTGAGCTTGACTGGACGAGGAATGCCGCCTGTATGGAATATCCGGCCTCTGAAGAAGATAGAATTGTCATAAATGAATGGCTGTCAATGATAAAAGACTATCTTGGTAACAAAGAAGCCATTAATGGTTGTAAACACATTTTAGGCATGAGGGTGTTATCCAATATCAAAATGTATAGAAGCATTGGGATAGACGTTCTGGAAAACGGAAGGAACAAAACCCTTGACTACATATGTCCATCGAATTTTGTCTCATGTACATGGGATTTTGATTATGATGAACTGAGAAAGCTGACGGATTATAACTGTGATATATATGGATCTACAGAAATCATTTGTAACAAACTTCCCTGCAAACCTGATTTCAGTTCATATTACAGGACTGAATATCTTGAAAAAACCAATTTGGGTAACTTAAGGGATATTACAGGTTCAGATGCATACTTTAGAGGTAATGCAGCAGCTCTTGTTGCAATGGGTGTGGATGCCATTGAGGTTTATAATTTCTTCATTGCCGATGCAAGGAATCTGACAGGAATACAATCCGACTATTCACTGTTGAAAAACATTTCCAATAAAAATTTTCTACGCGGAAAAACTAAATTCCATACATTGACAACAGCCGGGGGAGGGTGCAATTACCCGCCTTTTGAAATGGCCGCTGCAGCTCCTGTGATTATTCCGTTTTTCCAACACCACAGATTTAATGTATCGATGCTTGATGAAACTGAAAAAAATTATGAACTCAAGATTCAAATAGTAATTAAGAAAGAGGACGCAGGACACGGGTTTGGTGTTTCGTTCAACGGGAGTCCTGTAAAATATGATGCGGTTAAAACAGAAAAACTGCTTTTACCCAGCCGTCCTTTCGGCAGTCATTCAGATGAAAACATTGGTGTTGAATTTACATTTGGAGCTATTGATATACATAAAGGATGGAATACAATTGATGTTTTCAATGACAGGGAAAACAAAAACCTGTTGGTTTTAAGTGTTGAAACCATTATTTTATTTTTAAGTGAAGAATAACCGTGACTTCAGTCATGAGAGGTTCAAAAGAAAAATAAAAGGGACGTTTTACTTTGTAAAGCCGTCCCTTTGGTGGGAGATGCTGGAGTCGAACCAGTGACCTCTTGCGTGTCGAGCAAGCGCTCTAGCCAGCTGAGCTAATCCCCCGTAACGCATATTATAACATCACTGTTTTATATTGACAAATGGAAATTTCAACAAATTCATAAAGGGTGCTTATGATATAATCATTACATTCAAAACAGGGGGCAATCATGAAACTTGGATGCAACTGCTGGGCTTCACACGCAGGAATGAAAATGTGGAAGAGCCGGGATCCGGTTGAGATGAATTGCATGGATTCAGCTGAATATAAATCTGAAGTCTATTCTGCAATTTACAAATATTTTTTATTTTGCAAGGGGGTGGATTCATGAGCATTGACATTGACAGAATTAAGGAACTCAAAAAGCAGCTCAATTACCATAATTATAGATATAATGTATTGGATGATCCTGAAATATCTGATATGGAATATGACAAATTGCTGCACGAACTCGAGTTGCTTGAGGAAAAACACCCTGAGGAAGTGACGGATGACTCACCGACTCAAAGAGTAGGGGGAGAACCGGCAACAGGTTTTGGAAAAGTGCTGCATGAGGTGCCTATGCTAAGTCTGCAGGATGTTTTTTCCATAGAAGAGCTGCGGCAGTTTGATGACAGAGTTAAAAAAGTTATAACTGGTTATGAGTATATTGTTGAACAAAAAATTGACGGTCTTTCTGTTTCACTTGAGTATGAAAACGGAATCTTCAAACGGGGATCAACCCGTGGAGATGGAATTATTGGAGAAGATATTACCGCCAATCTGAGAACTGTCAGAAGCATACCCTTAAAACTGATGCTGGACGTAGAATTCCTGGAAGTGCGTGGTGAAGTATATCTTCCTGTAAATGACTTCATGGAGCTCAATGAACGTCAGGAAATACTTGGAGGAAAAATATTTGCCAACCCCAGAAATGCCGCAGCAGGGTCGCTTAGACAGCTGGACCCAAGGATTGCTGCTGAGAGAAATCTTGCAATCTTTGTATTCAGTGTCATGCAAATAAGGGGAATGGAATTCAAGACTGATTCCGAAAGCCTGGAGTTTCTGAAAAAAGCCGGGTTCAGGGTTATCCCGGGATATAAAATCTGCAGAAACATTGATGAAGTTATCAGTGCCGTTGAACAAATAGGAGAACTCAGGGGGAATGATTCCTATGAGATTGACGGAGCTGTTATAAACATTAATTCATTGGCCCAAAGGCAGGAGATGGGTATTACTTCAAAGAACCCACGTTGGGCTGTTGCATACAAATATCCTGCAGAGCAAAAGGAAACAGTTGTTAAAAATATAATTGTTCAGGTCGGACGCACCGGTGTCCTTACACCAAATGCAGAGCTTGAGCCAGTAAGGATTTCAGGCAGCACGGTTTCCAGGGCTACACTTCATAATTTGGATTTTATTGTATCAAAGGATATAAGAATCGGAGATCATATTGTCATTCAAAAGGCAGGGGATATTATTCCTGAGGTAGTGGAAGTCATAAAGGGGAAAAGAACAGGAAACGAAATTGAATTTCAGATGCCTGAAGCATGTCCGGCATGTGGTTCCCCTGTCGAGAGAGAAGAGAACATGGCTGCATATCGATGTATCGGAATTGAATGTCCTGCACAGAAGTTCAGAAGCATAGTGCATTTTTGTTCAAAACCTGCAATGAACATTGACGGATTGGGCCCATCA
>JAFGIJ010000086.1 GCA_016929655.1 Clostridia bacterium
AAGGCAGACAAGATTCTGGTCAGCATCGGCAGAAAGCCCATGACCAAAGGAATCGGAATCGAAAATATCGGTGTGGCAATGACTGAACGCGGAGCAATTATAACAGATGATATGGGAAGGACCAATGTAGCGGAAGTTTATGCGGCAGGTGATGTAAACGGGAAATCCATGCTCGCCCACACTGCATACCGTGAAGCCGAGGTATGTATAAACAACATACTTGGCAAGAAAGACAGAATGCGTTATAACGGAGTACCTTCAGTCATATATACAAATCCTGAAGTGGCAAGTGTCGGAGAAACTGAAGAAACCGCCAAAAGCAAGGGAATTGAATATGAATGTGCCAATATTTCAATGCGTTATTCAGGTAGATATATTGCAGAAAATGAAGGCGGAAACGGAATATGCAAGGTTTTAATAGACAAGAAGAGAAGAAATGTAATAGGTGTGTCAGCCATTGGCAATCCTGTCAGTGAAATTATATACGGCGCATCATTCATGATAGAAACAGAAATGACGGTGGATGACATCAAGGAATTGGTATTCCCCCATCCGACAGTAAGTGAAGCCATAAGAGAAGCATTGTTTGCATTTTAGAAAGGAGCATTAAAATGCCAAGAGAATTATATGTAGATCCCAATGAGATAAGGAAAAGCGGAAAAATCAAATTCAAGGATATTCCGGTAAACCAGTATAACAAAACAGTCGATGAGGAAAAGAAGAATTTTTCATCAGATGACTTCATGCGTATATACAGGGACATGTCCATCATAAGGGAATTTGAGGGCATGCTCAATGCCATAAAAACAACCGGCCAATACAATGGAACAGAGTACAACCATCCCGGACCTGCCCATCTTTCCATCGGACAGGAAGCTTCTTCGGTAGGACAGGCTTACCTTCTTGACGCAAACGACTATATTTTCGGTTCACACAGAAGCCATGGGGAAATAATTGCCAAAGGTCTTTCTGCAATAGAAAAGCTGTCAGACAAAGAGCTTATGGATATTATGGAAACATACTTCGATGGTGCAATACTGAAGGTTGTACAGAACAAACAGGAAACCGTCAAGGAACTTGCAAAGGACTTTTTGATTTATGGAACACTGGCAGAGATTTTTGCCCGTGAAACAGGATTCCACAGAGGCCTTGGAGGTTCAATGCATGCCTTCTTCACACCATTTGGAATCTATCCGAACAATGCGATAGTCGGTGGTTCGGCGGACATAGCAACAGGTGCGGCCCTTTACAAAAAAGTCAATGGTAAAAGCGGTATAGTCATTGCCAATATAGGAGATGCTTCGCTTGGATGCGGTCCTGTCTGGGAGGGAATGTGTTTCTCATCCATGGATCAGTTCAGAACACTATGGGAAGGTGAATACAAAGGCGGCCTGCCGATTATATTCAACTTCTTCAACAACCAGTATGGAATGGGTGGACAGACCATGGGAGAGACCATGGGCTATGAATTCCTGGCCCGTTTCGGAGCAGGTGTCAATCCTGAACAGATGCATTCTGAAAGAATTGACGGATATAATCCACTTGCAGTAATTGATGCAATAAAGCGTAAAAGGGAGATTCTTGAAAACAAGAAAGGCCCTGTTCTTCTGGATACAATAACATATAGAATATCCGGTCATTCACCATCAGATGCATCATCATACAGAAGCAAGGAAGAAATCGATGCATGGATGGAACAGGATTCACTTCTTACATATAGAAAGGCATTGGTTGATGCAAAGGTAGCCGGAGATGATTCATTTGAAGAGACCCTTGAACAAACAAGGCAACTGATTGAAAAAGTTTTCAAATTGGCAATAGATGACAAAGTTTCTCCTAGAATGGACATCATTGGTAATCCGGATGTCATAGGAAATATGATGTTCTCAAATGAAAGAATAGAAAAACTGGATGACCGTGAACCCGAAGTAAATATGCCTTATGAAGAGAACCCGCGGGTACAGCAGATCGCCAGGAAGGAAAGATATGCATATCAGGACGGTAAACTTGTTTCAAAGAACAAGGTTTTCCAGCTGAGGGATGCAATATTTGAGGCGGTTGCACACAGATTCTATACAGATCCTACCCTGGTTGCCTACGGTGAAGAAAATCGTGACTGGGGCGGAGCTTTTGCAGTATACAGAGGACTTACAGAAGCCCTTCCATACAACAGACTGTTCAATTCATCTATAAGTGAAGCCGCTATAGTCGGTACTGCAGTCGGTTATGGAATGTGCGGTGGCAGAGCACTGGTTGAACTCATGTACTGTGACTTCCTCGGAAGAGCCGGTGACGAAGTTTTCAACCAGCTTCCGAAGTGGCAGGCAATGAGCGCAGGTGTCCTTAAGATGCCGGTCGTTCTCAGGGTTTCAGTTGGATCCAAGTATGGCGCACAGCATTCCCAGGACTGGACCAGTCTTGTTGCACATATACCGGGGCTGAAGGTTGTATTCCCCGTAACACCATATGATGCAAAGGGTCTCATGAACACAGCCCTTGCAGGAACCGACCCTGTCATATTCTTTGAAAGCCAGAGACTATACGATAAAGGTGAGGAATTTGTTGAGACGGGCGTCCCTGAAGGATATTATGAAATTCCCATGGGCGAGCCGGACATAAAGAGGGTAGGAAAAGATGTTACCATCCTTACAATAGGAGCAACCCTTTACAGGGCACTTGAGGCAGCAGATGAGCTGAAGGAAAAATATGGGATGTCTGCAGAAGTCATAGATGCAAGAAGCATAGTGCCGTTCAATTATGAAAAAGTAATAGAATCCGTCAGGAAGACAGGAAGAATAGTTCTTTCCAGTGATGCATGTGAAAGAGGTTCGCAGCTTAAGGATATGGCACAGAACATAAGCGAACTGGCTTTTGATTACCTTGATGCACCTCCTGTTGTAGTAGGGGCAAGGAATTGGATAACACCTGCTTCTGAGTATGAACAATTTTTCTTTCCTCAGCCAGGCTGGATAATCGATGCTATCCATCAGAAGATAGTGCCGCTTGAGGGTCATGTGGCAAAACAGAATTATACGGAAACGGAAATGTACAGGCTCAACAAATATGGGGTATAGCCATGAACAACAGGCAGCAGCAAATAAAAAAGATGCTGGAAGCCGCCGGTGAAGTTCACCTTCAAGAATTGAAGAAGGTCTTTCCTGATATGTCAGAAATGACATTGAGGAGGGACCTTAGCCTTCTTGAAAACGAGGGTTATGCAATAAGAACCCACGGTGGGGCTGTCAGTACTAACAAGGTTGACATTAATGATGGTCAGGAAAATGAGTACTCCAAACGTGCAAAAGAAGGTGTTGTTGCAAAAACGAGCATAGCTGCAAAAGCCGTGGGGTTCATAGAAAAAGGGCGTTCTATATATCTTGATGCTGGAAGTACGGTAATGAATCTGGCTAAGCTGATAGAAGGTGATGGATGTACATTTGTTACCAGCGCCATAAACACTGCACTCAAACTTTCAGGAACTGCACATTCGGTAATACAGCTGGGCGGAGCGGTAAATAAGAACACACTATCATGCTCAGGACCTGATGCAATGTTGATGATGGATACACTGAACATTGATGTTGCAGTCATGTCAGCTTCAGGATTTTCATTGGACAGAGGATTTACTGTTTCAAACAGGTATGAATGTCAGCTTAAGCAAAAGGTACTGAAAAAGGCAAAGAAAGTCGTAATGCTTATGGATTCAAGTAAAATAGACAAGGATCTGACATTTACATTTGCATACCTTGAAGATATTAACCATTGGGTCTGTGACGGTGCACTGGATAAAGACATAATTGCAAAATGCAGGGAATTTGGAGTAGAGTTGATTTAGGAGGATTTTTATGAGTTGTAAAAGACTTGAAGGAAAAGTGGCGGTTATAACCGGAGCTGCCCAGGGACTTGGTGAAGCACTTGCTCAAAGGCTTGACAAAGAAGGATGCAAGGTTGTAATCGGGGATATCAACATAGAAAGCGCAATAGAAGTTGCCAAAAAGCTTACTGATGCAACAGCAGTAAAAGTGGATGTTACTTCTGAAGAAGATGTTGAAGCATTGTTCAATGTTGCCATAGATAAATACGGAAAGGTAGATATTGCTGTAAGTAATGCTGCTGTTTTGATATCCGGTCCGACAACTGAATTTGATGTCAAGAAGTGGCAGTTTGTAATGAATGTCAATCTGCTTGGTTATTTCATTTTTGCCAAATCTGCCGCCAAGAGAATGCTATTGAATAAAAAAGGTTCAATTATTCAGATTAACAGTAAATCAGGCAAGAAAGGTTCAAATAAAAATTCAGCTTATTCAGCATCCAAGTTTGGTGGAATAGGCCTCACACAAAGCCTTGCACTGGAATTTGCTGAAGACAATATAAGGGTCAATGCAATTTGCCCTGGTAATCTTTTGAATTCACCTCTATGGGTAAACAGCCTATTCAAGCAGTATGCCGAAAACCAGGGAATCACGGAAGAAGAAGTCCGGCAGAAGTACCTGAATCAGGTTCCGATGAAGCGTCCGTGCGAATATGAAGATGTCGCCAATATGATGGTTTTCCTTGCATCAGAGGAAAGTTCATATATCACAGGCCAGGCCCTCAATGTAACAGGGGGACAACAGATGCAGTGACTTCCTCTTAGTTATTTAACGGGAAGTCACTAATATAGACATAACTATGCAAGCCACCAATCGGAATTACATCCATTGGTGGCATTTCTTTATAAAAAGTTGCAAGTCTCTTAGAGTCATAATTTTATTTCAAGGGAGAGGTCATCTGAATTACCATAATGATATTCATGAACAGTTATATGTTCAGCATCATTAGATTTGTCTGGTAATGTCAAATCACCTGAATATCCATCAATGTATGGAAGCCTATGAGTGGATATAGTCAATTTATTTTCTGAAATTTCCAAAATTCTGTATGAATTGGTTCCAAGTACTGTACTTGCAGTTTCAATTTGATAAGTGTCTCCCATTGGAACAATACTGTTAATATGCTGGTGACCACAAAAATAGGCCTGAACTTCATTATCCTTGTTTCCCAGGAGGAGCTTTAAAGATTCAATGACATTACCAATTCTTTCATAGCCCCACCAGGAACAAAAACCACCGGTTCTTGTGTGCTCCAGAGGGTAGTGACCTATGACGATTTTTTTGCCGGGTTTTTTAAGCTCAGCTTCCAGCCAGGCCAGCTGTCTGTCAGGATCGTCGTTTCTTATTGCGAATCCAATGAATTGTATTCCCTTGAGTACTTTTGAGCAGCGAACTCCGGTTTCTCCGAATGATCTATAATAAAGAGTATTTTCAAGTTCCGTATACTCATATTCCTCGAGGTCAGGATATCTTTCCTCCATTCCTTTTACCGGGCACAGGTCATGGTTCCCGGGAACAACAATATATGGTTTTCCGAGGGAATCCATCATAATTTTCACATACTCTATTTCATTTATATGTGTCGTACCCTTGACAGTTAGGTCGCCGCATATGGCAACAAGGTCATATCCCTGCGATTCTGAACGAAGCCACTGCCAAAATCCATCCACTGCCTCTGATGAAGCGGGATAGTGCAGGTGTCTGGATTTGTCATCATAATGTGTGTCAGCAAGAAGCAAAACTTTCATATAATGGATTATATCAGCAATATGATAAAATTTAGTCAGTAAAATAAATTCTAACCCCTGAAAACAGAAGCCATGCTACGAATATTATATTGAAAGGCATTCCTAAGTGGAACAGCCGGGAGAACCTGATGAAGTATGAAAGCCTTGAACAACGTGTTATTGCAGCAAAAAGAGATGAGAACGAGTTGGAAGAAATGATAAGGGAGTATTTACCCTATATCAGAAGCAAAACAACTGAGGTTATACCCTCTGCAAAATTTGATCAATTCAGTTCGACCGCAATGGAGGCATTCGCAGAGGCAATAAATGCATTCGATGAAGAAAAGGGATCATTTCTGGTATTTGCTTCATTGGTTATCAAAAGAAGAATAAAGGATCAAATTCGCAGGGAATTTAAACCAAGTGAAGTCCCGACGGAAGAAATTGAAGAGGTTACAACAATCGGTGAAGACAGTGAAAGAGCAATAGAGATAGAGATGTTCCGGTCTGAACTTCGGGATTATGGGATAAAGTTAGTTGATTTACCGGGAGCCAGCCCGAAACATAAAGGCAGCAAGGAAAAGGCGGACAATGCAGCAGGAGTGATATTCAGAAGTCCGGAAATGATGAGCATCTTGGTTTCCACAGGAAAATTGCCGGTAACAAGATTAAGCAAAGAGTCAAAGGTGCCGGTGAAGTTAATTGAAAAAAAGCGGAAATACATAATTGCACGGGCATTGCTGCACCAGGACAAATATGGTTATCTGAAAGAATATATAAGGTAGGTGGCGTAAATGAAAGGTATTTTAATAGAAAAGAATGGAAGAAACTCAGTAGTAATGGCAAATGATGGCAAATTCATGAGAATAAATGGTCGTAGAAACTGGAAACAGGGTGATGAAGTTAATTTCGCATCACCTGTAGCCAAAGTTGCAAAGGTGGCATCTTTTGCAGTAATGTTGGTCCTTGTCATGGCCCTTAGTCTTTTCGGTGTATATGCAGTAAATTCATACACTGTTAATCTTGATGTCAATCCATCAATTGAAATTAAAGTCAATGCATTCAATAATGTAACTTCAATAATTGCATTGAATGACGATGCAGAAGAAATTGTTGTTGATCTTCAGAGTTTTGTAGGAACGAAGCTTGGACCGGCAGTCAATGGTGCCATTTTGGTATTGCTGGATGAGGGATTCCTTGAGGAAGACGGAACTGTTGTTCTTTCCATTGACAGTAAAAATAAAGTCAAGACAGTTGTTAAGGAAGTTTCAGAGGCTGTACTAGATGCTGATGTCGAAGACGATGAGTCTGACACTGATGAAGATAGTGTAAAAGATAATTCTATGAAGATTTATGTTGGTCGGATAACAGAGGATATAGCACTTGCAGCAGAAGAGCTGGAGGTTCCTGTGGGAAGAATTGTACTGGCACAAAAAGCAATGGAAGAAGGGTCAACAATTGAATATGGAGATGTTTCTGTTCTAAGTATTCAGGAAATTCAAAGTATAAGAAACATTTCAAAGACAATTAACAAGATGAATTCTATCGTTGAAGGTATTTCCGAAGAGTCCGCTGGAAATGGCAATCTCAATCAGTATGAAGCAATAAGCCGCAAACTGGTTAAAGAAGCTACAGGGATGGAAGAGGAAATAGCAGCTCTTGAAGAAGAAATGGCAGGTGGAGATTCAAGCCCTGAAACCATAGAAAGATATCGTGTTCTGCAGATGCAGTTTGCTTTAATTCTTGGTAAGCTTGATGAGCTGGGAGTTCAGGCTGATGAAGAAACTGAAGAAATTATAAATGGTATGGCTCAGATGAAGGGTGCAGATAAAGAGGAAAAAGAAAGAATCCGCGAGGAAGTGAAAATTGCCAAAGAAGCGGAACAGGATGCAAAGCAGGAAGAAGTCCGAAACCGCATAGAGACAAAGATGGAAGAGATTGCTGATAAAGTTGCAATGCTTAAGAGTGCAAAAGGCAAGTCTGATGAGGTAATCGGAACAGGAGAAGGTCAGCCGGAAAGTCCCGGAGTAGGTAATGCAGGTTCAGAAAGCACTACAGGTTCAGAAGGTAATTCTGGATCAGAAGATAATAACAACAAAGGTCAGGGTTCTGATAGTAATAGTGGAAATTCACAAGGCAATGGAAAAAATTAGTAAATAAATCCGCAAAATAGGACTTTGTGCTCCGGATACACCGGAGCATTTTTTTGTTATAAAAAAATATGGTAAATTATGGAATAATATTATTGACAAATAATGGAAACAAGAATACGATTAATATACAATAATTACCAGGAGTGTGAGTTGTGTTAAAAAAGCTTATTCCTAATTTAGTGATATTCCTTGCCCTTATGAGCCTTATTTATCAAAGTCCTCAGGCAGCATCAATATACAATGATGTACAGCAGGGTGACTGGTATTATGAGTATATAGAAAATCTATCGTCCATGGGCATAATCAATGGCTTCCCGGACGGCACATTCCGACCGGATGAACCTCTGCAAGGAGACCAGTTCATTAAGATGATAGTTACAGCCCTTGGATATAACCCGGTCAATGGAACAAATTACTGGGCTTCTTCGTATATAGATATAGCAAGGGAAATTGGCTTGCTTGAAAAAATAAATGAAAATAATTTAAAAAAACCCTTGCAAAGAGGCCAGATCGCCTGTATAATGTCGAAGGCTCTTGAGATAAGAGGCGAAGACCCGGCAATTGATGTGTGCGGACTTGTGGACTTATTCGGATATACTCCGGAAGAATATATCCAGGATGTTTTAAGGATACACAATGCGGGTATTATAACAGGGTACATGGATGAAACATTCCGGTACGATACAAGTATCACTCGTGCAGAAGCCTGTACAGTGACGAATAAATTAGTTACCCCCATTACCAGACGGGAACACCAAATCACATCTCTTACCCCAGTTCCCGTCTGCTATTCTGTTAACAGGGATTCCCATGTGGAATTCTTAAATAAATATGAAGGCAATGTAAATTGCCTTTTTAGTTTGCAAAAAATAAAATCAGGTGACATTGAACTTGAAATCGACTTCAATACTGACATAAATCAACAAGTGATGAATTCAATGCTTCTTATGGCAGACAACATTTCATATCCAGTTATTGAAATGAAACCACTCATTGACAAAAACATAATAAGCATAGATCTTTTCAATGATAGCCGTCTTTCAAATAACAGTGATTATGCTATGTTTTCACTTCATTACTATGATTCAATTACAGGATACCCGGAAAAAAACTGGGGATACGACACAATGTTCCTGAAACTGGATATCAGAAGGCTGAGTGACCTGGGGTTGGTTGATCCGGAAACAAAAAAACCTGATGTATATTATGAATATAAGGTCAGGGGACTGATGAGGTTACTTTTTGGGATTGATAAAGGTGATACCTTCTCTGAATTCATTCTGGAGAGATATACGGAATTTTCAAAATACAGCCCCGGTGAAATACCTGAGAGTTCTATAACTCTAATCTATGGTGATACAAGGCTGGTATTCACATCAGGAGTTGCCGGGAGGCAGCTGACATTTACATTTTCGGAGGATTGACATGAAAAAAAGAACGATAATTATGTTTCTGGTGTTATCAATGGTTGTGATCCCTCTGTCTGCAGCAGTTTCTGGCACAGATCAAATAAACAACAGCAGCCAGTTCTTCAATTGGCTGAGCCAAACCGGGACCCCGATTTATAGTGTAAGCGGCAGCTATCTGGCCAATTACGAAACTTACAGAGATTATGGTTTAATAGTTTATGGAAGCCCGTCAAATGTCACGGGAAATGAGACAAGGGACGGAGAGTACAGGTATCTTGGTTATACTTTCCTTGAATCAAAATATACCAACCAGCTTTTTCCCAATGATGCAACTTATGGCAATCTGCCTGAAAACTGGGATTATGTCAATGTCAGTGGAGCTATTGAAAGCTGGGATTCACTTGAACAAACAGTTCAAAAACCATATATGCTATATACAAAACTCATCGGTCACGGGGCAACTTCACTGACAGCTGCAGATATAGGAATATACAAGACCAGAATCCAAAGTCCCGCAACCTGGATGAATACGGGCAGTATATACACATATAAGTCAAACGATTACTATGCAACATTCAGCGTTCCCTCAATGGGAATCGGAGTGCTGACAGCATCAATGGAACCCGACACAACAAGTATAACAGTTGAAAAAGCAGTAAAAAGTGAAAAAGTACGCATCAATCTTGCTGCTTCGGTCAATAAACCAAAGGATGAAGTCAGTTATATCAAGGTGGTCTTTCATTTTCCAGGAGGTGACATTCCAAGGTTCTTTCACAACACAAATTCCATTGATATAAATCAGGACGCAAATATCCCGGTTTCAGATAATCTTCCTGACACAGTCATGCTGACTGCTACCGTTACATCTGAAAGCATTTTTGGGGACAAGCTTGTGAGAAACCTCAGTTGCAGCATTGATGTTTTTGAAGTAAATTCCGGAACAACGGGATCTTCTACCCCGGTTCCGACTTCTACACCCAGACCACCTGTGCCAACATTTTCACCAACAGTGACACCGGTACCCACATCAAGCCCTTCACCAACTTCCACACCTGCACCTACCTCTTCTCCCGAGCCGGAAGAATACCTGCCGGTAAGAAGTGTCATGTTATGGGGAGACTGGAATTATTGGGAAAACTCCCCGCATAGATTTCTTGCCCTTGAGAAAATTCATGTAAAAGTAACATTTGCAGGTTATGTCCGGAACATTGTTGTCAGAATGTCATCACAGCTTGAAAGTATGCAGTATACAAATTCCGATGGGTATACATATGATTACTGTAATGATTTCTTCGGGTATTATGTTGATTTTCCTGAAGACTCAACAGTAGTACCTGATTACAGTTTATGGGGACTTCCTTATGTACAATGGGATTATATAATTCCTTTATGCAATGAAACCATTGATTGGAGCGGAGCAAGGGTAAGGCAACCATATAAAATGACTATTACAGTGAATGGAAGAATAGGTGAATCACAGGTCATCACGATAGAGGACATAGACATAACAGGAAATACATATGAACTTCTTCACCCGCAGCCTCTGAATTAAAAAACGGACCGCATCCGCGGCCCGTTGAACTAAATGCTATTCAGGTTTGATACCGAATGGGTTTTCCTTCCGGTAAAGCATTGAGGCAGGTTGGTTGAACCCGATATCAGATACTCCCATCATTTTTAAAGCTTCAAACAGAATTCTTCCCTTGTGTTCAAAACCAATACCTGCATGGTGGGGGAATCTTTTTTCAATTAACACATGTCTGTAGAACCGCTTCATTTCATTGATTGCAATGACCCCTATGCTGCCGAATGAGGCGGGATCCACATCAAGGACTTCACCCTCAGCTACATAACTGCTCAGTGCACTTTCGGCAGTTCCCTGAAGCCTGAACATTGTAACAGGATTCGGAGCAATTCTACCTTCAAGGGTTCCTCTTGATATATTGGGTTCTGAATCCGGTTCAAGAAGCCGGTGCATTATCAGCTGATATTTCATCTTTGGATCAACCATGAGACTTTTTGGGGTGTTTCCGCAGTGGAAACCCATGAAAACATCTGTTGATTTATAGTTGAATTTTTCTTTTATATGCTCATCATACATGTCCTTTGGGACAGTGTTGTTTATATCAAGCAGAGTTGAGGGTTTCAGTGTGGCACATGTCAGCATGTATTCACTTAATGCACCATATATATCAGCTTCACAGGAAATGGGAATACCCCTTGATGCAAATCTAGAATTTACGTAGCAGGGGACAAAACCGAACTGGGTTTGGAATGCGGGCCAGCACTTGTTTGCAAATACCACATGCTTGGAATATCCCAGATTCTTTTCCATCCAGTCGGACAGAGTCAGTTCATACTGTGCTAATTTCAATAGAAATTCAGGATATGTGTTACCTGTTCCAAGTTCCTCTGCCATATCTGCAGCAACATCCTTTATCCTTGGATCATTGGAATGATTGTTATAGGCTTCAAAAAGATCCAGTTCAGAATTTTCCATGATTTCAACACCCAGATTATAAAGAGGTTTTATTGGGGCATTGCAGGCAAGAAAATCGAAGGGTCGTGGGCCGAAGGAAATAATCTTCAGGTTTCTTACACCGGTCACTACCCTTGAAATTTCAATGAAGTCATAAATCATGTGGGCGACTTCAATTGCTGTACCCACAGGATATTCAGGTATATATGGAGTAAGGTTTCTCAGACCTATGCTATATGAAGCATTAAGCATACCGCAGTATGCGTCACCCCTGCCATTTATGAGGTCCTTGCCGGTTTCCTCTGAGGCAGCTGCGAACATGACAGGCCCGTTGAATTCCTGTGCGAGTAATGTAGACGGACCTTCAGGTCCGAAATTCCCAAGGAAAATACAAAGGGCATTTGCATCTGTTGCTGCAATCTCGGAAAGAGCCTTCCTGACATCCATTTCATTTTCTATGGTAGTCTGTATTTCGACTACAGGCATATTCATTTCATTGGCATAAGCCATGACTGCTCTTCTTCTTTTTTCGGAAAGTTCAATTGGAAAGCAGTCTCTGCTTACCGCAACAAGTGCTACTTTTATATTTGGTATATTGTTCATGGTTCCCTCCTGTAATTTATGAAATTATATCATAATAATCCAAGGCAGTGTCATCTCAGTCAGTGTCAATGATTTTATCCGAGGCTTTGATAAGGCGGTTCATTACGGCTTCCTCCAACTCTCCTATATTAAAATACTCGCTGTATATTGCGCTAACACCAGTCTTGTCAAACAAACGAAGTGCATGAAAAATATTGGATGCAATTTCACTTGGATTACTGCGGCTGCCTGCACTGATTTTATTATTGGAATTGTACAGTGAAATGGTTTCATCCGAACAAAGTATACCGGTAGTGAAATCATCTGCAGACAATTCATTGATTCTTGCAGCAACCTGACTTATGGAACCTTTGACTATTATTAGGGGAGATTCCGGGGAATAATGCCGGTATTTCATACCGGGTGATTTAGGTGCGTTGCCTGCATCATGGATGAATGCTTTTCTGACATCGGGTACAACCATTTTTATTTCATTGAATGATATGCCACCGGGCCTTAGGATTTCAATGGGAGAAACTGTAAGGTCCAGGACTGTTGATTCAAGACCGATTACACTTCTTCCTGAATCAATGATGGCATCTACCCTCCCAGCCAGGTCTTCTATTACATGAGAACCGTCTGTAGTACTGGGTTTGCCTGATAGATTTGCACTGGGAGCTGCAATGGGTAAGCCGGTTGCTTCTATCAAGGCCATAGCTATTTTATCAGAAGGTATTCTAAATGCAGCAGTTGAAAGACCCCCTGTGGCTGAATCCGGAACCATTGGCTTTTTCTCAAATATCATGGAAAGGGGCCCGGGACAGAAAAAATGAGCCAGCGTACCGGCTATCTTCGGAATATTATTTGCGTACTTTTTTATTTCATCAAATGAGTGAACATGAAGAATAAGAGGATTGTCCGATGGGCGTCCCTTAGCAGTAAATATTTTTTTTATTGCTGATTCATCAAGCGCATTGGCTCCCAGCCCATAGACGGTTTCTGTCGGAAAAGCTACGGTTCCCCCACTTTTCAGGATATCCGCACACTGCAGGATTGACTTTTTATCAATATTGTCGGGATCAATTCTAAATATCCTGGTTTCCATGGCAATCCTTATAAATCTGAATGGGATAGTTTCTTTGCCTGGTCTTCGGTAATCAGTGCATCAATCAATTCGTCCAGGGTACCATTCATTATTTCTTCAATTTTATAAAGAGTCAGGTTTATTCTGTGGTCGGTGACCCGCCCCTGTGGGAAGTTATAGGTTCTTATGCGTTCACTTCGGTCTCCTGTTCCTACCTGGCTCTTCCGGTTCTGTGCAATTTCTTTATCCTGCTCCATCTGTGCAATTTCAAAAAGCTTGGCACGAAGAATTTTAAAAGCCTTATCTTTGTTCTTGTGCTGGCTTCTTTCATCCTGGCATGTAACTACTATCCCTGTCGGTGTGTGGGTGAGACGTATTGCCGAATCGGTTTTGTTGACATGCTGTCCGCCGGCTCCGGAAGATCTGTAAGTGTCAATTTCCACATCGTTTGGATTTATATCAACATCAACTTCATCAGCCTCGGGAAGAACTGCCACAGTAACGGTGGATGTATGTATTCTTCCGCTGGATTCGGTTTCAGGAACCCTTTGCACCCTATGAACGCCACTTTCATATTTAAGCCTGCTGTATGCACCGGCGGCATCTATGGAAAACGATATTTCCTTTATTCCACCGATGCCGGTTACGTTTGCATCAAGTATTTCGCTGCTCCAACCCCTGTTCTCAGCATACATTGTATACATTCTGTGAAGGTCTGCTGCAAACAAAGCTGCTTCATCGCCGCCGGCACCACCACGAATTTCGATTATTACGCTTTTACTGTCATTTGGGTCGCTGGGAAGAAGGAGAACACGTAACTGGTCTTCAATTGACGGCATCATTTCCCTTGCTTCCTTGAGTTCGTCATCATACATTTCCTTGAAATCAGGATCAAGGCTCCCTGACAGCATTTCAAGTGCTTCGGCAATCTTTTTCTTGACTTCCTTGTATTCCCTGTACTTTTCAACAATGGGTTGCAAATCATTAATTTCCTTCATAAGACTGCGGTAACGGTCCTGGTTTGATATAACAGAAGGATCAGACAGCTGTCTGCTTATTTCTTCATACCTATTTTCAATATTTTCCAATTTATCAAACATAATCCACCAATTCACTTAAATTTCAACGGTTGTTCAGAAACAATATATCATTGAACAGCCGCTACCAATTATGTCATATTTGACAATATAGTGCAATAAATCTTCATGTCAGTGAGATATGAAATAAGTATCATTTAGTTACTTGTTGTGCAAATCCTTTCTACAAAGGCATTACACAATTTGTAGTAAAAAAAAAAGAGGGAAACCACAATATATTGTTGATTTTTTTAATCAAAGGTGCGTATAATATTTATAACAGTTTCTAGTTACAACAACAAAATATAATACGGGAGATAAATCATTTACTATGAAAAAAATACAAAAGAGAGATGGGCGCATTGAGCGTTTTTACAAAGAGAAAATTACATGGGCAATCTTCAAAGCGGCACAGGCCTGCGGCGGTGATGACTTCAAGAAGTCAGAGGAACTAGCCAATCAGGTTGTAGAGGTCGCTTCTTTTCGCTATAAGGACGAGATACCAAGCGTAGAACAAATCCAGGATATAGTTGAAAAAGTCCTTATTGAAAACGGTCATGCCAAAACAGCAAAAGCATATATTCTTTATCGTGAAAAGAGAAGCGGTGCCAGACAGATGAATGCACTGATTGGTGCAACCATCGAGATGTTTGGAGATTATCTTGGTGAAAAAGACTGGCATGTCAAGGAAAATGCCAACACTCAGAAAAGTGTTAATGGTCTTAATAATTATGTCAGGGAAGTATTTACAAAAAGTTACTGGCTCCATGAAGTATATCCTGAAGAAGTGAGAAATGCACATCTTGAGGGTGAGTGCCATATCCATGACCTTGGTTTTTTTGGACCGTATTGTGCCGGTTGGGATCTTCGCCAGCTTCTTACAATAGGCTTCGGAGGCGTATATGGCAAGGTTGAGAGCAGTCCGGCCAAACATCTGCGCGCTTTCCTAGGACAAATTGTAAATTCCACTTTTACTACCCAGGGAGAAACAGCTGGTGCACAGGCCTGGTCAAGCTTTGATACATATTGTGCTCCATTTATCAGATTTGATGAGCTGGATTACAAAAAAGTCAAACAGGCACTCCAGGAATTTATATTCAATATCAATGTTCCGACCAGGGTTGGATTTCAGTGTCCGTTTTCAAACCTGACATTTGACATAACAGTGCCTTCAACACTTAAAGACCATCCGATAATAATCGGAGGACAGTACAGGGAGGAAACCTACGGTGACTTCCAGGCTGAAATGGATATGTTCAATAAAGCATTCTGCGAAGTAATGCTGGAGGGTGACGCCAAGGGCAGGGTCTTCACTTTCCCGATTCCGACACTGAATATAACAAACGAGTTCAATTGGAACAGCGAAGTAGTTGATGATTTTATGAAAATCACATGCAAATACGGTATCCCGTATTTTGCCAACTATGTAAATTCAGACCTTTCACCTGAAGATGCAGTATCAATGTGCTGCAGACTTAGACTGGATACAAAGGAGCTCAGAAAGAGGGGCGGGGGTCTTTTCGGCAGTAATCCTCTTACCGGTTCAGTTGGTGTATGTACAATCAATCTTCCAAGGCTCGGGTATATATCTGAAACCAAGAATGAATTCAAGGCTAGACTTTGGAAACTGGCTCAAACCTGCAAGACAAGCCTGGAGATAAAAAGAAAAATCATAGAGAGTCAGACGCTGAATGGACTTTATCCTTATTCAGCACATTACCTGAAGGAAGTTCATGAAAAAACCGGGGAATATTGGTTCAATCATTTCAGCACCATAGGAATTGTCGGTATGAATGAAGCTCTTCTCAATTTCATGGGCAAGGACATAACAACTGAAGAAGGCCAGGAGTTTTCTGTTGAAATAATGGAATACCTAAGGGATCTGTTAAAGGATTTCCAGACCGAAACAGGCCATGTATATAATCTCGAAGCAACTCCGGCTGAGGGAACTTCATACAGACTTGCCAAGATGGACCTTGAAAAATACCCTGATATAATTACCGCCGGAAACAATATCCCCTACTATACAAATTCTACACAAGTACCTGTTGAATTCTCAGATGATATCTTTGAAGTACTTGACAAACAGGATTTACTTCAGAGTCTTTATACCGGCGGAACTGTCCTTCATCTGTATATGGGCGAAAGCATTGAGGATATTGAAACCTGCAAGAATCTTATAAAGACCATTTTTTCAAAGTATAAGCTTCCATATATTTCTATAACACCTACTTTCAGCATCTGTAATAACCATGGTTACATCAGGGGAGAACACTTTAACTGCCCTGACTGCGGAGCTGAAACAGAGGTGTGGTCAAGGGTTACCGGTTACCTTAGACCGGTTGAAAATTACAATGCGGGTAAGAAGGAAGAATATATGGAGAGAAAGAAATTCGTACTCGAGGCAAAACAGATATCATGCTGATTGCCGGACTACAGAAAAATTCTCTTGTAGACTATAGGGGCAAAGTGGCTGCGGTCGTCTTTGTCCCTTTTTGCAATTATAATTGCTTTTACTGCCATAATCGTATTCTGTTGGAAAAGGACCCTGGAAAAATAAAATACAGACCTACAGAAACGGAAGATTTCTTTCGTTTCCTTGAAAAAAGGATAGGGCTGCTGCAGGGAGTGGTTATTACGGGCGGGGAACCTACCCTCCATAAGGGTCTTGGAGAGTTCATAAACAGAGTGAGATCATTGGGATATCCTGTTAAACTTGATTCAAATGGATATAAGCCGGAAGTTCTGGAAGAATTGATTTCTGAAGGAATGCTTGATTCAATCGCAATGGATATAAAGGGACCTGTCTTAAAATACTCTGAAATATGCGGCGTTACAGTTGATATTGATAAGATTAGGAAAAGCATATCACTGATAATGGACAGCGACCTGGACTACGAATTCCGGACAACGGTTCCACCCGGGTTCACTCTCGAAGATATTGAGGGGGCTGTTAAATTGGTGGAAGGAGCAGATCTTTATACTCTCCAGCAGTTCAGAAAACCCGAGAACACCGGTGATTTTACTGATATACGTAATAACCTAAAGCCGAATACTAAGGAATTTTTCAAAGAAGCAGTAGAAATCTGCAGGTCGTATGTTAAGGAAGTTAAAACAAGAGGCATAGCTCTTTGATATCAAAAATGATACACAGATAAAAACTTATGGTATAATATTTTTTGCCGCGCTAGACGGGGAATCAGCGGTGCCCTGTAACCTGCAACCCGCTATAGCAGGGTTTAATCCCCGCCCTAGGCCACCGGCGGTAAGGCAGCCCGGTGCTGGCGATGTTGAAGACTTGGTCCTTCGCAATGGTTGTTCGTGAATCCCGTCAGGTCCGGAAGGAAGCAGCGGTAAGTGAAATTTTCCATGTGCCGGAGGTCAACCTGGTCTGAGTCGTTGGCAGCGACAGCGCTTGTTGTTTGTGTTCGAAGGCGGGTGCGCGGTTTTTATTTTGCCGTTCATTTGATATAATTATAGTACTGAAAAAGCGGAGGAATTATGTCTTACAAGGCATTGTACCGGGAATGGAGACCCGGCACATTCGAAGAAGTCATCGAGCAGGAGCATGTTACCAGAACTCTTAGAAATGCTGTAAAATCCGGTAGGGTCGCCCATGCATATCTATTCTGTGGAACAAGGGGAACCGGCAAGACTACAATGGCATATATTCTATCCAAGGCTGTAAACTGTCTAAATCCCAAAAACGGTGATCCATGTAACAAGTGTTCCATCTGCACGGGTATCAACAAAGGAAATGTGCTTGATGTAATTGAGATGGACGCTGCCTCCAATAACAGTGTTGACAACATAAGGGCAATCAGGGATGAGGTAGCATATACTCCCGCAATGACAAAATTCAAGGTTTATATAATCGATGAAGTTCACATGCTTTCAACAGGTGCATTCAATGCGCTTTTAAAAACACTTGAAGAACCACCTGAGCATGTTATATTCATTCTTGCAACAACTGAACCACACAAGCTGCCTGCAACGGTTTTATCAAGATGTCAGAGATTTGATTTCCACAGGATAACAGTTGATGGGATAATTGAACGCTTGGGTCAGATCCTGGAATCAAAGGGTATTGAAGCCGAGGACAGGGCGCTTAGGATTATTGCAAGGGTTGCAAACGGAGCAATGAGGGATGCAATAAGCATTTTGGATCAAACCCTTGCTTCGGGTGATAAAAAAATAACAGTTGAAATGGTTCTTGAAAGTGCAGGAATACTTCAGGATGAAGCAGCCATGGACCTGGCTCAGGCGCTTTATGAAAAGAACATCATAAAAGTCCTGGAAATAACCGACAGTGTACTGATGCAGGGTAAGAGCACTTCGCAGTTTTTATCAAGCCTTATATTTTATTACAGGAATCTTTTGGTATGTACAGGAATGGATAATCCCGGTCTGTTCATAGAAGGAAGCGATGAAATAATAGATTTTATGAAGAAACAGGCTGATGAATTCGGCCGCGAATTCATTGTTTATGTAATAAGGGAATTATCTCAGGCAGAAAGCATAATAAAAAGGTCTACCCAGCCAAGAACCTATCTTGAAGTTGTTTTGATAAATATATCCTCCATGAATATAACTTTTGCTGAACAAGCATCCATGCTTCAGCGGATATCAGCCCTTGAGGGTAAAATCAACAGATTAAAAAAAATACAGGCAGAACCCATCGCGGATAAGCCGCAGCCCAGATATATTGAAAAAGCTGTTGTTAGGGAACCAAAACCTGAGCAAGACAAAAATAATGAAAAAATGATGGTGGTTGTAAAGGATTTTGACTGGAATAAAGTAATCGATACATTAAACGAGCGGGGAGATGTAGATGTGGCACCTTATCTCAATGGCACCGCTGCAAAGCTGGAAAATAATGTTCTAAGCATTAATTTCCAAAGCAATTTTAATAAAAACTTTATATCCAAGGACAGGAAGAAGATACAAATACTCAAGGACTCCGTAGATGAAATGTATGGGGGAGACTTTGAAGTAAGTCTGTTCTGTGATACATCTTCATCACTTGGTAAAAATGATTTTGAAGATAATGCCAGGAAGGCCGCAGAAGCGCTTGGCATAAAACTGGAAATAGAATAAGGAGGAACTTATGGCCAGAGGAGTAATGGGCGGAGGAAAAAATAACAACAATAATTTCAATAACCTGATGAAACAAGCCCAGAAAATGCAAATGGAAATGGAAAAAGCACAAAAAGAGCTTGAGGAAAAAACGTTTGAGGGCCAGGCCGGTGGCGGAGCTGTAAAAATTGAACTTAATGGTAAAAAAGAAATGATGTCAATAAGCATCGAGCCTGAAGTTGCGGACCCGGATGATGTTGAAATGCTTCAGGATTTGATATTGGCTGCATATAATCTTGCGCTTGAAAAGGCTGAAGAAGAAACCCAGAAAAAAATGGGTGGAATAACCGGTGGAATGAAAATTCCCGGTATGTAGGTGAATATGTCCGGTTTATATCCAAAAGCCATGGCTAAATTGATAGATGCCTTTGAATCGTTTCCCGGCATAGGAAGGAAAATGGCTCAGCGGCTTGCTTTTCATACACTGACAATGGATGACAGTCATATTGATACCATTGCAGAAGCAATCAGGAATATCAAGAAGGAAATAACATATTGTTCAATTTGCTGTAACCTTGCTGACAGCGACCCATGCAGCATATGCAAAGGTAACAGGGACAAGAGTACTATTTGCGTTGTCCAGACACCAAAGGATGTCATTGCGATGGAGGGAACCGGTGAATTCAAAGGACATTATCATGTTTTGCATGGTTTGATTTCACCTATGGATGGAATCGGCCCCGGTGACATCAAACTTAAGGAATTACTGGCAAGAATAAGGGAAGGTGCGGAGGAAATAATCATTGCCACAAGCCCAACGGTTGAAGGAGAAGCAACAGCGATGTATATATCCAGACTATTAAAACCACTGGGTGTTAGAGTAACAAGAATTGCCCATGGAATACCTGTTGGAGCTGATATAGAATTTACAGATGAGGCAACCTTGATAAGAGCGCTCAAGGGTAGAACGGAAATTTAGGCAAAAAAAAGAGGTTCTCGGTTTAAATAATAATAATAATTTCGGGTTTGAGCACCTCTCACAAATAATATTAACTTATATCAGATATATGTTCACGAGGAATATAAATGAAAAATCGTATATCATGGCTAAAGTATACACTAAACAATGACGAAAATATACATGAAAATATTAATATTTTGTGAATAAAATTGTTATTTATGGAGGAAATGAGCATGAAAGTTAGAAAGGCAGTAATTCCGGCAGCAGGATTGGGCACCAGATTTCTTCCGGCTACCAAGGCGCAGCCAAAGGAAATGTTGCCGATTGTTGATAAACCGACCATCCAGTATATCATTGAGGAAGCGGTAAGTGCCGGTATAGAGGATATTTTCATCATATCCGGTAGAGGCAAAAGAGCCATTGAAGATCATTTCGACAAGTCATTTGAATTGGAGGATATGCTAAAGAAAAGAGGGGAATCCGAAGTCCTTGATATGGTGGAAGGCATTTCGAACATGGTTAATATCTATTATGTCAGGCAAAAGGAACCCGGAGGGCTTGGTCAGGCAATACATCTTGCAAAACCATTTATTGGCAATGAACCTTTCGCCGTAATGTTGGGTGATGATATCGTAGTTTCGGATATGCCCTGTATTGGGCAGATGATGAAACAATATGAAGAATGCAATGGTACAATCATAGGAATTCAAAAGGTTCCCATGAATGAGGTATCCAGCTACGGAGTAGTGGGTGGTTCAAGGATTTCTGAAAATCTTTATAAAATAAGTGAGATGGTTGAAAAACCGACACCTGAGGAAGCACCATCCAACATGGCTATAATGGGAAGGTACATAATTACTCCTGAAATTTTTGAATGCTTGGAAAGAACCAAGCCGGGTAAGAACAACGAAATTCAACTTACTGATGCACTGGCCCTGCTGTTGGAAAAACAAGACATTTATGCATATGAATATACAGGGAAAAGATATGATGTGGGGAATAAACTCGGCTTCCTGAAAGCAACAGTGGAGCTCGCGCTATCAAGGGATGATCTTAAGGATGACTTCAGGAAATATCTGACAGACTTGCTGAAAGAGGATTGATTATCACCAGCCTCCGATTTTATTTCTGATTATTGCACCAATTACATTGGCTTTGAAATGCGGATTATCCATTGAAAGGGTTTTTATGAGTTTGCGTATTTCCTTTCTCTTGGAATCCTTGTCTGCAGGACATGGGTTTTTAACAGTGGGAATGTCATGTATATTTCGATAATATCGCACATCTTTGCTGTAGGAGAAGGAAAGGGGTCTTATAACTTCAATATCTTTCTTTGACAGGTAAGTTATTGGACTGAAAGTATGCATCCTTCCTTCATAGAAAAGAGCCATTAGATAGGTTTCAAGTAAATCATCCCTGTTATGTCCAAGGGCAACTTTATTGCAGCCAAGGTCAACTGCTGCATTGTTCAAGGCACCTCTTCTCATATTTGCACAAAGGGAGCATGGGTTCTCTTCTGTCCTTGCATCAAAAACTATTTTCCCTATTTGAGTTTCAACCACATTGAATGGTACATTCAGTTCCCTGCATAGGTCGAAAACAGGGGATGTATCAAATCCTTCAAAACCCAGTGATACAGTGACGGCATATATATCAAAGGGAACTGAAAGATACTCACGTATCGAAGAAAGGGCATGAAGCAGAACCATACTGTCTTTCCCGCCTGATACACCGACACATATCTTATCGCCCTTTTTTATTGCATTGTAGGCCTTGAGATATTTTCTAATCTGGCCTTCAAGGATATCACTCATAAATCCTCCGTAATAAAAATAATTGTACAGCAGCAGGAGATAAAATGAAATAAGATGCACTATGACAGTTTGTTTCAATATGTGTATATTTGAAGTTCAATATTGGTAATTCATAAGTTTATCAGGTAAAATGATTATATAAAAAAAGAAAGGTAATCATTTATATGGGTATCATGAATTTTATTAAAGGCCAGTTCATTGATGTAATAGAATGGGTAGACACGACCACAGACACAATGGTCTGGAAATTTGAAAGAAAAGGCAATGAAATCAAGATGGGGGCTCAGCTGACTGTAAGGGAGTCACAGGCTGCTATTTTCGTAAATGAAGGACAGATAGCAGATGTATTCACACCAGGCAGATATGAATTGTCAACTCAGAATATGCCTATCATGACCACCTTGAAATCATGGAAATATGGATTCAATTCGCCGTTCAAAGCTGATATCTACTTTGTAAACACAAAACAATTTACAAACAGAAAATGGGGAACCGCCAATCCTATTATAAGAAGGGATTCGGACTTCGGTGTGGTCAGACTGCGGGCCTTTGGAATATATTCATTTAAAGTTGATGATCCGGCCCTGTTCCTGAAGGAGATCCTTGGAACAACACCCGATTTTTCGGCTGCAGAAATAGAAGGTCAGTTAAAGCGTCAGCTGGTGTCCGGAATATCTGATTCACTGGCTGAATCTAATATTCCTATACTTGATATCGCCATGAATTATGATGAGCTAGGAGAGGAAGCCGTAGGTACGCTTCAGCCAAGATTTTCTTCAATAGGTTTGAAACTTGTATCTCTCTATATTGAAAATGTTTCACTGCCTGAGGAAGTGGAAAAAGTACTTGATAAAAAGACTCAGATGGGTGTTGTAGGTGATATGAATAATTACACTAAATATCAGACAGCTGAAGCCATACGGGATGCGGCCCAGAATGAAGGTGGAGGAACTGCAGGTGCTGGTGTCGGCCTTGGTGCAGGTGTTGCTATGGGCAAGGCCATGGCAGATGCCATGACACAACCACAGCCACAGATTTCCGGCACTTCTAAATGTCCTGAATGTGGTACCACAGTGCCTGATGGAGCAAGGTTTTGTTCTGGATGTGGAAAATCGTTCGGAACAGAAGCATGCGTTTCATGTGGAAAACCAGTGCCAAAAGGTGCAGCATTCTGCCATGAGTGTGGAAGTCCACAAAAAGAAAAATGTGAAAAATGCGGAGCTAATATGATACCGGGTGCAAAATTCTGTCCCGAATGTGGTAATAAAAAGGAGTAATCCAAGGTAGATTATGACTGAAAACATTAAAAAAGAAACCAACCAGTTTCCATGCAGCTCCTGTGGAGCTGCTACGGTATTTGATCCTGAAAGCGGAGCGATGAAATGTGATTACTGCAGTACCATCACCGAAATTGAAAATCTTGATGATGAAATTTTGGAATATTCATTTGCTGATGCTGTTGAAAATGAACCGAAGGAAACATGGCAGGGCGAAACAAAGATGGTTCAGTGTGAAAACTGTGGGGGTCAGACTGTTTTGGAGGATTCAGCCGTTGCAGACAAGTGTCAGTTCTGTGGATCACCCCATGTAGTAAGTATATCTGAGTTCAGGGGAATCAAACCTGAATCCCTTATACCATTTAAAATATCAAAGAAAAAAGTCAGGGAATTATTTAAAAAATGGATTTCCAAAAAACCTTTCGCACCAAGGGCCTTGAAAAAAGAGTACAAGGGTGATTTGATCAATGGAATTTACATTCCCTACTGGACCTATGATACAGATACATTTTCTGCATACACAGCAGAAGCCGGAACCTACTATTATGTTACAGAGCATTATACTGTTATGGTTAACGGCAAGGCGCAAAGACAGACAAGACAGGTCCGAAAAATAAGGTGGAGACATGTGAGCGGAACTTATCCAAGGTTCTTCGATGATATACTCGTAAATGCCTCCAACAGGGAAAATGCGGAAATGATTTCCAGGGTTGAACCATTCAGAATAGAAGGGTTGGTGAACTATCAGCCGGGCTTTTTGTCAGGATTTGCTGCTGAGAGATATGCAGTTCCTTTAAAACTAGGGTGGGGAATTGCGAAAGAAAAGGCAACGGATATCCTAAGGCAGGAAATAACCAGGAATATCAATGCCGATGAAGTGAGAAATCTGAGACTTAAAACCAACTACTCTGGAGTCAGGTACAGGCATACACTGTTTCCGGTATGGATTTCTTCTTATCGCTATAGAAATAAAACTTTCAGGTATACAGTCAATGGACAGACCGGCAGATTCTATGGAAAAGCTCCTGTCAGTGCCTTGAAAGTCTTTTTTACAATATTGATAACCCTGCTTGTAATAGCTGCTGCGGTTTATCTACTGGGTGAATCAGGTTTGCTTGAAGGTAGTTCAAATTACTACGGATAATTGGTAACTTAAATAACAAAAAAAGTTTTACAAACCTCCATCAGGGTATATATGTACCATAATGATGGAGGTATTGTTATGATAAGTAAGAAAATATTGGATTTATTAAATGAACAGATAAAAAAAGAATTTCATTCGGCATATCTTTATTTAGGTATAGAGGCATATTTTCAGGAAAAAGGGCTTAAAGGAATGGCAAACTGGTTCAGGATACAGGCTCAGGAAGAACTTGACCATGCTATAAAATTCTTTGAATATGTATGTGAGGTTGGTGGACTTGCCCAACTGGGAACCCTGGAAGGGGTCACTAGTACTTATAAAGATCCACTTGAAGCAATGAAAGCATCTTTGCATCACGAGCAGTATATTACAAAATCCATATATACCATTGTTGATGCAGCAAATGAAGAAAAGGACTATAAAACCAATTCATTCTTGCAATGGTTTATAGACGAACAGGTAGAAGAAGAAGCAAACGCAGAGGATAATGTAAGGAATCTAGAACTGGTAAAAGATCATCCAAACGGATTATTTATGATAGACCGTGAAATGGCGACCAGAGTTTATGTTCCATTAACACCGGCCGGAGCTTAATAGAGAAAGAGAATATTTTAAACAGCCGGTACTTCCGGCTGTTTTCTTTTGAAGATTAATAAAATCTTGTAGACAATAGTTGCTTTATATTGTAAAATTTACTTCGCATGTAACGGGATGTAGCGCAGTTTGGTAGCGCACCTGGTTTGGGACCAGGGGGCCGCAGGTTCGAATCCTGTCATCCCGACCATATTTTTGTAACAAAACTCTGGTATTTCCAGAGTTTTGTTGTATCCATGATACACTGAGTTTTTATTGAGCAAATAGAACCCTAAAGGGTATAAATTAAGATGTAAATAGCAAAATAATCCCTATATGGTATAAATATATCTATATACTTGCAATTATACCTTTTAGGGTGTAATATATTACATATGAGTACTATTGGTGATTATATAAAAACAGAAAGAAAAAAAGCAGGATTGACGCAGGAAGAATTTGCCATGCGTTCAGGATTGGGCTTGCGTTTTGTGAGGGAACTTGAACAAGGTAAAAAGACTGTAAGGCTTGACAAAGTAAATCAGGCTCTTGCTATGTTTGGAATGGAAGCTATTCCCGGAAAACTGGAGGATTAAAATTTGACATCGGAATACAGAAGAGGATATGTTTATATTCAGAATTCATTTGCGGGAGTTATTGCAGAAACAGATGTGGGGTACAGGTTTTTATATGACCCGGAATATTTACATAACAACGATGCGACTGCAGTCAGTCTGACTTTACCACTGGAGAAAACGGAATACAATTCATCTGTACTTTTTCCTTTCTTTGATGGACTGATTCCAGAAGGGTGGATGCTTGGTATTGTAAGCAGAAACTGGAAAATAGATATCAATGATCGCTTTGGTTTATTGCAGGTAGCCTGCAAAGACTGCATAGGTGATGTCAGTATAAGAAACGAGGTGTAAGTTGAAGTGCTTGTATTGTGGTAAAGAGCTAAGAGCATCTAGTCCTGATGAAATTAAAAATAATTGGCACAGAAAATGCGTAAAGGATTTTTTTGGAATCGGAGAAATGCCACTTCTGGATATTTCCAACGATCAGCTCATTAAAATAGCGGAAAATGCAGTTAACCAAGGGATTACAATTCCCGGCGTACAAAAAAAGATTTCTTTGCACCTTTCAGGAAACGAAGACAAAAGACTGACGATTGTTGATTATCCTACTGGGTTCATTTTAAAACCTCAGACTGAAGAGTTCGAATCGCTCCCTGAATTTGAGTTTCTGGCAATGCGCCTTGCTGAAATGGCAGGAATATCGACAGTACCCAACGGGCTTGTAAAACTGAATGACAGGTATGCCTATATTACAAAACGTATCGACAGGGATATTTCCGGTAATTCTGCAAAACTATATGCCATGGAAGATTTCTGCCAGCTTGCAAACAGGCTTACCTCGGATAAGTATAAGGGATCATATGAAAACTGCGGAAAAATAATAAAGCGGTTTTCTCATCGTCCGGGTCTTGATTTATCCGAATTGTTCATAAGGATTGTGTTTTCCTTTATCATAGGAAATTCAGATATGCATTTGAAGAATTTTTCCCTTGTTGAAACTGAACCTTCAAGCAGACAATTTTATTTATCCAAGGCCTATGATATGCTGCCTGTTAATATTATTATCCCAGAGGACAATGAACAACTTGCACTTACACTCAATGGGAAAAGAAGCAGGATAGAAAGAAATGATTTCCTGGCGTTTGCTGGTATCTGTGAAATTCCTCTTAAGGCAGCGACAGGTATGATGGAAAAGTTGTGTTCCATGACAGATTCGTTTCTTCTGGAATGTGACCAATCCTATTTATCCGTTGAAAACAAGACAAAAACCAAGGAATTGATTCTGCAGCGAGTACGGAATATCAGTTCTGTATAACGAATTATACTCTGTCTGAAAAAATCTTTTTTTTCGTTTCAAAGCCAGCAATGCATTATATTTCAAGCAATATTTTCCACAAGCAACCACTGGTTGCGAATGTTCAAGGGATGATTGATGGTATTGCAACCATGACTACATTAAAATTTGGTATGATACTAAATGGAGGAGCAAATATGAAACTACAGGAAAAAATACTTTACTATCGGAAAAAATCAGGCCTATCCCAGGAAGCACTTGCTGAAAAACTGGGAGTATCCAGACAGGCGGTCAGCAAATGGGAAACAGGAGAGGCTGTCCCGGAAATTGGCAAAATACTTCTTTTGGCAAAAACATTTGACATTACTACAGATAGTCTGTTGAATGATGATGATCCTATTGAGGACACATCGGAATCCTATGGCTTTGATAGAACAGGAACTGGTGGAAATACCTGGGTGGACAGTATCCCCGGAGTGCTTGGCAAATTGCTTCGTCGTTATGGATGGCTATTTGGAGTATATATGGCAGTTGCCGGATTCTTTTTTATTTTAATTGGATCTGGTGCAAGACTTATAAGCAAAAGAATGTTCAGTGGATTTGGAGACAATTTATTCCCTTCGGATCAAATTTTCTTTGACCAGACAGCATCATTGCCTGGGTTTGATATTATGACAAACAATCCTATTTCAATAATGGGTTCTGTTATTATAGTAATTGGAATTATTCTTATGGTTGCTGGAATTATTCTGACGGTGATATTGAAAAGAATGAGTAAAAAGCAAGTCGAATATCCTAATAATTAGGAGAAAATTATTATTTAAAATTAAGAACATCGTTGAAATACACGGATTTCGATGTTCGATTATAGTGAAATTTGAGGTGAAAAATGACAAAAGCAAATACATGGCAAACCGTTGGAATTTTCTTTTTAAGTATATCAGTATTATTGGCAGGATTATTCATAGGGCTATCTTTAAGGCATGATAACGAAGCAAATTCTGTTATGACAATTGAGCAGGCATCAAAATATCTGGATTTAAGCACTGAAGATATTACTGACATAATAATATGGGAATCTGCCCATTCTGAGATTTTCAATTCAGAGATAATGAAACTGCCATATTATATCGTTGACAGGGAAAGATATTTTAACTCAGCAGATTTGGCATCTTGGGTGCATAATGTGTCAACCAGAAGGGTTTTCAATAAATTTGTATCAATGAATATTGGGTGGGCAACAAACTAATTATTTCCACACTTTGGTTTGCAGAAACTATTTTTTGCAGACCAAAGTGTTAATCAGAGTGCCCTTTAGAACGAAATACAAACAGTCGGTTCAATATATAGCCTGTACCTGTATAGAATACCATTCCGAGAATTACTCCAATGGTTTCATTGATACCTGCAACATCAATAAGAAGATATTGCAGTAATTGGGTAAGACCTAGCAAAGAGCCGGTAACCAGCAGGAATTTCAAAGCCTGCTTTCCCGTTTTCTCAGTACTTCTGAATGTGAATTTTCTGTTCAGTATAAAGCTGACTGTAATTCCGACTGCATAACCGGCCAGGGTATAAAGTGCATAATGTATTCCTGTAAGCTTAAGCAAAAATATAACCAAAGCGGTTACCCCGGTGTTGACCAGACCAACTGCCCCGTAGCGTATCATTGTAAATATTTCAGCCAGAATCTTTTTTCTTTCAATCACATATGCAATTATATAACAAATATCTTTTTACTGACTTAATTTTGATGGTATTATTTAATTATGAAGAAACTTTTCATTCTGATGATTGCAGTAACAGTGATTTTAACATCCTGTACCCCGGTACAGGAACCATATTCAAAGACTGAATTTTATCTGGGTACTGTTGTAACCATTATAATTTATGATAAAAACGCTGAAGAATTGATGGACGGAGCAATGCTTGAAATCGAGAGGTTAGAAAATCTTCTGTCCGGAAATATTGAAGACAGTGACATTTCAAAAATTAATTCAGCTGCAGGAATCGAAGCAGTTGAGGTTTCTGCTGAAACTCATGAAGTTATAACAAAGGGTATTGAATATCATGAAACAAGCAACGGACTTTTTGATATAAGCATCGGTCCGCTTGTTGATTTATGGGGTATAGGAACAACAAATGCAAGGGTTCCGACTCAGGATGAAATTAATATAGCTATGGACAATATTGATATAGATGCAATAGTAAGCGATGGGAAAAGAGTAATTCTTCTTAATGAAGACATGAAAATTGATTTAGGAGGGATTGCCAAGGGATACATTGCTGACAGAGTAGCAGAGTATCTAAAGAAAAATGGCTGCGATGGGGCGATAATCAATCTTGGGGGCAATGTACTCACGGTCGGTGAAAAACCCGATGGAACCAAATGGAGAATAGGAATACAGAATCCATTTGAAGCTACAGGAACATATATCAGGGTGGTGGAAGTTGAAGAAATGTCAGTGGTAACCTCAGGTTCATATGAAAGGTTCTTTGTAGAGGATGGAATTACATATCACCACATACTTGATCCAAATACAGGTTATCCTGTAGAAACGGACATTGCAGGCGTTTCCATTATTAGCAGTCGTTCAGTCGATGGGGATGGTCTTTCTACCACAGTGTTCGCTATGGGATATGAAAAAGGAATCAGCCTGATAGAACTCATATCAGGAGTTGAGTGTATAATTATCTTGAAAGACGGAAATATTCAATATTCATCGGGAATAGCAGAATTTCTTGACTGATGTTTATTGAAAACAGGATAAAATTCCTATACCATTTAGAGGTAAAAGGATAGCAGGAGATTACAATGTTAAAAATTTGTTTTATTGGAGAAGTACTAATTGATTTCACTCCGGCAGGTCTTTCTTCAAATGGTAATATACTGTTTGAAAGAAATCCAGGTGGTGGACCGGCCAATGCAGCTGTTGCGGCAGCTGTTCTTGGAGCTCCGTCATATTTTATCGGAATGGCCGGGAATGATATGTTCGGAACTTTTCTTAAAAAGACATTTGAGGATAAGAATGTAAACACAGCCGGATTCCGGTATTGTGAAGATGTAAATACCACCCTTGCGTTTGTTCAGCTCGATGAAACGGGAAACAGAAGTTTTTCCTTCTATAGAAATCCCGGTGCTGATATGATGCTTACGGAAAAGGATGTGGATTTCAGTATCATAGATGACTGCGATATACTACATTTCTCATCAGTTAACATGAGTAAGGGAGAATCAAGGAATACAACAAGAAAAGTTGTTGATTATGCCAGGGGAAAGGGAAAGATAATCTCATTTGACCCCAATCTCAGGGAACTTCTATGGGACAGCCTTGATGAAGCCAGGGAAATAATTGGTGAAATGATCGGATATTCAGATATCCTGAAGATATCAGGTGAAGAAATTGAATTTTTAACTGGAGAAAAGGATATAGTAAAGGCTACTGAAATTTTATTCAAGCGTAATATTCCCCTGATATTCACAACTCTTGGTCCTGATGGCTGCTATTACCAGCATAAAAGCGGCAGTGGATTCCTCAGGGCATATGCGACCGAGGTAGTTGATACAACCGGATCGGGAGATGCCTTTGTCGGAGCTGTGTTATATAAAACAGCGATACTTGAAAAGGAGATATCAGAGCTTAACAATGCTGAAATACATGAGATGGCAGATTTTGCAAATGCTGCAGGTTCCATAGCAGCGACGAAAAAGGGAGGAATTCCTTCCATGCCGGATGTGGACAGGGTCAATGAATGCAGGACCACGACACCATTGCTTTGAGGAGAAAATATGAGACTGAAAATAGGGGTTTTTGCATCCCATGGCGGAAGTAACATGCAGGCAATAATTGATGCATGCAGAGATGGCACAATTGATGGTGAAGTGAGTGTTGTGATATGCAACAATTCAACGGCATATGCTGTGGATAGAGCTAGGGCAGCAGGAATACCGGTATATCACCTGAGTGGTTCGAATTATCCTGATGCCGATGATTTGGATGAAGCAATGCTGCTGGTTCTTGAAAAACATAAGGTTAATTTGGTTGTACTTGCAGGGTACATGAAAAAAATGAGTCCTGCAATTTTGAAGAAGTTCAGTAACAGGGTTCTAAACATACATCCGGCTCTGCTGCCAAGGCATGGAGGCAGCGGAATGTATGGAATGAAGGTTCATGAGGCAGTAATAGCCGACGAAGATACTGAAACGGGTGCTACTGTACACTTGGTCAATGATAAATACGACGATGGCAGTATATTAGGCCAGGTTGTTGTAAAGGTTGAGGAGGAGGATACACCGGACATTCTTGCAAAAAAGGTTCTGCCCCAGGAGCATATGCTTTATGTGGAAACCCTTAGAAGAATCGCATCAGGTGAACTAAAAATCTAACTTATATTCTAGAAAAGGGAACCTCAACCCACCGGAAATCGTATATATACAAAGAGGATATTGAAAAATGATTTCAGGGAAGCTTAAAACAAGACATATAATCTTCTTTTTCTGCATATTGTTTTATGTAATCAATTTGCTTTGGATAGTTTTTTCCGGCAGATGTATATTTGCAGAAACCACAAGTGTCTATAATTGCATTATGCTGGTGCTTGATGCAGTCTTTTTGTTTATTTTCTATGCTTTTTTAAAAAAAGGTGCCCTGACAACAAGATATTTGAATATAATGTTTGTGGTACTTGTATTGATTCCTTTTCTGATTGCCCTGGCTTCAGGAGGGGTAAAATTCTAAATATAGAAGAAATGGTCGGTGAAAATGGATAAGATAAAAGATAACTATGACATCATGGTAATTGGTGCAGGGGTTGTTGGGGGACTGATCGCCAGAAGTCTCTCATTTTTTAATGCAGCCATTTGTATCGTCGATAGGCACATAGACGCAGCAATGGGTGCAAGTGGAGCAAATTCAGGAATCGTACATGGTGGCTATGACGCAAAATCCGGAAGTCTTAAGGCAAAATTCAACATTCTTGGAACGGCCATGATGGAAGAAACATGCAGGAAATTGGGAGTTCCATATAAGAACACAGGGTCTTTTGTAATAGCTTTTGGACCCGATGATGAACTTGAACTTGCCAGGCTTTACGAGAATGGAATCAAAGGTGGAATCAAAGGTCTTGAACTAATAAGTGGGGAAGAAGCAAGAAAGCTGGAACCTGCATTGAATGAGACGGTGACGAAAGCTCTTTGGTCAAAGACTGCAGGAGTGGTATCTCCCTACAAACTGAATATTTCAGCTGTTGAAAATGCAGTTATAAACGGAGTTGATTATCTAAGGGAAACCACTGTAACCGAAATTCAAAGGACAGAAAATGGTTTCAATGTCATTACTGACAAAGGTGCCTTGAATACAAAAGTAATAGTAAATTGTGCTGGAATCTATGCTGATGAAATTGCCGGCATGGTCAATGACGGTTTTTTCAGCTTGACTCCAAGAAAGGGAGAATACCTTCTTATTGATAGGTCAGAGGGGGGGCTGGTAAAAAGAGTAATTTTCCAGACCCCGTCAGAAAAAGGAAAGGGCGTTCTGGTTATGACTACCGTTGACGGCAATCTGTTGATTGGTCCTGATGCAAACATCGCCGCATCCAAGGAAGATATTTCTACACATGCAGATAGTCTGGATTTTGTATATAAGACAGCCCTTAAAAGCTGCAGCAATCTTCATCTTGACAAAGTAATAACATCTTTTGCAGGATTACGGGCAACTCCTGACACAGGTGATTTTATAATTGGAGAAAGCAGGAAAGTTCCGGGGTTCTACAATGTAGCAGGTATTGAATCACCCGGACTGTCATCTGCACCGGCTATTGCAGAGTTTGTGGCAAATGAAATCAGCGAAATTCTCGGAGGACTGCCATATAAGGAAAATTATATAGAGGTTCTGGAAAGCCACGAATTCTTCAGGGACATGACAATGGATGAAAAAGAACGGGCGATAAAGGAAAATCCGGAACACGGAAGATTGGTTTGCAGATGTGAAAGTGTCACCGAGGCAGAAGTCCTCGAGAGCATAAGAAGACCTGCAGGAGCCAGGACTGTTGACGGGGTAAAAAGAAGGACCAGAGCAGGAATGGGTCGATGCCAGGGAGGATTTTGCATGCCGACTGTCGTGGAGATATTGTCAAAGGAACTTAAAATAGAAAAAGAGGAAGTCTTAAAGGGCGACAGAGGTTCATACATTCTTGCCGGGAGGAATCGGGGATGACTGAAAAAAGAAGTATAGTAATCATCGGTGCCGGACCGGCAGGTCTGGCGGCAGCGGTAAGGGCAAGAAAATCAGGAATAAAGGACATTCTTCTGCTGGAAAGGGATTATCAGCTTGGTGGAATTCTTAAGCAGTGTATTCACAATGGATTTGGACTCCATGTATTCAAGGAAGAACTTACGGGTCCGGAATTTGCATTAAGATACATAAGAAAGATACATGAGCTTGGGATTGAATATAAACTTGGTACAATGGTTATCTCCATTGATGAAAATAAAAACATTACAACTGTAAATGAACAGGATGGACTGCGTATATATAAAGCTGAGGCGATAATACTTGCAATGGGGTGCCGGGAAAGACCCAGGGGTGCCCTCAGGATTCCCGGTACAAATCCAAGTGGAATCTTTTCTGCAGGAACCGCCCAGCGTTTTGTGAATATTGAGGGAATGAAACCGGGTAAAACCGCTGTTATTCTTGGCTCGGGGGATATAGGTCTTATAATGGCAAGAAGGATGACGCTTGAAGGCATGAAGGTCAAAGCTGTGTGCGAAATTATGCCGCATCCCGGTGGCCTTACAAGGAATATTGTGCAGTGTCTGGAGGATTTTGATATTCCGCTGAAATTGTCACATACCGTAACACAGATTCATGGTAAAACCCGGCTTGAAGGCGTTACAGTAACAAAGGTTGATGAAAATTACAAACCTATTGAAGGTACGGACCAATTTATAAAGTGTGACACATTGTTGCTTTCCGTTGGACTGATTCCTGAGAATGAGCTTTCTGAAGAAGCGGGGGTATTACTTGATCCTTCCACCAAAGGGGCCGTTGTCAACCAATATCTTGAAACATCGGTTGATGGGATATATGCATGTGGAAATGTACTTCATGTACATGACCTGGTGGACTATGTTGCACTGGAAGCAGAACGTGCAGCTGATTCTGCTGTTAAAAGAATCAAGGGAACGAATCCCCAAAAGAGAAAAAGAATGACAGTTACAACCGGTGAGGGAATCAGATATACGGTTCCACAAATTATTGACAGGGATGAAAAAGACAAAAAAATTAAAATATATTTCAGATCAAAGGCAATCCTGAAGACAGTTAGAGTTAATGCTGTATGCAAGGGAAAAACAATTTATAGCAGGAAATTCAAGCAGTTGGTACCTGCTGAAATGGAGTACATCAGGATTCCATCAGAGAAACTCAAAGGCAGGAATATAATTATCGAGGCGGTAAAAAAATGAAACGAGAAATGGTTTGCATCAGGTGTCCGAAGGGATGCAGGATGACAGTTGAATATGAGGGAACCAAGGTGCTCAATGTCAAGGGAAACAGTTGCAGCAAGGGACTGGCTTATGCCATCGATGAAATAACCAAGCCGGTCAGAATCGTAACCAGCACAGTCAAGGTAATAAACGGAGAACTCCCTGTTGTTCCGGTGAAAACCGACAAGGCAATACGACGGAATCTGATTTTTGATGTTATGGAAAAAATCATTGAAGCAGAAGTTGTGGCTCCCATAAAAGAGGGACAGGTAATATTGGAGAATCCGGCTGATTGCGGAGCTGATGTTGTTGCTACATTGGAACTAAGAAAGGTTACAAATGATTGATTTGAAAGAACTCAGGATACTTATTACGGGAGCAAGCCGGGGGATAGGACTTGCCATTGCCAGAAGGCTTTCGCAGGAAGGTGCGACACTGTGTCTTGGTGCCAGTTCACCGGATAGCTTCAACGAAATTAAGCATGAATTCAAGGAAAGCAGAACTTTTTATGTAAGCGGTAATCTTCTAAAGAAAAAACCTCCTTTGAAAATGGTCAGAGAAGCTGCTGCATTGATGGGTGGAATTGATGTTGTGATAAATAATGCGGGAATCGCCTTTGCAAAACCGGTGGAAGAGACCAGTGCTGAAGATTGGGACAATGTTATGAAGCTTAATGCCAGGGCACCTTTTCTAGTCTGCAGGGAGAGTTTGAAATATTTGAAAGATTCTAAATGTGCAACGATTATCAATGTTTCTTCCGTAGTGGGAGTAAAAGGATATGAGAATCAGTCGGCTTATTCCGCTTCAAAGCATGCTCTTATGGGTTTTACCAGTGCAATGGCGAAGGAATTCCAGAAATATAATATAAGGGTCCATACAATTGCACCCGGTGGAGTAGCGACGGAAATGGTTTTAGGAACAAGACCCGATTTGGATGCTTCCGTATTGATTGAACCAGAAGAAATTGCAGATATTGTGTGGTTCCTGCTGACAAGGCGCGGTAATGCTGTTGTTGAAGAAATTAATATAAGAAGAAACGCAAACACTCCATTCAAATAACTAATATTTTTACAAACACCTCTCTGGTAAATTGAAAAAAATTTATAAAACACCTCTCGGGTAAATTAGCGAAAAGCAATAAAAGTCGGGTAAATACCTCAGAGGGGTTTACTCGATTTCATGTATAAAAGGCAGATCATTACACCGAGGGGAAAGAGTGCGCTGAATAAAAGACCGGTTCTCATACCGACTTGCTCGGCATTGAGACCAAGTCGGTATGCAATGTCGGCTATAAAAGAAACTTTAACGGCATTATCGGCAATTACTCCCATTGCCCATGGTCCTACGGAAGCACCAATATCTCCGCCGGCAGCTAGAAAGGCAAAGAGCCAGGTGCCTGCAAAGGGGAACCGTTCGGCTGACAAAACCAGGATACCAGGCCACAAAAGACTTACAGCCAATCCGCTGATTGCGCATGCTAACAAAGACAAAATATCATACGGAGAAAGGGCAACTATCAGGTAGCATAAAAACGCAGCTATAGTACCTGTAATCATTAGCGTGTAAAGACTTAAGTGCTTACCGTATTTACCATGCAGAAGTCTGCCTATTCCGAGCATCAGGGCAAACATAGCCATTCCACTGATATCCCCCAATGCTTTCGGTATATACATAACTTTTTCCATGAATGCGGAAGACCACTGACTGATGACAAGTTCAGATGCACCTCCAAAAGCTATTGCGAATACTGCAGCAATGAAAAATCTGTTTTTGATATGTTTCAGGATTCCTTCCCTGTGCTCTTCAGGAACAGCAGGCCCGAATGGAACTCTGGAAAACAGAAGAGCATTTAAAGCGGGTGGAACAGCCCAGAGAATCATAATGAAAGGCCATGACTGTCTTCCGAATATAAAAAGGAATAGTGTGGTTAATATTATTACTCCCATCTGGCCCCAGGCATAAAATGAATGAACCAGAGACATGGATGCTGATTTACTTTCAGAAGGAATTGCATTTACTGTAGGACTTAGCAGGAGCTCAAGAAGGCCGCCTCCTGATGAAAACAAAAAGGTTCCCATAATGAATCCAACATATGGATTTTTCATAAACAAAGGAGATATTGCAAAGAAAATAAATCCGGCAGCGACAAAAATGTGTGCGATTGTGAGAAAGGGTCTGTAACCATGCCGGTCAACTGTATGACTGAATAAAATATCCACTGTAACCTGGGTTATGAAATTAATCAGTACCAGTAAGCCCAGCTGGCCAAAACTCAGGGAAAACTGTTCCCTCAGGGGTATGAATAATACAGGAGTAAGGTTAATTACAGTTGCCTGTACAAGAAACCCCAGATAGCATGCCTTCATTGTTACTTTATAAGTTAAGTTTGTTTTTGTCATACTCCAGCCGATTATATCACAACAACAGAAAATTTCATGTAACTTGTCAACTTCGATGTATACAAGTAAACTGATTATAGGTTACCAACTTTGTAAAGCATCAAAACTTCGATATGAGGAATTTAATATGTTCAAGGTCCTATTGGTGGATGATGAAGAAGAAGTAAGAAGTGGTATCAAGGACAGGATAGACTGGAATCAGTTCAATCTGGTTGCTTGCGGTGAAGCTGAAAACGGTCGCGAAGCCCTTGAGTTCTTCGATGAAGTTATACCTGATATAGTAATAACTGATATCAATATGCCTTTCATGGACGGCCTTGAATTGGCCGAGAAAATAAAGGAAGGATTTCCTACTGTAAAAGTTGTTATCCTCACAGGATTCGACGATTTTAAGTTTGCACAAACAGCCATAAAACATGGTGTCAGAGATTATATTTTAAAGCCGGTTCTGCCTGCTGATATTAACGCGTTGCTTGAAAAATTGAACAACCAGCTTCTTGAAGAAATCAATGAAAAGGAAGATGTTGAGAAACTGAGAAAATATTTCAGTGAAAGCCTTCCGGTAATCAGGGAAAATTTTCTTATGTCACTGATACTGGGTAAATCAATAATTGATGATATGGACTTAATCAACGAGTCTGATGTTGCCCTCGATGGCAAATGGTTTACTTCTGCAATTTGCAAAATAGATTCCGAAAGTATAAGCGGAATGAATCTTTCCGGAGAAGAGGTCAGGTTCAAGCGCTTTTCAATTTTCAACATAATAAACGAAGTCCTTGAAAAACATGGAAGCGGTGAAGCATTCATGTATGATGATGGTATAGTTATAATTCTTCCGTCAAACAGCAGCAGCAGGCCAGCAGCAAGAAACCAGATGATAGACAGGCTGGATGAAATGAGGAGGTCCGTAGAAAGATTCACTGACCTGACCGTTTCAATAGGAATGGGTAGAATTGTACAACAACTCAATCAGATAAGGGAATCATATCTTTCGGCAGTAACCGCGAGAAAGTATAAAACCATCCTCTCCGGGAACAAAGTCATATTCGTCGAGGACCTGGAACCCGGTATTGGTGGGTTTTTTCATCTTGACGAAAAAAATGAAGACCATCTTGTATCAAGCATTAAATTTGGTGATGAATCCAAAGTAAGGGAGGCCGTTGACTGCCTTTTCGGAGACTTTGTCAAACAGCAGGTATCAATGCAGGAATGCCAGCTGTACTTCACTGAAGTGGTTTCAACTTTGATGAAACTGGCCAGGTTATTCAAGATTGATCTTGTTGATATATTCCCCGGGGGTTCGGGAATGTTCATGGAATTCGACAGGTTCAATTCAATAGATCAGGCAAGGGACTGGGTATTTGATTTTAGCTTTAATCTGATGAAGTCCATAAAAGAACAGAGGCAGGATGCTTCACAGATTTTATACGAGAAAGCGGTGGACTATATCAATGAAAATTACAGTGATGCCGAAATGAATGTCCAAAAGCTCTCAAATCATCTTTTCATAAGCCCAAGTTATATGAATCTAATTTTTAAGAGAAAGTCCGGGGACACATTTTTGAAGAATCTAACTGCGGTAAGATTCGAAAAAGCCAGAGAACTCCTGAATGATAAAAGCATCAAGATTGCAGAGGTTGCTGAGAGAGTAGGGTATCCTGATGTGAGCTATTTCAGTTATTTCTTTAAGAAAAAAACCGGTATATCACCAAGGGAATACAGAAAATCACTGGAAGAAGAGGCAGTATGGGAAAAAGGATAAAAAACAATAAGACCCTGCAGTCAATCAGTCGTATTTTCAGATTCGGAAGCATTCAGTCTGTAATTACACTGTCGTTTGCATCGATATCCATGATAGCGATGTTGTTGATAGGAATAGTTTTTTATAGCTCATTTTCTGAAAATGCCCGGAACAATGCTACAGGAAGCACTACCCAAATAATGAATCAGACAAGACTTAACCTTGAATATTATCTTGATTCCATGATTGAGATATCCAATACAATAGAACACAACATGGATAGTTTTACCTCCGGTAGTATAGAGAGGCTTGAAGATATCCTCAGCCTGACACTTGATATCAGGGAAGATATAGAATCAATTACCCTGTATGCAGATACCGGGTCCATTCTTATGTCAGTGCCTGATTTAAAATTTGATACCAATATGGTGCCATATGATCAGGATTGGTTTATATTTGCAGCAGCCAATCCCTTTGAATATATTTTCAGTACACCTCATGTTCAAAGGATATATCAGGACATCAGACCATGGGTTGTAACCCTCAGCAGAGGAGTGGTGCTGGACTTTCCTGAGGGCAGAAGAAATTATATTTCGACAGTTGATATGAATTTCAGTCGAATTGAAGAGGTCTGCAGCCAGGTTGCACTCGGACATAGGGGATATATATATGTAATTGATGGCAACGGTAAAATAATATACCATCCGCAGCAGCAGCTTATATATGCAGGATTGAGGGATGAGGATATACAAAAGGCACTTTCAAGTGAGACCGGTTCATATTCTGAAAAAATCAACGGTGAAGAAATCAGCACGGTAATAATGGATGTGGGTACATCCGGATGGAAAATGGTCGGTGTCAGCTATGTTGACGAGATAGTCAGGAATAGAAGAAACTTCAACAATCTTATTGTTGTAATTTTACTGGTGGGGCTTGCATTCATTGTTCTTGCATCAGTTTTTATGTCATATAAAATATCACAGCCTATTCTAAGGCTTGAGAATCAGATGAACAGGATTGAAAAAGGAGATTTCAACGTTGATAACCTTGAGGTCAGGGGTGAGGATGAAGTAAAGCAGCTTACCCGCTCATTCAATCTGATGATTGAAAGAATAAGGGGCCTGATGTCCCAGATAATATCTGAGCAGGAAGCAAAGAGAAAGAATGAACTCAAGGCACTCCAGGCTCAGATAAATCCACATTTCCTGTATAATACTTTGGACTCAATAATCTGGATGAACGAAAACAAGAACCATGAAGGGGTATCTGCCATGACTGCAGCTCTTGCCAAATTGTTCAGGATAAGCATCAGCAAAGGAAATGAAATCATATTGGTAAGTGAAGAAATTGAACATGCCATAAGCTATCTTACTATTCAGAAGATGAGATATAAGAACAAATTTGTTTATACCATTGATATGCCTGAGGAACTAAGCGGATTTTCGACATTGAAATTGTTGCTTCAGCCAATCATAGAAAATGCGATATATCATGGAATCAATAACATACCAGATGAGGGTAAAATAGACATTTCAGTCAGCAGGGAGGAAGATGCCCTGGTGTATAAGGTGTGCGACAATGGTTATGGAATAACCTCTGATAAACTTAAGAATATATTCATGAAGGAATCTACTAGCAGGCATTCGTCTGGGGTGGGTTTGAAAAATGTAAATGAAAGAATAAAACTCTATTATGGTCAGGATTATGGAATAGAGATTGACAGTGAACCTGAAGTCGGAACAACTGTATATATCAAAATACCGGTTACGGAGGGAAATAATGAATAAATGGATGAAAACATTGACAGCGGCTTTGATTCTGGCAGGTTTGCTGGTATCTTGTTCATCCTCATCTTCAGTAAAGTTAAATGAGGACATTAATATAAAAGTAATAGTAAAAAAACAGAATCATGATTTTTGGGCTGTGGTGGAACAAGGTGCTTATGCAGCTGAAAAGGAATTTGGAATAAATGTTGATTATGTCGGACCGGCAAGTGAGGAAGATATTTCCGGCCAAATCAGGATGGTTGAGGTAGCAATAGAGGAAAAGGTAGATGCAATTGTACTTGCTGCAATAGACTATAATCTCCTGGTGCCGGTTGCTGAAAAAGCCAGGGCTGCGGGAATACCTGTTGTAATAATAGATTCAAATATCAAATCAGATAAAATGAATGGATTTGTCGGAACGGATAATGTGGATGCAGGTAAGGTTCTTGGGGAGTCCATGGTTGCTGTCCTGGGTACTGATATTGATATAGTAATTGTCAGTTTTGTCAAAGGTGCGGCATCTTCAAATGAAAGGGAAGAAGGTGTGATGAAAATTGTCAACCAACATGAAAACATCAATCTGATAGACACTCTGTATTGTAATTCCGATGAAGACATAGCTAAAAGATTAACCAAAGAAATACTTGAGAAGCACCCTGAAGTAGATGCTTTTATCTGCCTGAATGCCTACGCAACAGTGGGAACAGCCCGTGGAGTTATTGAAAAGGGTATGGAAGGTGAAGTCAGCATTATAGGTTTCGACAGTACTCCTGAAGAAATATCCTATCTGGAAAAAGACATCATTGAGCTTGTGGTAGTCCAAAACCCATTCAGCATGGGATATCTGGGAGTCAAACATGCCCTGGATGCAATCAAGGGTATCCCCTTTCCCAGAAGTGTCAACACCGGTGCGGTGGTCATAACAAAAGAAAACATGTATGATCCTGAAAACCAAAAGTTAGTCTTTCCATTTGTAGATTAAGCAAAAAGTAACTTAAACCCAAATATCAAGACAGTTCTTTTTTACTTGTGTTTGAATTCACAAAAACTCTGTGGTTTTTCAAATGTTAAATTTGTGGTGGAAACATTACACTTACAGAATCAGATAATAAGCAATTGAGGTATTTTAATGGAAAAAACACTCCTTGAAATGAAGGATATAGAGAAGCAATTTCCCGGAGTCCATGCCCTTAAAAAGTGTTATTTCGGTTTGAGAGAAGGCGAAATACATGCATTGGTTGGAGAAAACGGTGCCGGTAAATCGACTCTTATGAATATACTTACCGGTTGTATACCATTTGATTCCGGTGATATATTCCTAAGTGGTGAAAAGCAGAATTTCACTACCCCAAAGCAGGCTCAGGAAGCGGGAATTTCCATGGTTCACCAAGAACTGAACCTCATGGATAATCTTACAGTAGCTCAGAATATATTTATCGGAAGAGAGAGCAAGGGGCTCTTTGTCAATGATGATTTGATTAATGAACGAGCAAAAAAACTATTCGAAAGATTGAATTTTCATATAGATCCAAAGGAAAAAGTCGGAAAACTATCAGTCAGCCACCAACAGATAGTGGAAATAGCAAAGGCTATTTCGTATAATGCAAAAATTATTGTTTTTGATGAACCTAGCGCAACTCTTACCAGCAAAGAAATAACACAGCTTTTTAAAATAATGAAGGAACTGAGGGAATCTGGAGTCAGTATGATTTACATTTCCCACAGGATGGATGAAATAAAAAGAATTTCAGACAGAGTTACAGTTATGCGTGACGGTGAATATATTGGAACAAAAGACTCAAGTGTGGTTGAAATTGATGAAGTAATTCAAATGATGGTAGGCCGGGTTATTTATGAAGAGCATAAAAAGATTAGTTTGATAGAGAAAAATACACCTGTGGTATTAAAAGCAGATAATTACAAATCCATGGATGTCAAGAATGTGTCCTTTGAGCTTTACAAAGGGGAGATACTTGGATTTGCAGGACTAATAGGGGCAGGCAGAACTGAGCTTGCCAGGCTTATATTTGGAGCAGATCCCAAAGAGAGCGGCGACTTATATCTAAATGGAGAGAAAGTAGATATTTCCAGCCCATACAAAGCCGTTGTCCATGGACTGGGATATTTATCTGAAGATAGAAAAAGATATGGTGTTGTTCTAGGAATGAGCATAGCGAATAATATTGTTTTATCAAAGCTGAAAAATTATATATCAAGACTGTTTATAAATGAAAATAAGATAAAGAAAACCGCAGAAGAATATGTGGAGATGATTGACATAAGGACTCCAAGTACAAACCAATTGGTAAAGAGTCTTTCCGGGGGAAACCAACAAAAAGTAATAATTGCAAAATGGCTTTTGAATAACAGTGATGTACTGATATTTGATGAACCTACAAGAGGGATTGATGTAGGTGCTAAAAGTGAAATTTATAAAATAATAAATGATTTGGCTGCAAAGGGAAAATCAATTATTTTAATTTCTTCAGAGCTCCCTGAAATCATAAGAATGTGCGATAGGGTATTGGTTATGTATGAAGGTGAGCACACAGCTACGCTTATGGCTGATGATATAAATCAGAAAACAATAATGAAATATGCTACCAAGCAATAATGGAGGGGAATATTTTGGAAAAATCAAAAGATAGGGGTATCAGACGATTTGTAGAAAAAATAAAAGATGGAATTCAGCAAGTGCCGATTCTAAAGAATATCGGTATGCAGAAAGTTCTTGCCTTCGGAGCATTGATAATAATATATATCTTTTTTGCGATTCTCGGAAGGAATTTTACATCCTCATCAACAACCCTTAACATTCTGGCATCATCATATTATGTAGGATTTCTTGCCATAGGTGTTACATTTATTATAATAACCGGAGGCATAGATCTTTCTCTTGGAGCACTTATGATGTGCTCAGCCCTGGTTGGAGGAAAATTGTATAGGGACATGGGAGTTCCACTTTGGATAGCTCTGATAGTAATGATTCTGTTTGCTGTTCTGGTTGGTTTAATAAATGGACTTATGGTTACAAAACTCAAACTCCCGCCCTTTATTGCAACACTTGGTACAATGATGGTGTGTCTGGGACTAGGGTCAATAATAACAAATACATCGTCTAAATATTTTCCAACTATTCTGGAATCAGACGGATGGTTTGGAAGAGTTTTCTTTAAATCAGCAAATGGATTTCCATTGGGTGCAGTTTACCTGGTTGCATTTTATTTAATTGCATTTATTATTCTGAATAAAACCAAGATAGGTAGATACATCTTCGCAATAGGCAGTAACGAAGAAGCAGTCAGATTGTCAGGTATCAAAGTTGATTTGTGGAAAACACTTGCATATGTAATAAGTGGGGTTGGTGTTGGTGTAGGATCTATACTTTATGCCGCAACTTACACAGTTGTTATTCCCAATACAGGGAATGGAATTGAACTCCAGGCAATAGCAGCGGTTGTTATCGGTGGAACATCATTATCCGGAGGTGTTGGATCTCTGACGGGAACCATGATAGGTGTTTTCATTATGAGTATATTGAAAACCGGCCTTATATCCATGAGCCTTCCGGCTCCTTATCAGACATTCTTTACAGGTCTTGTTGTTATCGGTGCAGTTTTGCTGGATGTTTACAGAAATAAAAAAGCTAACCAGCTTAAGAAAATTTGATTAATCAAGCTTCGGCTTATTAATAGATAAATTGGAGGGAAATATTATGAAAAAAGGGAAAAAATTATTAGCAATTCTCCTCGCAGTAGCATTAGTAGGCGTTCTGTTTACAGCATGCGGTGGGAGTGATGATACTGAGTACTACTCAGTTATCGCAAAAGGTTTCCAGCATCAGTTCTGGCAGGTAGTAAAAGACGGTTCTGAAGCAGCAGCTGCAGACCTTGGAGTAGAAATATTCTTCACGGGTCCTGAAGGCGAAAGCGCTCAGGCTGCCCAGGTTGATATGCTCAATGCAGAACTCGCAAAGAATCCAAAGGCAATTGCACTTGCAGCACTGAATACTGAAGCCGTTCTTTCACAGTTGAAGGAAGCAGCAGACAAGGGCATTCCGGTTATCGGATTTGACTCCGGAGTACCAAATGCACCAGCAGGACAGATTGCAGCCAATGCATCAACAGACAATGAAAATGCTGCTGCAATTGGTGCAGAGCACATGTATGAAGTCATTAAAGCTCAGATTATGGCTGCAACGGTTGATGCTCCTGTTACTGTAGTATGTCTTTCACAGGATGCTACCAGCGCTTCTGTTACAGGGAGAAGCAAGGGTTTTGCTGAAAAAATGTATAAAATGGTTACGGCTGATGGACAGACCGCAGCAATCACAGGCGATTATGATGCAGTTAAAATGGGAAACGCAGCAAGCTCAGCAGTTGAGATTAAAGTTGTTGTCGGAGCTACTCCTGACATTACCGATATGACCAATGCTGCAAGCGGAGTTTTGAACACAGAAAACCTTCTTGGTGTATTCTGCTCAAACGAAGGTGCTGTAAATGGATTATTGGCTGCAGTTAACGCAGGTTCTTCAATTCCGAATGGTGCAGTTCTTGTTGGATTTGATGCCGGCGCAGGACAGAAAGCAGCTGTAAGAAGTGGGACATTCCTCGGTTCAATTACCCAGGATCCATTCCAAATCGGTTATCAGGCTGTTGCTCTTGCAGTTAAAGCTGCAAACGGCGAATCAGTAAGTGATATCGACACTGGAGCAAAATGGTATGATGCATCCAATATGGATGATGCAGGCATAGCAAATCTTCTCTACGACTAATACGTTTTCATTATTGTACAAACATGCCCTCCGTCTGACGGAGGGCTGTTTGTCATTATGGTAGAATAAAGTAACATACGAAGGAACAATTATGAATGAATTTGAAGT
>JAFGIJ010000087.1 GCA_016929655.1 Clostridia bacterium
ATGATTGGATGAAAACAACCAAAGATCCTTGGGATGATTGGTTGAAAAGCTTTGCGTTGAGGGGTGTTTTGGAGTAGGATATTCATAGTAACTTTTTACGGGGGACATTATGAAGGCTTTTTATAAGAAAGTTGTAGAAGTAAATGAGGCCAGGATTCCGCTGATTAAAGCAAATCTATATGAAGACCAGAACAGTGTTTTTTATGGTGGGTTCAAAGATGCTAACGGTCTTGCAGAGCAAAACAGCACATTGGGCCAGATGATGCACTGTACGGCTGCATATTTCTGTCCTGACTCAAAATATTATAAAGATCAAAGTGTAATGGAGTTGATTAAAGGTTTCATCCAATTTTATTTCAACACAGTTAGAGAAAATGGTACAGGAGACTGCCTGATATCCGACTTTTATACTCCAAATTCATTCGAGGGAATCAATGTTGCCAGGACATACAGGATTTTTGAAAGATATACTGAAACTGCTGAAGAAAAAGATGTTATGGCCTCAATTTACCGGATGATGGAAATAATGGGAGAAGGCCTCTTGAACGGTGGACACAGGACTCCCAACCACCGCTGGATGATGGCGGCTTCAGCAGCAAATATTTATAACATAACGGGTAAGGAAGAGCTTAAGCAGCTTGCTGAGGACTATCTTAGAGAAGGAATTGATATAGATGAGTATGGTGAATTCACCGAAAGGTCTCCCGGTATGTACAATGAGGTGAATGACAATGCAATGTTTGAGCTGGCCAGGGAAATGAAAAGAGATGATCTATATGATGTATTGAAAGCAAATATGGATCTTCTGTTTAAATACATTGAGCCGGACGGAACTGTATTCACCCAGAATTCAGCAAGGAAAGACAAGGGTGAAAACGATCCGGGTATGGCGTTTTATCCGACTCGTTCCTTCTATATCTACCTTCAGGGAGCCTGGGTAATGAAAGACGGCAGATATGCAGCCTTTGCTCATAAGATAATGGACGAAACCATCAAATATGGGAGGGGAATCCCGGATGTCCTTTGGATATACATGCACTATGATGGTATGAAGGACTTTGAACCTGAATTGATACCACTTGAGACAAACTATGAAATGTACAATCCTATATCGAGTATTTATAGAAAAGTGGAGGACGACTTCAGCGTTTCAGTCATAGGCAACAATGCTAACTTCCTGTTCATGCAAAAAGGCGACCTGAAAGTTTATGCAAGGCTTTGTGCTTCATTCTTCATGCTTGCGCAATTCAAACCGGAAAAATTGGTTAAGAACGACGATAGCATTGTGCTGATTTTCTCGGCCGAAGATATGTATTGGAAGGCTTTTGAGGAAAAACCACCATCAAGTGTATGGAAGGAAATGGATCATTCAAAAAGAAAGACCTGTAATCCACAGAAACTGACAATCACTGCGACAATAAAAATTACAGGAAAGAATATAGATATGAATGTCAGGACAGAAGGTACAGACAGAGTACCATTCAAGGCAGAGTTTGTAGTAACTTCCGGAAGTGAAATTACAGGAGAATTCTTCACAGTCAATGGTCTTCCGGGTCAGTATATTCAACCCCACCAGGGAATGGTGAAGGTTAAGTACGGGAAAGAAACTGTTGAAATAGGACCCGCATTCAAACAACACACTTATACAACGAATATGAGAGGCAGTGTGCCTTTGAGCAATAGGGGATTCACTATCTACTTTACTGACTATACCAATCTGGACAGGGATATAAGTATATTGTGTGAATAAAAAATCCTTTGATAAACAATGCTAAATAATTTATGATGGTTGTATATATTTGGATTTGTTAAGGGTGGAGAAACTATGGCAAACCCGATTTATACTTTTGTTAAATTCATTTTCAAGATAAGTTATAAAAAGCCGAATATTTACGGTGTAGAAAATTATGACAATTCTGTTCCGGCGGTTTTTGTGTGTAACCATGAAAAATTCTATGGTCCAATCATTGCTCAGACAAGGTTTCCAATAAAGACAAGGACCTGGGCGGTTTCCATGATGACAGAAAAAAAAGCCTGCAGAAAGTATCTTGCAGAATCATTGTTAATGGGTGAGCTTGGGTGGAAGGAAAAACCCGCACGCCTGTTAGGCTTCCTTACAGGATGGTTCGTATCATTCATTATTCGCAGTGCTAACCCGATTGTTTCCTACTGGGATAAAGAACGTGCCGGGATAAGCATAAGGAATGGTGTTGAAGCTATAAAAAACCGAGAAAACCAGCTTCTTTTCAGCAGGAGAAAGGAATTTACCGGGGGAAAGCTCGGGTTCATGAAAGGTTACCTGTTCATATGTAAACTAGCGCAGAGGAAACATGGGATAACACCTTTGCTGTACCCTGTTGCTTTCAACAGGTTTAGTTCTACTTTGTCAATAGGAAGGCCAACCAGTCTTGATAAAGATAAAGATTATAAATCAGAATCAAAAAGAGTAGATGACTATCTCCTTCAACAGGTTATTCTTGGTTATACTGATCCGGAAAGAATGGCATCAGGAGTTATAGAAAATACTTGACCACTTAAATCAATATAAGTATAATGTACAAAGTATCGGTCAATGACTGATACGATGATCCTCAATAGCTCAGCTGGTAGAGCATGCGGCTGTTAACCGCAGGGTCGTTGGTTCGAGTCCAACTTGGGGAGCCAGGAGAGCAAGCCCTGTAAAAAGGGCTTGTTCAATCTCCTTAGACCGGATGCCTGAGGTGCAAGGGCGGACGAAGGTCGGAACAATCGTGACAGACAGTACGTATAATGGTAGAATGAACCGTATTTTGACGGGCTTTTCCGTAATGGGTATAATTACATTACGGTATGAAAGGAAGATTGAAGTGGACGGAATCAAAATGATTGCGCAAAACAAAAAAGCAAGGCATGATTACTTTCTCGAAGAAGAATTCGAGGCAGGAATTTCCCTTGCAGGAACTGAAGTTAAATCCTTGAGGGCAGGTAAGGTCAACTTCAGGGACAGTTATGCCGTAATTAAAAATAATGAAGTCTATATAGTAGGTCTTTACATAAGTCCTTATGAAATGGGTAATATTAACAATAAGGACCCTGAAAGGGACCGGAAGCTTCTTCTCCACAAGGAAGAAATAAGAAAGCTGATTGGAAAGACCGAACAAAAAGGATATTCGCTCATTCCGACGAAGATATACTTTAAAAGGAACAAGGTAAAACTTGGATTTGCCCTGGCAAAGGGCAAGAAGCTCTATGACAAAAGGCAGACCCTTAAGGAAAAGGATGCCAAACGCGAGATCGATATAAGGGTCAAGGGCTTCAATCAATAGGCAATCACGCATTAAATTGCGTTTTGGCATTCATAATGCGTGGGGGCGCAATGGTTTCGACGGGATTATGGAAGCAAGATAAGCGGGTAGAGGATCCTCGTTGGCCTCTTTAAAAAACGGGGGACATTTAAACTAAACGCAGACAATACTGCTTTAGCTGCTGCCTAACTTTTAGGCAGTCATCCCGCCGGGGTACCCGAGTTCCGGATAAGGGGTGTCATCAATCGGGCCTTAGGTGTAGAAGGTCAAACACCGGTACCGTTCTCCCAATGCTTTGAGGGAGTAACAGGACTTATTAAGCACCCCTTCCCGGTGAGCCCGCCTGCTGGCGCGGCGGGATAGGGTAACAAACAGCAGGATACACCCGTAGAAAATCTCGTGGATGTAGTTTCGGACGGGGGTTCGATTCCCCCCGCCTCCACCACACTTTGTCTGAAAACCCTGGAAAAACCAGGGTTTTTGGCATATTTTGAGCAGTTTTTGTTTGTTTATCAGTGTTTTTGCCGAATTTTGAAAAAAGATACTCAGTATCTTACCTGATTGCCTCCAATTGTCCCTTGGTTCCTACCATGTTGATTGCTC
>JAFGIJ010000016.1 GCA_016929655.1 Clostridia bacterium
GGATTTGACACAAATTTGTCTGCAAGGTTCCATAGTGTTTCCCATCTTTCTTCTCCGTAAATTGAGTTGAAATCAAGTACCTCCCGGCTGAATGTGCTTATGTCAAGGAAATACATTTTTTCAATTCTCTGCCTGTCTGCAAGTGTAAACAGTGGTGCGAATACACCAAGTATGAAATTGTTTCTTCCATCACCGCTGTATTCACCGCCGGAAAATACAATGTCCTCTGTTCCTGTATAGAATACATTCAGATTGCCTGTTGAGGGTCCGTCTATTTTAGCAGCTGTATAGTATGTGAAAGCTTCTGTAATGGCTCTTGTGTTGATCCCTGTGACAGGAAATCCAAGTTTTCCAGTACCAGGCGAATAACTTACTGCATGGGTAATCTCATGGAGTATAAGTTCTTCATCCATTATAAATTTGTTTATATAAAGATTTCCTGTATATGAATCATATACAGCACCAAAAGACATTTTTGCAGAAGCTTCCTCATCAACCAAAACAACCTGATTGATATTTTCTTCCAATCTTTTCATTACATCGTATCTTGTAAGTACAGTTTCCTTGATCAGAAATTTTGCAGCAGCGATAATGTATGGCGCAACTTCGTCGCTCCATCCCTTATCTTCAACAAGTTCCTGCAGCTGCAGCTGATTTAAAAATGTAGGACCGATACTGACCTCAATTGCACAGTCAAAGGACTCTCCGCTGTCCATATATGCCGGGAAGTCCTGGGAAATAACATGATCCACCGGAACAAGCTCATTGTATGAATATGCAATTTCAATATTAATTGCACCTGCTTTTTTGAGTTCTATCAAAGCTGTGTCGACATCTTTGCCTACAACATATGGTTTGAAGTATCCTGCCTCAAGGTATCTTAAATATCTTTTCCAATCAGGAATATTAAAAAGAAAATTCTCAGATACAGCTGTCGCCTCATCTATTGCACCTGCTTCAACAAGACTTGCCGCAAGAGTGATTTCACTGTCCTTCAACCTACAGTTCATTGCATTGTATGAAACAGCTGCCATATGTCCCCTTGTAAAAACTTCCTCAGACAGAACAGTGTATTCCCTATCGCTTATGAGTCCTATTTTAAATGAAAATTCCAGTGCCTGTTCCCAACTGAAATCACCTTCATCATCTGAATATCCCAGTGACCTGAGAATGAATGTCAGGTATGACCTGGCATCAACAGACTCATAAGGAGCAAAAAGATTTCCTCCTACTCCTTTTGTAAGACCGTATTCCCACATATACCCTACGAATCTATCAACCCACTCCGGTACATCTGTGAATGTATGTGGATAGTCTTGCATAAGTGCTTCTGATTCTTTGCCCAGAAGTCTTACAAGCATTACCCCCGCTTCAGCACGGTTTGGTACACGCTCAAGTTCGTAGCCAATATCTGTTCCTTTGAAAAGCCCCAGGGACTTCAACTTTTCAGCTTCAAGAAGATATAATGTATCATCAACCGCATATATGGCGGGAGAAATATATGCCAATAAAACCATTACAGAAAGTAAAAGTATCAGCACTTTTTTTAGAATTGTATTACCACAGATTGCTTTCTCTATCATTATCTAATTATATCATTGTCCGGAATCCGCTTGTCAAACATTGATATCTGTTTGTTTCGGACCCTTTCAAATGCTCCTGCTGTAATTCCCTTCATCCTATACTTAATCTTATATCCATCACTAAGCCGTTCAAACACCCTGGCAAGTCTCTTTGCATCAGGGACTGAACATTCGTATGAGTCTCCGTACAAATTTATGTATTTTTCTTTAACACCTGGGAACCCGGCATCAAGTTTTTGATACAGATATTCCCTGCTTCCATCCCTCATTGTAAATCCAAAGGAAGGATATATGAAATCAATTCCCGATTCTGCTGCCATTTCCACAATACCCCTGACATTTTTTTCTGTATCGGTTATATCGGTCAGAAGTGGCATCATCAGTACCCCACAGTAAACCCCTGCTCGGGATAATTCTTTCAAAGCATTGAATCTGTCTGTTGATGAAGGTGCTCCGGGTTCAATTCTTCGGCCAATATCATCGTCAGAGCTTGTTATTGTCATACATACGGTTACAGGTGAATGTGCTGAGATTTTCTTCATCAAATCAATGTCCCTGCAAACCAAAGTACTTTTAGTACAGATTCCTACCCCAAAACCATTTAAATCCAGAAGTTCCAATGATTTTCGTGTTGCCTTTTGACATATTTCATATGAATTATACGGATCTGACATGGAACCGGTTCCAACAATTCCACTTTTTCTTTTGGAAGACAGTTCCTTTTCGATAAGTTCCAGAACATTCTGCTTTATGACTACCTGATCAAAATCAGGATTCCGGTAGCATAGGCTCCTTGAGTCACAGTATATGCAACCATGGTTGCATCCTCTGTATATGTTCATATTGTAATCATTACCGAACCAGTATTCCGGATATTTGACGGAACTTATAATGGTCTTGGCAGGAATGGTTTTCATTTCACTTCTTATCTATCAGGGTAATCCCATCTTCTTCAAACCTAATGATTTTCCTTTTCAAAAGTCTGCCTATGGCACGTTTGAAAGCTGCCTTGCTGAATCCCAGCCGACCCTTTATTATACGAGGGTCAGTTTTATCATTATATGGCAGATGGCCTTTGTTCTTTTTAAGTTCCTCAACCAATTTATCAGAGTCCGTATCCATCTGCCCATATGCCTTTTTTCTAATGCTGAGCACAAGTTTGCCATCCCGTCTTATTTGGTTGACCCTGGCATTCAGGATATCCCCCGCCTCCAGGTCTTCATTTAATTCTTTCAGGGGAATCAATCCATGATATTTGTTTTCAACGGCAACAAATGCACCCATTCTGTCATTTATGCTGATAACTGTAGCCTTGACCCTGGCATTGAGTTCATAGGGATGATTTGTATCAAGCATGTCATAAATCTTCATTGTTGCAACAAGCCTTTGTGACTTATCAAGTTTCATTCCAACAAACAATTTGTCTCCTTTGTGAATTTTTCTGTTTTGTTCATCAAAGGGGAGAAAAAGGTCCTTTTCAAGACCCCA
>JAFGIJ010000088.1 GCA_016929655.1 Clostridia bacterium
GAACGCTTTTTCAGTTATTACATTTGATGCCGCCCTCGCCCTCATTCCAAGGGAGCTTTCTATGAAATCCTGTATCAATTTCGTAAATCCATCTATTATTTCATAAGGTGTTCCTGCTTTCTCCACCAAAGCTCTGATATATTCACTGCCACCTGCAAGTTTAAAATCGATGGCTGCAAGTACATTGTGAAGAAGTGTTCCTCTTTCAGCCGCATTAGATACAGAATCATCATTGAGGAAAGAAGGCTGCTTATTCATCTGATAACCGAAGATACTCTTGCTACCCTCCTCTATTTCCATGGATTTCTTAAGCTCAGTAACAGATATTTTTCGATGAATGCCTTTTTCGCCCTCATATGGATAGTGCCAGTTGAATCTTTCACTTATTTCATTGAAAGATAAAGAACATTCATAATCCTTGCTTAAGATTATTTTATTATCGCTTTCAAGGATTTCATTGATTTCTTCGGGATGTATGTATTCAATTGAAATTTCTGCTTCATCTGTCTGAAGTAAAGGTAAAAATGGTACATTAGCTTCATCTATGACGCATTTACCGGAAGCTTGTTCTGAAAGACATGCCATTATCCATTCCAGGTGACTACCGGCACCAAGGACCTTTCCTGGATTGATTTTCCCGTTTTCAGTCATACCTGTCAGGATCCATTTCCGGGATACGGTTTCAGAATTTTTTATACTTCCGGTTATAATGAGTTTTTCCCTGACTCGGGTCAATGCGACATAAAGTATCCTTAGTTCCTCCCTGGTGTCTTCATCTTCTCCCCTGACCTGAAGGCTTTTTTTGGCTGCTGTTTTTATTTTGTATCCTTGTTCATAGTTCGTATAATCCGGCCCAAAACCCAATTCCCTGTCCCAAAGAAGTGCTTCCTGTCTGTCTTTTCTGTTAAATCCAACACCTGTCCCCGAAAAAATCACAACCGGGAATTCAAGACCTTTGCTCTTATGAATGCTCATAACATTGACTTCATTAAGATTGCTACCTGTTGCAGTCACCGCAACTTCGTGTCCTGAATCCCTGAGATTATCAATGTGCCGGATAAAACCAGCAATACCAGTCAGAGCAGTTTTTTCATAATTTCCGGCAAGTTCAAAAAACCTTCGTAGGTTTGCCTGGGCTGATTCAATGCTTATGGACTGCCCGGGAAAGTTGTAAAATCCTGTTTCATTCATTATCAACCAGAGTAGTTTATCAACTGACATAGACAGAGACAATTTTCTGTAACCTTCATATGATTCTATGAATCTTTCGATTTTATCTTCAAGAACCTTCTTGCCTGAATATCCATTCAAGCAATCAAAGAAGCGGTCAGCATCAGATGCTGCCCTTATTGCTGCAAGTTCACGGTCAGAAAACCCGAACATAGTGGAACGAAGTACCGCAAGAAGAGAAATGTCCTGTCTGGGGTTGTCCAGGATCTTCAGTAAATCCGTCATAACTATGATTTCATAAGACCCGAAGAAATCTGAAGAACCTCCAGACCTTGCCGGAATTCCCATTTTGGCCAATTGTGTTACAAATCTATCTGCTCTGTTCTTCATCGACCTCATTAAAATTGTTATATCCCTGAATTCTACGGCTCTTTGGACTTTTTGGGATTTATCAGTAATAAGAAATCCACTATTGATAAGTTTTAAGATTTCTCTTCCCACAACTGCAGCTTCCTTGTCGGAACTATTGTAGCCGGCATCAAAAATCATCTTGTCATCAATGCATGCAATTCTAATATCAACACAGTAATTGCAGCCATCATTTTTCGGGTATTGCGCACCCTTGACCAGCCTGGCATTTTCTTTATAATCAAGCCCTGCAGATTCTTCAGTCATAACTCTGTCGAATATAAGATTATTGAAATCAATAATCTGCTCACGGCTCCTGTAATTATCTGATAGCTCAATGCTTACCTCCCGGGAAGTACTGTCTTTTGAAAATTTATCATATTTTTCTTTAAACTGACGGGGTTCGGCATGCCTGAATCCATATATGCTTTGCTTCAGGTCTCCAACCATGAAAACATTGTATTCACACCTGTCCCTGCCACTGACAAACTTGATGATTCTTTCCTGGATCGGATTACTGTCCTGATATTCGTCTATAAAAACTTCAATGAATTTTTTGCGGTACATTTCCCCTGCTTCACCCTGCAGGCATTCCAAGGCGTAGTGCTCAAGGTCGTTGTAATCAAGGATGCCTCGTTTATTTTTCAGAACCCTGTACTTTTCATCTATCCCATGAATTGTTTCATTCAAACATATGAACATTGGGAGCATTTCTTCATGATTATTAATTATTGTCATTGAATCGCCTGAGAAAAAAGATGCTATTTTTTTATATTCATTTTTAACCCTGTCTCTTGCATCTTTGAATAAATCCTTTAGATAATCGGGTGTCCCTCTGGGTGCTGATGCTAATTTCCCGAATATATTCTGTGTCAGTAACTTTCTGCACTCATCCCACCCGTGTTTTTGCAGGGCTTCAACCACTTCTGACAGCGCATCGATATCCAAAAGGGCAGTCTGTTCATATCCAACGGGACCTCCGATTCCTTCATTTAATCTAGAAGCAGCCTTTATCTCAGAAATAAGTCCCGTAAGCCCAAGTGTTGCATATCCCATTAGCACCTGTCCCCAGGGAGTCATTGAAAAATCATCTGTATTTATTTTGAACATTTCGGTCTTCTGGTCCATCCAGTTCAGATAGTCCGGCATACTTCTCAGGAACTTATACAAGGATGAAAGCATTTCCATCAGTGATTTGTCATCTTTCCCATGTCCAAAAGTATTTACCATGCGGTCAAATCCCGGTTGGTTTTCTTCATACTTAATATTGAGTATTTCTTCTATTGACTGCTTAAGCAATAACAAGGATTCCATTTCATCGCTGACAGAAAAAGCAGGATCCACATCAAGTAAGTGATAGTTGCTTCTGATAACCTCTGAACAAAAAGAGTGAACTGTTGATATGTTGGCTTGATTCAGCATCATAATTTGTTTTCTTATGTTGCTGTTGCCGGGCGACTTTTTTAGTTCAGTGTATAATGATTTTCTTATTCTTTCCTTCATTTCAGCTGCAGCTGCATTTGTAAAAGTGACTACAAGCATTCTGTCAAGCCCTATGGGATTAACCTTGTCTACAGCCATTCTAATTATTCTTTCCACCATGACCGAGGTTTTTCCGGCACCTGCGGCAGCTGAAATAAGCAGATTTCTGTCCCTCAGCTCCATTGCCTTTAGTTGTTCAGATGTATAAATTACTTCACTCACTGTCATTCCACTCCAGATCCTTGTCCTTGGTTTCGCTGATTGACCTATATCTGCAGTCAGCCCTTGCTTTGTCAAAGCCGCAAATACCTTTGAAACCACAATGTTCACAAGCCCACGTGTTTTCATACCTGACCGGATTCACTTCAAATTGACCCTCATAAATTGCACCGGTTTTTTCGATTATGTGCTTTTCAACTATCTTGGTAATCGATGAAATGTCATTGTCACTAATTAATTTTCCAGTCAACTCTCCACTGGCATTTATGCCGACATTGATATGTTTACTGTTCTTTGAAATATTATCATCCATTGCATTTATAACATCCGCGTTTAAAAGTGTATACCCCGAAAGCCTGCTTTCCCGCTGAATTTTTTCCTTGATTTCCTCAGGTTTTATATCATAGTCTGCAGAAACAATTTTTTTGGATGCATTGAAATAATACATGCCTGCAGGTTTTGTGCCGGTACTGTTCATGTATGCCATCATATAAAGAGGTAGTTGAATATCAAGGCCTTCTTTGATTCTGCATAACTTTAGTTCATTGTATGATGACTTGTAATCGATTATTCTGAAATACTCGGAATCGTTTATTATTGCGGCATCTACTCTGTCTATACGCCCTCTGAGATATACCCTGCTGTCTCCTGCCTGATAAAAAGGAGCACCAAGTCTTTTATTCCTTCCAAAGGAAGCCTCAAACTCCACAGGTTTGAATTTACCCTCATCTATCTGATTTTGAAGAATTAAATATGAATCCACTGCCCTGGATACTATTCTTCGGCCAAGATAATCCATTCTTGCATTTTTTTTGAAAATTCTACTGATTGGCAGCTCCCCAAAGGACTTGAGTGCTTCTTTCAAATAATCACTGTATTGTGCTGATTTTTCATCTTTGAAATTTGTAACCAGATTTCTGAGGATGTCATGCAAAATACTGCCTACATCCGGAGGCGATATTGAAAATATTCGACGTTCTCCAGCGTTTAGTAGATGGCCCGCAAAGTATCTGTAAGGGCATGCCGTATAGCTTTCAAGTGAAGTTGCACTGGTTTCAAGTACTTCTCCAAGTAATTTTCTAATGACATTCCGATATTCTTCTTCAGTGAGAGAATCAACCTGCTTTTCAAAGAATCTCTCGTAACCATTCTCTAAATACCACCTTACCAATGGGGATTTTTCATCTTTGCTCTTTACAGCCTGCGCGATGCCGGTCATTGGAGTCAGGATATATTCATCACAACATGACCTGCCCGTATTTCGCAACTCAATATCTGGAAAGATATCCCTGACTCTGTCTATAAATGGGGATGGTCTTTTTTCTGCACCATCATTCCCTTGGTTGGTAAAACTGACATATAGTCTGTCTGTCGGTAAATGAAGCAGATTATAAATATCTATCTGCCTGTCCATAACCTGACTCGCTGTATCGGGAGCAAGCTCAAAGCCCGAATTTTTAAGTTCACTTCTTTCTTTGTCGGAAAACAGGCCTTCAGGTAAAATCCCTTCAGGGAAACCCGGATCATTGGCTCCCAGAATAACCAGCATCTTAATATCTATTCCAAAGGCTTTGTTTAATTTACCTGCAAATACAACGTCGGTTCTTGGCGGAATCAATCCAATTTTTTTCTGGCTGAAGGCAATCTCCAGAAGGTGTCTGAATTTTTCCAAAGTCAGTTTTTTTTCGCCAACCACTGTGCGCACCTGGTCTAGGATATCCATCAAAATATTCCAGCTTTGCTTCAATTCATCAGAATATTCAAGCCTTCCTTCATTTTCAACTAATTTTGCTTCTTCATTTATTTTGTCAAAAACATGCTGTTTTTCCAGAAAATCAAAGATTAGTCTTGAAAATTTGTCGCCGCTCAGTCCATATCTGAATTCACTGAAAATTGGATTCAATAATTCTGTCAGGTCACGGCGAATCCTGTTGAAATTTTTAATTGAAGACCTGTCCCTCGAGTTAAATGGTATATCTGTCCAATCTTCTAAGTTCCAATTATCATTCCCCTTAATATCGAATTCAAGAATATAGTTTTCCAGTTTAGATACATCATCTGCTTTAAATTCAGAATATGGTGACTTCAAAAATGCAAATACTGACTCATAATTGTATTTTTCAATATATATGTCCATAAGTGACAGTATGAAAGCTGAAACTGGGTGCCTGGCAATTGATCTTTTTTCATCGAGAAATACAGGGATATCATATTTGGTGAATATTGCATCTATATAGTTGTTATACTCCTCATATAGGCCAGAAACCACGCAAATGTCACCATACCTGTATTTCCCCTGTCTTACATTATTTAGTATATCCAATGCGCAGTTTTCCACTTCATCATATATGGAATCAGCTTGAAACAAACATATGTTTACTGCATTTTCATTGAATTTTTCTTCTGGATATTTGAAGTAATTATTCGCAAGATGCTCCAACTCTCCATGAATACCGCTGAAGGCGGCATCACTTTCAGGTACTTTTATGATTTCCGTTGAAGTTCCTAGTTCATCCGCAATTGATATAATTTTATTGGCAGTATCAATAACCGGCTTGAAAATATCAGACCTGTCCCCCAACACAAGTGAGTCTGCACATAATACAAATGTAACAGCCTTTGAATGCTGTAAAATTGCTTTTATAACCAGCATTTCTGATGGTGTAAAGCCATCGAAGGAATCAAACCAGAAGATTGTTTGCTCAATTCCTTGCGATTTTACAATTTCAAGAGCAAGCTCGGATAAATCATCTTCCGCATCCCAAAACCCACTCTGTGTTAATCTTTCAGTGTAATTTTTGTACAGTAATGAAAGTTCAGCAAGTTTTGCTGATAGAAGTTGATTCTCCATAAGGCCGGAAGCTTCCGATATATCTTTATCATCAAGGCCATAACGCTTGAATTCTTTGATCATATTAATAGCTTCACCAGCAAATGCGGGATAAGATGAAGCTTTTGAAAACGCCTTCAATGAGTCTCTAGCAGAATTGATAACATCATACATAAGCATACATTTGCCGGCATTGTCTATGTACTTATTCTTAATATTTAAGTTTTTCGTAAATGTCCTGTGTGCAAGCCTTTTAAATGTAAGAACTTCTGCCTGAAATGACCCCTTTTCTATGTTTTTTTCAACAAGAAGCTGCTCATAATACGATGAATATTGCTCAGGAACAACAATGAAAAGGTTTTCTCCGGCTCCCTGCCGCAGAAATGAGTTTACTTCTGTAATACATTTTTCAGTATTCATTTTTCGCGATGTACTGTAAATAATACGGTTCTTCATAGTTGAATTATAACATTCCCGTCTGTACCATTATTGGTCCTGTTCTATTTTCACCTTTAATTCCTCATATGTCTTTGAATGCCATGTTGCTTCGAAGGCATTTAGATAAAAGGGACATTCATATTTCATTTCTTCAAGAGGTTCCCGTATTTCCACAAGTTCTTTTCTCAGGTTTTCCGTTATCTTTAAAAACCTTTTCACGTTGTTATGGTTTTTACCATTGTATGCCACTCTAAGTTGCAAATAATTGAAAATGAACAACATTACTTTATAACCATATTCAAACCTCATTAGTTCATCCTCAACCCTTTTGCCTTCAGCTCCGGAAGAATAGTCAGCTGCTTTATTTATAAGTATTTTGGCTTCTTCAAACAGTTCCATGGTTTCAATGAAACTTATGGAACTCTCCGGACTATCATCCCTGTAATCAAACTTGCAGTGAGAGAGTGGAAATTTATCATCTCTTGTTATATTTGCGATAAGTGAAGACTTTTCCCCATCCTTTGAAAACTGGTAATGCTTAAGATATTTGGAATTAACAGATGCCTTTTCGAGAATTTTATGGAATTCTATCATAATCTCCTTAGTATTCGGATACAGTAATTCATGCATTTCGTCAAGATAGGCCTGACCATCTGCACACCTGTCCCTCATCAAAAGAGCCAGAAGATTGTTTGTTAATGCCAGCATTCCCCATTTGCGTGCTGATATGTGCATATAGTATAAATGACGGGTTCCTGTATTGTAATAAAAGGGTATATCATTAGCAATTAGCTTGCAAAAAAGAAATGGCAGTGATGCAAAGGAACTTACATTGAAATATTCCCCGATGAAAAGCTCTCCTTTATAATTTGAGCCATTTTTGCTGTTCCATCCATCGTAATCTTTTATAAGCAATGAATTACTTTCAGTGCATATGCTGTCATTGATATTATGCGCATAACATCTTTCTATGGGGAAAAATGTAGCGATAATATATTCATAGTCAAAATCATCAGGCAATGGTTTGTCCGGAGGTTGAAGTGTTTCATGATATACAGGTACAACAAACTTAATTCTTCTCTTCAAAATTCCTTCTTTGTAAGCACTTACAAATATTTTATTGATTTCATAAGCAAGCATGAGCATTCGTCTTGAAAGGTTACCTATCCTTTTGCACTCTTCACACTGACACCATCTGCCATTGTCATAAGCCCAAAGATTCAAATATTCAAGATGCCTGTAATCTCCGATATTGAACGCTTCAATCATATTTTGTGCTAGAGTGGCTATACCATTTTCATTGGATGTACATATATTATCACCGGTATAATACCCTTCAGCAGCCCTTAGGTTTTCATTTTTATTGCTTCTGACCCCATCAATCAACGCAAACCAATCTGGGTGCATTTCAAAGTAAGTTTTTCCGGATTTTTCATTTGGAACAGTTGATGGATTGAGGTATCTATAAAATATCTCATGACCTCCCCCCATAATTGCAAGCCCAAGCTTTTTCACTATATGGGGATTTTTGAATTTGTTGACTCTAAGCATGTTCATCCTGTTTCTGGAGGCCCAAAGAAGGAAACCCGGGTTTTCATCATCAATAAATTCGTTGTAACATGCTCTTGTTCTAAAATCATATTCAATATCTACATTAAGTTCTTTTAGACTTATAGATTCAGGGATAATATTCCCCTTTTCATCCGGTAAATACCACTTGAACCCAAGGTTATCAAGGAATTGATATGTGGCATATAGACTTTCTATTCCTGATTGTCCCCAAATATTAATAATAAAGTTTTCACCATGCTGTCTGCATCTAAAGCAGCCGTCACGCCCGCCATTATCCTCACTATTGGCAAATGCCTTTCCGATATATATCAGGGCATCATTCTTTGTATCACACCTGTCCCCATCCGCAAAATCACACCTGTCCCTCAGATTGACTGAGCATCCGCAAAGGGACAGGTGTTCAGAAAGTTCAATTGCAGCATAACATTCCATACAGACTGTCCTGTCTGTATTGCTGTCATCCCACCAATCTATCTCCTTTTCAGCAAAAGCTGCTTCCTTTATTGATGTGAATCTTCCTTTATTCGCTATAATAAGTACTTTCATATCTCCCCCATATAGGAATTGTATCATTTTTCGACTAAATTACTAATTCTTTATGATATAATTTCAACACATAAATGGAGAAGACTATGTATATATCCGAAAACGCAGAAGTTGCTGAAAACAAATTGATAATACTTTACATTTCCAGGACCCTTGGGATGCCTCTCAGTAACAAGAGATTTTCTCAGATAGTCACTGAAGGAAATTTCTTTAACTTTTTTCTGTTACAACATTTAATTGAGGATTTGACAGAAAATGGTTACCTGATTAGATCCGAGCAAAAAAGTGGTGAAACTGCATACAATATATCTCAAAAAGGTATAGATACACTTGATTTTCTTATTTATAAAATCCCAGGCGGAATAAGAAATCACATCGACCGAATTGCAGCTGCCAAATCCGAGACAGTAAGACAGGATAGAAACATTGTTTCATATATAGATGTTGCTGATGACGGGTCATTTTTGTCAGTTCTTGAAATACGGGATCATAAGAGAATTCTGCTTAGCTTGAAATACGCCTCTCCTACAAGAAAAGATGCCACAGAAATCGCCGGACTGCTGAAAGATAAAGCTGAAGACGTATATGGCATGATTACCAGTGTTATTCTTGATTAACCTATTTTTCAGGAAGCTCTATTGTTTTTTTCTTTTTTGATTCCCTATAAAGCACAAATTTGCTTCCTATAACGGAAACAACCTCTGAACCTGTACCTTCAGCTATCGTTTCGCATGCTTCCCGTGCATCAAAAAGTGAATTATTCAGAACCTTTGCTTTTACCAATTCCCTTGCTTCTAGTCCATCGTCAAACTGCTTGATTGTATTTTCCCCTAAGCCATTTTTCCCTATCTGATAAATAGCATCAAGCCCATGGGATAGTTTTCTTAAATAATTTCTTTGTTTGTTCGTTAACATTTTATACCTTCCAGCCTTTTGGCTATTCTATAAAATTAAATTCGAAGTTTTTAATACATACTGTATCATTTTCTTTTATACCTGCTTCTTTCAAAGCATCAATTACTCCAAGTGCTCGCAACCTTCTCTGGAAATAGCTAAGTGATTCAAAGTTATCCAAATCTACAGAAGAAACCAATCTTTCCATTTCAATACCCTCAATGACAAAATAATCTTCAACCTGCTTAATTGTAAAAGGTACTTCTTTTCTGGCTTTATAAAGCTTAACATCTTCAGTTACTTCAGTGATTTCTGTTTCGGGAAGTTCTTTTACAAGCTGCGCTGTCCTGTTCATCAATGGCTCAATACCTTCACCAGTAACAGCTGAAATTATGAAAACCTCGTACCCTTTTGCTTCCATTGAAGCAGTAAAGGTTTTTACTGCTTCATAATCGTGTGCGACATCAACCTTATTTCCTGCAATTATCTGAGGTTTACCAGCCAAAAAACTATTGTATTGCTTTAATTCGTTGTTAATCTTAACAAAATCATCTGCAGGGTCTCTACCTTCTGATCCAGATATATCCAGGACGTGAATCAAAAGTTTAGTTCTTTCTATATGTCTTAGGAATTCATGTCCAAGGCCTGACCCCGCATGGGCACCTTCTATTAATCCCGGGATGTCTGCGACTACAAATTCAAAGTCCTTGCCTACTTTTACAACTCCAAGATTCGGAGTAAGTGTTGTAAAGTGATAATTGGCAATCTTAGGTTTAGCTGAAGATATTCTGGATAGTATGGTAGATTTTCCTACATTAGGAAACCCAAGTAGACCAACTTCTGCAAGTAACTTTAATTCAAGGGATATCCACAGACTTTCCCCTGGGATTCCGCTTTTGGCAAAAGTAGGAATCTGCCTTGTGGAAGTTGCAAAATGCTGATTTCCACTTCCGCCTCGTCCACCATTTGCAGCTACATATCTTTGACCATCAGTACTCAAATCGACCAAGATTTGATTAGTCTCTGCGTTTCTAAGTATGGTTCCAAGAGGAACCTTTATTATTGTGTCTTCACCATATTTTCCAGCTCTGTTCCTTTTGCCGCCTTTTTCCCCGTCTTCAGCAACATACTTTTTCAAATATCTAATATCAGCCAGTGTTCTGGCATTTTCATCTGCAATAAAAACAATATCTCCGCCTTTGCCCCCGTCACCGCCATCCGGTCCGCCGTTTGCAACATATTTTTCGCGCAAGAAAGAAACAGCCCCATCTCCGCCATTTCCAGCTTTTACATGAATTTTTGCTTCATCAATAAACATATAGCACCAACATTTTACACCTGTCCCTAACATTATATTATTCTCTGGAGAAAAAGAAAACCGTTTCACCAGGTTAGCGAAACGGTTGTAATTCCAACGAAGGATAATTACTGGGTGACTATGCTCACCTGCTTTTTGTCCTTGCCTTTTCTGTGAAACCTGACTACTCCATCTGCTGTTGCAAACAAAGTGTCATCTTTACCGCGTCCTACATTATCACCGGGGTGAATTTTAGTTCCGCGCTGTCTTACGAGAATATTACCTGCAAGTACAAACTGACCATCTCCCCTTTTAACGCCAAGTCGTTTGCTTTCGCTATCCCTGCCATTCTTTGTACTACCAACACCTTTTTTATGTGCCATTTATCTCACCTCCGATTATTCACTATCAGACTTCTTTGCTTCAGCCTTTTTTTCAGCTTTGTTCAAATCAGTAATTTCTACACAAGTATATGGCTGCCTGTGTCCCTGTGTTTTTTTATAACCTTTCTTCGCTTTGAATTTGAAGACAATAATTTTCTTGCCTTTGCCATTCTTTACTACTTTTCCGGCAACTTTAATATCTTTAAGATATGGTGTGCCAGCTAAAAGGTTTTCTCCGTCGGAATAAGCTAGAACTTTTTCAAAAGTCACTATCTGGTTCTCTTCCGCTCCAAGGCTTTCTACATAAACCTTGTCACCTTTGGAAACTTTATACTGTTTTCCTCCGGTCTCGATAATTGCATACATTATTCTGTTCTCCTCCTCAATCCAGTCTCGCCAAACTCAGGCAGCATTTGCATGCTTTTAAAGGGCCTGTTTTGTGCGGCTACCTGTGGTATTCTAACACACTGCTTAATATCTGTAAAGATTTTTATATCTAACATCAGTATCTGGGATATACACGGTATTTCGTTTTTGGGGACAGGTGTGTATTTATTATTATATTATATGCAATTTTATCATCGAAAAAAAACTTCATTTAAATATGAAGTAATTTTTTCTAACAAAAATTTTGATTATACTTCTAATCTACAATAAAAAAGAGCAGAAAAATTTTAGAGAGAGAATTGTTCTTCGTCGACAATATGCATTTCACCATCGGATAAACTTTCAATTATGTTTTTTAGTGATCTTTCATGTTTTTGTTTTTTGACAAATTTGAGATACTTCTTTGTTGCACTCTCTTTGCTTTTCATCTTAAACAATCTCAGTATAAATCCTGTATCTACAAAATTGTCCTTATTTTCTCTTAAACCAGCATAAATCCCATATGATGAATAATAGAAATACTCTTCACGGCCCCTATATCCTATGATATCTTTAGGATTATTGTGTATATATGCAGACAATGCCAGGCAATAGGCATCACTGCATACAGGATCACTATCAAACCGACCCCAGAAAACAGGACCATGTCTGTTATATTTTTTATTATAATACTGTGCATAGCACATATTGACATCGTGCATTAAATTGGATATATCATATCCCATCGGATCTACAAAAAAATGTCCATGAGTTGTCATAAAACAGTACCCATAGATTTTACAGTTATTTTTTTTGGCA
>JAFGIJ010000017.1 GCA_016929655.1 Clostridia bacterium
AGAAACAGGCTTAAAATAAATTCTGCAATAAAAAATGCAAAAGCAGTCATTGCCATACAAAAAGAGTTTGGCAGCTTTGATAAATTCCTGTGGCGATTTACTGATGGCAGGACAATACATGGTAATTACAAAAGCATAAAGGAAGTGCCCGCAAGCAATGGCCTTTCCGATACAGTTTCCAAGGAACTGAAAAGAAGGGGCATGAGCTTTGTGGGCACAACTATCATCTATGCATATCTTCAGGCAATAGGTATCCTAAACGATCATACTGTTGATTGTTTCAGATACCAGGAATTACTTGATGAAAGCCACACTTGAATCAGGACTCAATTAGTTTTTTGGTCAGTGTAAGAAGATTTTCCAGTGATTCATGCAATTTCTGGTTCTCATCCTCATCAAGCTGTGAGAATTTCTGTTCAAGAAACTCAATATGGGCTTTTTCGTATTCATTGGCTGCTGCCAATCCTTTTTCCGACAGAAGCAGAATGCTTTTTCTTCTATCCTTGTCGGTTTTGTTCTTGGTTATATAACCAAGTTCCAGCAACTTCTGTGCTACAGGTGTAAATGAACCTTTTTCAAGCCCCATTCTGCTGCTAATCAGAGACATCTTTGGGTTTTTCTCAAACTTTATATAGAGCAAAGTCCGAAGGTGAGTCTTGTTCAGATTACCCGGCAGGTCGTAATTGTCTTCAAAATCTTTGATTAATGCATCTCTGTACGTGTGGGACAATTCGTATACCAGTAGTAGGTCAGAATTAAATTTTTTCATATGATCACTCCTTAATTACTTATCTAATTGTTTGTTTTATACCCTAGTACAAGGATATTAAACAATACTAACCTATTTTTTAATAAATACAATATCAATATAGTATAATATATTTCATCAGCCGTTATGATAGATTGAAATTCCTTGTGAAAAATTCAGGCTGAAATGGGGAGAATACAATGGATTATGGTGAAATTCTTAAACAACCTGACTATATGGATGGATTAACCGGAATTATTTCCGATAAATATTCTGAATACAAAATTACATATGAGTTAAGTTTTACTGATACTGACGGAAATGAATTTAAAGGAGCGGATTTCAAGGTTCCTGCAGCCACTGCCGGGACATTTGAAATCAAAATCCGGAATGATGGCAGAACAATGGGAGAGGGCGAATATCTGAGTATTTATATATACAACGGCAGCCTTGCTCACGAGATGCAAAAAAATAAGCCTGAAGGCAAAGACTATATCAGTTTAGAAAACACTGGTTCCGCGCAACTGGAACTATTGGAAAAAGTACCCGGTTTCAGTAAAATTTGCCGGATTTACATCAAATCAGGCAAGTTTAAGAGAGGCAATGTCATTACTATACGTATTGGAGACCGGCAGTATGGGGGAAAAGGAAGCAATACCTACTGGACAGCCGGGAAATCTTATCTTTTTCTGGAAGCCGGTTACCCGGGGAATATATATCCGGTCGAAGGTGCTCCATTTGAGTTTGAAGTAACTGCCAGAAGTGACGGTAGGTTCATTAGAATTCTAGGGCCTACTATTGCTAAATCCGGTGAACCACAGAGAATTCATATAGGAATTTATGATAACTGCGGAAATCTTATGGAGATGTTCAGGGATACGATTGTAATAGAGGGCCGGGAACTGGAAATCTCTGGCGGGATAGGTATTTTGGACGGTGTTGTGTTTAAAAAAACAGGAGTCTATCGACTTGAAGCCGGCTTTAAGGATGCGGTTGAAAAATATCTGTCAAATCCTATAACAGTTGAAGAGAGACCAGAGGATTATATTTTCTGGGGAGATCTTCATGCACATGGATGGGGAGACTCCACAATGCACCTGATGCATGTCAGCAATGAAAAAACATCACCATTGGCAAGGCATGAGCAGGCCAGGGATATAGGCAGGCTTGATTTCTCAGCACCCGGACCCATGTCATTTCCTGAGTCTGACAGACAAAGGATATGGGATGATTACAGGGATGCATGCAAGAAAACCAATAAACCGGGGCAATATGTTCCATTTCTGTCATATGAGGCCCATCCCGTACCAGAAGGCGATAGAAACATATTTTTCAAGATCATCAATGAAGACTTGCCACCGGATTTCAGACTTCCCATGGAGGAACTGGAAAAGACATATGGCTTTAGGAATGATGTATTTCTTGAAGTACATATAGGAGGACGAATACCCAGATGGTGTGATTATCTGCCTGCAAGAGAACGTATGATAGAGGCAGTCAGTGCATTCGGTAATGCTGAGTGGCTTTTACAGGAAGCTCTGGACAGAGGGTTCAGGCCTGCAGTTTGCGGCAGCTCGGACCTTCATTATGGCCTTATGGGTGGACCAAGGACAATAGAAGAATCAAGAGGTAGATTCTTCAGATATCTTAATAAACGTGACAGTGCCTATGGCACAGGGCCGGTAACTGCGGTCAAAGCCGGGGAGCTTACAAGGGACGCTATATGGGACGCTTTTGAGAAAAGACATACATATGCAACTACAGACCGGCGGATTTATCTGGATTTCAAGGTCAATGGTTCAGGATTCGGCGAT
>JAFGIJ010000089.1 GCA_016929655.1 Clostridia bacterium
AATTGCAGACATAATTCCCCAATTTTGCAATGAGGAATTCCCCATATATGCAAAGGGCCATTGATAACAAATCGAACACTGCTTATCCTTGTGATAACGACAACATAAGGAGGCAGGGAAAGGATGCTACCAATGGCACGTATTAATGATATACGAGAAAGATATTTTGAGAAAGGTCAAAATATATCGGAAATTTCAAGGGAGACAGGTCACGATAGGAAAACCATCAGAGACTCCATAAACAGGGATGATTTTTCACCGGCGGTTCCTGTAGAAACGGACATGAAGAGAGAATCAAAACTTGACAAGTTCAAGCCAATCATAGAGGCATGGCTTGAAGAGGATAAACTTCATAAACGTAAACAGAGGCACACTGCAAAGAGGGTTCATGATCGTCTTTGTGAACTGGATGGCTATGATTGTTCATACCGGCTTGTGGCTGAATATGTAAAAGAGAAGAAAAAGGAGCTTTATGGAACAAGTGGGTTTGCAATGCCCCTGGTTCATAAAACCGGTGAGGCCCAGTCTGATTTCGGACATTCCCAATACTATGAACGAGGGATACTGAATGATGGTAACCATCTGAACCTTTCATTTCCCAACAGCAATAATGGCTATGTTCAGCTGTTTCCGGGGGAAAACATGGAATGTCTGATGCAAGGGATGAAGAATATCTTCAACCACATCGGGAGAGTGCCACGCAGGATATGGTTTGACAATGCTTCACCGCTGGTGACCAAGATACTTAAGGGCGGAGATCGAAAACTGACCGAAAGGTTTCTGCAGTTCAAAAATCATTATGGATTTGAAGCTGTGTTCTGCAATCCGAACAGCGGCAATGAAAAAGGCAATGTTGAAAGCAAGGTCGGGTACCACAGGAGAAACATGCTTGTTCCGGTTCCAAGGTTCGACAGTATTGAACAATTCAATGTAGAGTTGCTGGATGCGACCAAAGAGCACAATGCAAAGAACCATTACATTAAGAATGTTCCTCAGAATGAATTGTTTCTTGAGGACATGGAAAACATGCTGCCCCTGAACCCGGTGGATTTCAGGATTGAGAAGCTCGAGAAGCACAAGACTGACAAGTATGCGAAAGTGAGGATTGATAATGGAAAGCACATATATTCAACGGCACCTAAATATGAGAGCCAGGAGGTATGGGTTGAATTGGGGGCCTACCAGGTGCGGATCCTTGATGAAAACTACCGTGAAATCGTTAAGCATACTCGTTTGTACGGAGACCAGGTCTCGGAAAGCATGGATTGGATACCATATCTGGGAGCACTGGCAAGACGACCGCGTGCACTTAAGTATACGGGCGTTTACGAAATGATGCCCGAAGCACTAAGGAATTATGCGGATTCCGTTGAGCAGAGTAAGCTTTCAAAAATGCTGAAACAGCTTGCAGCGATAACCGGGGAATCCGGTTTTGACAAGGCAGTTGAATCGTTGACGGTGTCGATTGCCAATGGAGTAAATGATCCTGACAGTGTGCTTGCAATACATAGGATGATCAATGATGAATATCCTGAGATTGCAGAACTCAACGGGAAAAGGAATATTCCGCCCCTGCAACCGATCAGAAGCAATTTGTCTGAGTATGACGCATTTCTTGATGAGGGGAGGGTCAATTGATGAACACAGTTATTCAGGAACAGATAGCCCTCTGCTGCAAGACACTGAAGCTCAACCAGGCAATAGCCCAGACATGCTTTGAGATAGAGGGCAGCAACAATCAGGAATACCTTCTCAATGTTCTAAGGTTGGAGATTGAAGGCCGGGAGGAACGGAGAAGGAACCGTCTTTTGAAAGGTGCCGGCTTCTACAGTATGAAGACTTTTGAAGGCTATTCATTTGAAGGCATACGTATACCAGACAGCATAAATGTTGATGATATCAAGGAGGGCAGATTCATTGAAAAGAAGGAGAACTTGATTCTCTATGGGAATGTAGGGGCTGGTAAAACCCATATGGCCATAGCCACGGGGATAAACGCCTGCGGCAAGGGTTATAGGGTTGGATTCTACAGAACTGCAGCCTTGGTAAATCTATTGAACGAAAAGAAGAAAGGGGGAATGCTTGGGAGTTTAATGAAGAAACTTATGGACCTTGATCTGCTGATATGCGACGAGTGGGGCTTTGTCCCGGTCGACAGGGACGGAGCTCAGCTTTTGTTCCAAGTAGTGTCTGAATACTACGAGAGGAAGAGTTTGATTATTACAACGAACCTGGAGTTCAGCAAATGGGTCAATGTCTTCTACAGTGAGCAGATGACGAATGCTATGATTGACCGAATCATACATTACAGCCATCTCCTGCTGTTTGAAAGGGACAGTTACAGGACGGAGAATTCACTGATGAGGAAGAGTTAAATTCCCCACCCGGTGAAGAAATCAATGGCTCTGCAAAAGTGGGGAATTTATGTTTGCAAAAAACAATTTTACGGTTGGAAAAATTCGTTGGAATCTCTCTTACAAAGCAGCCACCACTTTTTCATAAACCCTCTGGCATTCGGATCAACCATGATATATAGAGTACTTTTTTGATTACTCTTACATAGCTTTACGCGCTTGTTCCATCAGTAAGTGTCCTATTCCTTGCATAATATATTGAGGCAAAACAAACATGCGTTCCAAATAATATCCCTTACTAATAATTTCTCCCTTTATACAGAAATCAGAGCTAACTGTAATAATTGAGTAGAATGCTACAATAGTATCACCAGTTTCTACCACATATACTATTTTTGATTCAATATGGTTTGGACTAATGGTTAACTCTTCTTTCCAAACATCAAAGTATTCTAGTGGATATTTCCATAAGTCTTTTGACTTGAAACATATTTTTGTAATAATGTCAGCATCATCTGGTTTTGCTTTTCTAATCCCAAACAATTGGCCCACCTGCTAATGTAGTGTAGTTTATTTAATTGCTATTCTAACATAAAAATAATATTCAACTGAAATACAGAAAAGCCCTGTTGGTATTTATTGTAACGGGCTCTTCTATTTAGAGACAATCCCAAGTTTCGTGTAAACCTCCAAAGTGGTGTAAAATATTAACACCATGACGGAGGTTATTTATGGCACCAAGAAGAAA
>JAFGIJ010000090.1 GCA_016929655.1 Clostridia bacterium
CTTGTTTCTGACATCGTGTTCTTCATTGTTGGATCGACTTGACCTGCCCGATTCTCCAGTCCCTGAAGCTTCTCAAACCTTGAATCCAACCCGAACCCCTTTGCCGGTAACAACACCATCACCGACCCCGGAGTCACCTTCACCAGAGCCATCACCGGGGCCCACAACCTTTACCCTGCTTGCTGCCGGCGACATCATGGCCCATGCTGACAATCTGAGGGCTGCCCTGGATGTCTCTTCAGGTGAATATGATTTTTCAGAAAATTATATATATGTAAGTGACATTATCAATGAAGCAGATTTTTCAATTGCCAATCTTGAAACTGTAACTGCCGGTTCCGCATCCGGTTATACAAGTTACCCTCTTTTCAATACACCGGTTGAAATACTTGACGCCATCAAAGGTGCAGGTTTCGATGCCCTGGTAACAGCCAATAATCATTCACTTGACCGTGGAATTGAAGGCGTGCTTTTAACATTGGATGAAATTGAGGCGAGGAGCCTTTTGCATACGGGAACTTACAGCGAACCGGAAACCAATTACCTTACATATGACTATTTTGGTCATGGGATTAGTATACTTGCCTATACCCAGCACCTCAATGGAAATGAACCTTTGCTGGAAGATAGCAAAAAATACATGATAAATGTCATGAACCTTGAAAGCATCATAAGCGATATCGAAAAAGCCAGAACCCATTCAAGTCTGATAATAGTATACCTGCACTGGGGAAATGAATACACAAGGGATACGGAAACCTGGCAGCCTTCCTATGCAAAGACTTTGTTCGAGGCAGGTGCTGATGTAATACTTGGTACTCACCCACATGTTGTCAGACCCGCAGAAACCATGGTAATTGAAGATAAGAATAAATATGTAATATACTCAATGGGAAACTACATATCAAATTTCATTAGAACCGATCACCGCGACAATGCCATATATACTGAAGATGGGGTTATGGTTAAACTTACATTTGAGATTGATTCATCCGGCTCATTTGATCTTTCACTGGCTGAACACATTCCGACATGGCCATACAAATATGAGGATGAAGATGGACTGCATTATGAAATAATTCCTATACCTGACCCCGATGTACGTCTTCATGAAAATGATTATGCAGATGACCAGGCCCGCAAATCCTACAACAGGACAATGGAAACTCTCCGGACATTCAAATTTGAATGATTATTTAGGTTCAATCATAACCCTGAAAGTTTCACGATCCCCGCTGCTCTTTCCCAACATCAAAATACCATCATAAAAAATCCTAAGTTCCTCTCCTTCCTTCATCTCGGAAGAAAAATTTACAGTTATGGAATAGGAATTATTGTTTTTGAAGAAATCCTCTCCGAGACAATCTCCGGCCCATCTAATATAAGAGGAATTGTTGGCATGTCCCAGCATATCTATGTCAGAATATCTGACCATGGTATTGAATATAGGTTCAACAGTTTCAGGAAGCCCTGGTTTCAAAGGATTTATAAGTCCGAGAGCCGGATTGGTATTCAACGGAAAATCAACTGATTTAGCCAGATTCCTGTCAGGTCTCCTGGTATCTATGTCTATGACCAGCCAAAGTGTCCTGGCTGATGCAAAAAGCCTGCCATTGCAGAACATTTCATAATCCCTGATAAAATAGAGTTTCTCAATTCCAGCAGGATAGGTTGTTAGCTTAATCACTTCACCAAATGAAGGCATTTCAAGGATATTTATTACAGCCCTTGAAAGAACAAACGCTTTGTTGGTAACAGCTATCTGATCCATACCCACACCAAGTTCATAGGCGTGCAGAACAGCACATTCCTGCATAAACTTGAAAAGTTCGTGCAGTGCCAGCTTTCCATTCTTGCAGCAATGTCTTACCCTGACATCGAATTCCCTCGTCAAATTTTCCTTCATATCAGAATCTCTCCAGCGTAATATCCCAGGAGCCGTCAGTTTCATCTGATATTTCTATGCCTATGGGAACAACAGCACGAAATTTTTTATAATTGCCAGTTTTACTCCAGTAAACATAAATCTTGCCATATGGAGTAGGTATACTGCCTTCACACCATTCAAGGTCTGTTTCGGGTATGGAAAGTGACATCTTACTGAAACCCTGTTCAATAGGTACTAGCCCAAGAATATATTTAATGAAAACATAACCGGGTGCAGATGACCATGAATGACAGTAGCTTCTTGTCCTTGAATTTTCATAGAACCCGGGAAACACTTCCCAGCATGTAGATGAGTCGTATCTCAGCATCATTCCCCACCTGTCCCTTATTTCATCAAGAATGCGGATGTCATATCCGTTCCTGTGCAATATTTCAAACAGGTAAAACAGCATGAACGGTGACCCTGGTTCCAGCCACCCTTCCTGGCCTTGCAGCAACTTGCCCAGAACAATCTGTCTTCTGGCCTTGTTTCTCAGCAATCCATAAAGTTCCAGCATTACATGTGTCTGCATGCTTAATGTCTTTGCAAAACCCTCTTCCTTTGTCCATCCGTCGGCATAAGCCTGTTTGTCTTCAAGCCAAAGATGGTTTTCCAAATATTCAAGCAACTTTTCAGCCTTCCGGGTGCAATTTTGTACATCGTCATGGAAGCCAAGTTTCTGTGCCATCCTTGCACCAAATTCAAAGCAATGGGCCAACAGTCCCTGCTGCGCAGTCACCACACCACTGTTGCCTATATCCATTGGTGCCCAGTCGAGCATATTCCATGCCTTGATGTCAAAGGCACCTTCTTCAGAAATAAAGTTACTGTAATAGTCAAGGGTAATTCTGACTTCATCATATAAATCATTGTAAATACTTTCATCTCCTGTATAGAAGATGTACTGTTCAATTGAAATCATCCAGTTCATCGTCCAAATGGGAATCGCTGTCTCCCAATCGGTGGGCATCAGAGCCGGTAAAAGCTTTGTGTACTTTCTGCCAAGTGGCACCTGCATCAAACAATGGCGAAGCAAATCATATTCTCCGAAATAGAATGTACTAACAGCAGCACTTACCTGTGCATCGCCACTCCAGAAAGCCTGTTCATAAGTCGGACTGTCGGCAAATGTATCTTCAGAACACATCAGATTTGTTCTTTTTGATATTTCAAAGATTTTATTAAGTTTCCAGTCACTGCAGCGAAAATTACCGTTCATGGATACAGGATAACTTCCCTGGTTTACTCTCAAACCCCTGATTTCGATTCTTTCCTTTTGGTCACGGAATGTAATCATCATGAAACGAAGTCCCATCCTTGTAAGGCTTGTATAATCCTGCCAGCCCTGGCTGCAAATATACCTGATGCCATTGTTTAGTCCGAAGGTAAAGTCTATGTAACCTTCGAACATATTCTCAAAACAATAGATATCCATGACCTGGCCACCAGGCGCATTAATTGTAAAGCCAATGTTGCCAACAAACATGTTGTTGAAGTCCAGGATTATTGAAGAATCGGTTCCTTTGGAAGGTGCTTCGATGACCGTTGTCAGGTTGTTTCCATTTAGAAGATTATTGTGCTCTGCTTTTACAGGAATGTCACTGACTTTTTCCATATTCCTAGAAAGTGAATAAATGTATTCATCATGGAAGACATAGCCCTCATCCACCGTATTAACGGGAAATCCACAATCAGCAAGATCCCTGACATCGGTGCTGTCAAATATACCTCTGTCAGATTCAGTGGCACTGGATGAACCGTCATAGTCCAAAAGTCCACCATATATATCACGAAAGCCATCAGTTTCATTGGGAATGAACTGGACTGGTCCCACGGTAAAGAATTCTTTGAACTCAACTTTACAGTCAAAATCGTATTCAATATGAACAAAAAGGTCATCAAATTTTGCAGAAAGTTCCATGATGAAGAATTGTTTTCCCTTTTTGAGGCTTACCTCCCTCCTTCTATCACCTTTGCCGATTTTATAAAGAACACCGTCTATTTTATAGTCACCATGCATGCCGTTCCACTTGTTTGTGGGGAACTCAATTGTTCCTTTACAATCAAACTCAGCTTCGATGCATGCACCGATATAGGCAGTCATGATTGTAGCATTTGCATCTCTTCGGCCCGGAAACAAAGCTTCCCTTGCATTTATAGAAACAACCCTGCCTTTTCTGTTGGTTTCAGAAATTGAAACAATATTTTCAGCCATGACTGTTTTTCGGTCAAGATATTTGACAGGTCTTTTTGTAAGTTCGCCCCAGTTGTCCAAAACTGATACCGCAGTCTTCCAGTCACTGTCATCAAAGCTGTTCTTCATCCAATCAAATGAAAAATCAGCAGCATTATAATGTTCCATGAATCCAAGATTTACATTTCTTTTTACCGTCTTTGAAATCCACCCTTTGTCAAAAGTACATAAAACAGATGAGTCTGATACTGCAACAGATACACCACTTTCAGTTATTTCAAAGGAAAGCCCTCCCTTATTTGCTATCGTCTGATAAGTAGACCAACCATAATCCCAGACCCTCACAGCAAGCAAATTTCTTCCTGTCATTATATCTGCGCTTATATCATATTCATCATAATACCAGCGCTCTATGGTTGACCTGATGGGTCCCCGGCCTATTTCCCTGCCGTTTATATATAGAACATATCTTGTATCGGCACTTATTCTTATTACTGTTTCTTCACATGAATTTACTGTGAATTCTTTTCTAAAACAGGCGACTTTGTTTTCACAGTCACTGCCGCCCTGAACCCATATCCAATTACCTTTCATATCCGGTTATCCTTTCAAAGTACAGGTATATTTTGCTTTAAATAGAGTTTCAGAGCCTTTTCGCCTGACAATAACCCCAGGGCGTGTGGTGTTGAAATCCGTTGTATAGCTGTTCACCAAAAACACCTCTGTCCCTTTCATTCCTTCAAAATCAAGGGTGACTGTCTTGTCATTCATTTCAAAGTCAATGGACCAGTCAAATTCACCACTGAATTTCCGAACATCAAAAAGATGCTGGTATCCTTCACTGTCGCCCAGACTGCCAATTACCTCGGTTTCATAACTGCATTCAATCTTTCCTTTGCAGTAGAACAGCCATTCGATATTGTACTCTTCAACTCCCTTTACATGAAATTCATCATATATTGTGTTTTCCTCTATTCGAATATCCCTTGTATAGTCACAGCATTCATAAACATTTTTACTTTTGGCTCTGATTCTGCTTTCATCAAAGTACTCCACTATCCCCTCCGGCCAGACTCCTTCTCCCACAGGCTCGTATTTTTGGTCCATCATGTCAAGAATAACCGTATTATGGGCTATGGTTTTACGCTGCCATTCCTGGAATATCCTTGTACTGTAACCATTGCTGCATAGGTCGCAGGATACCAAATCTCCATAAAATGCCATTTCGATGGTCATAACATCCGGATGGGCATGACTTATGGTTTTTATGCCTGTCTTTAAAAAGACTTCCGTAATATTATTCTTCAGAATGGCATTGAAACTGTCCTCATTGTTTTGTGAACCGAATGACGGCAGCCCCATGTCGGGATAGCCCGGATTGAAAAGCAGTCTTTCCGGTACCGATGCTTCGCCTTCCTTATAAAAGGTTCCCAGTATCTGTTTCAGATAATCGTTGTTCAGAATCTGAGCAGCATATTCTATCTGTCTTTTATATTTGTTAACATGTATTTCCGGCCATCCATCACCTGGATTCGGCAGAAATCCATTTGAAAACATATTTTCAACGGGATACATATATAATCTTTCAAGATAATTGAAGAGTTCATCTGTTTCAGGTATGTACAGATTATGTTCTTTGGCCATATACATGAAATATGTAATGGGATCCGCACAATAAAAATGGTAATGGGGCGAATATTCAAACCACATTCCTTCCTTTGTAACTCCCCTTCTCATCTGGTCCAGCAGTCCGAATCTTGAATATACTGCATTGTCTATGATTTTTCTATCATCAAAGAAAAGTCCAATCATTCCCTCAGCTGCCTTCATCCATGCAGGTATGTTATATATTTTATTGGAAAACTGGTCATACATTTCAGCCTGGGGAATGAATAGTTTGTCGTGCCAAGCATTGAGTTCTTCTTCTTTGAAACATTCCCTCATCATATCCATGCCCAATAAGCATTGTATGATATTGACAGCATCCGAGAGATTTATGCCGGTTAATTTACCTTCAAATCTTTTTGCCGGTGACTCAGCTGTAAACGAATTATAATTTTCTGAAAAGAAATTCAGGGCTTTTTTTGCGAAATCTGGATATTTATTGTCCCTGTCAAGGCTATAAAGGATCCCTGAATTGTATATCGTTCCAAATGTCTGTCCTCTGTAAGTAGCAGTCCAGGCATTGTCTTTCTTTGATCCAGTATTTATTTTACCGCAAACCGTACATTTATGTTCATGAGGTGAATTTATGTCATATGCGAGTCTACCGGCACACTTGTCGCAATGGTAATTATGCCCCCATCCTGCAGTTCGCGATGCATCATCATGATAACTATCAATGAAGACAGTTGCGTCAGTCTTCATTTTCCTGTATAGCTCTTCTGCCCATTTGTAATTATTTATTTTTTCTCTTACCTGTTTCCAATCAACCATCTTTAGCCTCCTAGCCCTTGAATGCTCCGGTCACCAACGCAATTATTATCATCAGAATGAACATTGAAACAATAGCCCATGCAAAGATATTTCTTTTTTTATATACAGGGTTATCCTTGTTGTCCGGTGCTTGGTTTTCTTCAGTTCTCATCACCTCAGTTAATTCCAGGGCTTTTTCATAATCCAATTCACCTACATAAATATCAGCCGGTACTGAATGAGAGATGGAACCTGCAATTATCTTCATATAACCGCCCACACTTTTTTGTTTAACCAAATATGGGATTTCGTTCTGTTTGAGAATTCCTTCATACAGGAAAAGTTCCACACTTTTTTCAACTGTTACAAGTAATTTTTCTTCCATCACAACTCCCCCTTTCATATCCTTAATTATATCAGATATCAGGTATCAAACACTCTTGAATGCCAAAGTATCACCGGCTTTTAGCTGACCGGCAATTCTTAAGTCCTCTCTTTCAACTACTGCAATAACCGGATACCCGCCGGTGGTCTGTCCATCATTCATTATAATTATGGGCATGCCTGCTCCGGTCAACTGTATGCATCCCGGGAAAACCGGCTTGGTGACAATTCCATCCGGTCCACCGGAAATATTTTCACTGGCATCAAGTCTGACTCCCATTCTGTCTAAGTATCTGGATACAAAAAATCCGTCATTAAGGAAATTTCTTAAAATTCTTTCGTCGAAGAAATCCGAATCAGGACCTTTTCTTACCCTGATTGTATAGTTCCCATCAGCTCTGATATAAGAAAAATCAAAATCAGTTTCATTGGGTTCTGTTTTGAGGTTTTCAGAAAATAGAATCTCGCCACGTTTTATTCTTTCACCCCTGCACATTGACATGCTTCCAAGGAACACCTGTTTTACAAAGCCTCCTGAAACGCCAAGATAAGTTCTGATTCCTCCATGCATTCTACTGAAATTAATTACATTGCCCTTCTGAGCTTCAAATACCCGATTCATTACGATTGGTAATCCATCCAGATCTGCTCCCGGGTTGGCACCACTCAAAGCAAAGCTGCAGTCCCTCAAGAACTCTCCTGAAAACCAGCTGCCTGTTATTTCAATGGCAGGTGCCACCGGTCTGTTACCCAATAGATTATTCAATATATTGAAGGCATATGGATCCATAGCTCCAGAAACCGGCATTCCGTACTTTCTGAAGCCCCTTCTTCCACCATCCTGTATGGATGAATAGATACCCGGTTCAATGATCCTGAAGGTTTCAACATCCATTTTGCACCGCCTTGAATCTGACACGGTCTCCATGCCTGACAGGAAATATCGTTCCGGTTTCCGGATTGAAAAATTTGAAATCTGTCTTTCCTATTATCCGCCATCCTCCGGGGCTTTTTTCAGGATATACTCCGGTCTGCATACCGGCAATACCTACCGAGCCCGCCGGGATAACCATTCGAGGGACATCCAGTCTTTTTGTTTCAAGCCTTTTATCCAAGCCACCGAGATAACAGAATCCCGGTAAAAATCCAATCATGAACACCCGGTAAAGGACAGATGTGTGTATCTGTATCACATCTTCCTCTGTAAGCCCTGCATTGAGAGCCACAAAGGATAAGTCAGGTCCTTGTTCACCTCCGTATATAACAGGAATGTCATGTATTTTGCCTTCTGCCCTTGTTTTTACATGCTTAATATTTTTGATAAATGAACACAATTCAGTTTTTTGAGCAATTCCGGTATCGAACTCGATCAAAATACTTGAGTAAGCCGGAATTACTTCAATTATTGCTTCATGGTCAAGGACATCCGCCATTCCAAGAATGTATTTGTTAAGTTCCTCATCAATCCTGTTGCCAAAATCAATCAGTATATAATTGTCCGCAGGAAAATGAAGCCTGTAGTCAAAATCTTCTCGCAACGGCAATACCTTCTTCCATAAGTTTTTTCTTTATAGCCGCCGCCATAAGCAGGGCACCCTTGGTATCTCCATGTATGCAGACGGAATCAGCATGGGAGGGTAAAAATCCGCCGGGGTTCCCCAAAGCAAGCATAAAGACTCTTTCAGCAACGATTCGGTAATCAGTTATAACTGCACCTTTCAATTTTCTTGACATAAGGGTTCCATCCGGCTCATATGCCCTGTCGGCAAAAGCCTCGCTGACAGGAATTCCACCACCATCGGTTATGGCTTGAATTGAAGCTGAGCCGGCAAGTGAAAAAACAGGGATTTTACCGACTACGGATACAACAGTCTTCACGATTTCGTACATAAGAAAAGGACTTGCTGCAGCCTTGTTGTACAATGCTCCATGAAGCTTCATGTGGGCTGTTCTTGAACCCGCTTCCCTGATTGCCTTGTCAAACAAACACATTTGTTCAACAACTACGTCAACTGTTTCCTTATCATCAAGGCCGGGATCAATTCTTCCAAAATTATCCCTGTCAGGATAACCTGGATGTGCTCCTGCTGCTATGCCAGCTTTGATTGAAGCCGATATTGTTGTCTTCATTACATCAATGCTTCCGGCATGGAGGCCACAGCATATATTCACACTGCTGACATATTTCATCAATTCAAGGTCAAATGGAAAGCCCTCGCCTATGTCGGAGTTTATATCAATCATTAACCTTAAGTCAGTCAAATCAACAGTACCTCCTCAATATATTTCATTATACCGTCAAAATGCCTTACGGCTATATCCTGCATCATCTCGATGTCCGCCTTGAATTCACAGGCCTGCAGTGCCATGGGATGGTTTCTAACAAACCATTCCCAGGCTTCCATGTCAAATGAAGGAACATTGAATGTTCTGTATATCCAAAGGGGCAGGCTTCCAGGTGTTGTTCCAAAGGATAGAAACAGCTGACCGGGGTATTCTCCCTTTCTGAAACCTTCTGTGTAGGAATGGGCAAGTTCTGTACATTCTTTCACATAGGCTGCATCGTCTTTTGCAGCTCCGGGACCGAAAAATTGGTCAAATGTTATTCCACCGGGGTAACAATGCAATGAAAAAACAGCCCTGGGAACCGTTGATTCAATGAATTTAATAATGGCCTTTGATTCCGGTTCAGATACCGGGACAGGCCCCCTGTAAGTCAATGATGTTGGGTCTGCTGTATTCAGGCCGTACATTTCATCCACCACTTCCCAGTCAGAAGGAAAATTTCTGTTGAGATCAACTCCTGCAGCATTTTTTCTTAAATAATATGTATGACCTTTTGCCATTCTGTCTGCTTCATCAGGATTTGCAGAGGGCATGACTGCCAGTCCAACATTTTCGAAAAGCAGTCCATCATTCAATGCACAGAATCTTTCAAATACATCCAGGGCTGTAAACTGGCCTGCTTCAGCCGCATGAACACCACCGATAATAATAACAGCATTTTCCATGTTACCTTTTTTCAGGGAAATCATTTCATTTCCCCTGACAGATAAACCATGGCTTTCAAGGATGACTCCATCATACAGGGAAGCAATTCTTCTGCATTCCCCGGTTGTTTTTTCATGAGCCCAAATTATGTCATTGTCAACAACCCTGACATGAACAGGACCCAGAGGCCTTTCATTGAGAGATGTAGTCACCCAGTATACATAAACACTGCCCATCACAGCACTGTCATCAGTATATCTGAATAGATTTTCCGATTTCCTCTCAGGTCTGCCTTTGTATATGACATCAGCACCTTGAAAATCCTCAGTCAGAAGATATCCATCCCTGTATTTGTTATAGTGAAAACCCGGCACTTCTTTCCTAAGTATTTCAACTTCAAGCCCATCAGGTAAGCCGGGATAGTTCATCGGTTCTCTTCTTACAATCGGGCATATAGCAAAATCAAGTAATATTTTCCCATACGAAGAAGTTACTTCAAGGCCATGCACCAAAGAAAATCCCATAAAATACCCCCTTAGAAAAGGAGACCGCTTTACGGTCTCCAAAATTCACTTTACTATTTCACCGCGTCTGTATGCACTCCATACATTCTCGAACCAGTTGTCCTCAGTAGGAATGGGTCTTATATCCTGCCATTCAACCTCAAATTCAGGTTCAGAACCCGTCTGATTCATGCCTATAACACAGGCCTTCTTAAGAAGATCACCTTTGTCCAGGGTGAATCTGAAATCATCAGATAGTTTATCAAGGGGAAGAATGCCTTTGTCATCGCTGACAAGATATGAACCCCTTGAACGTCCTCCGTTCCTGATGAACTCAATGATTGCCTTCAGATATACTATCTGGGTAATGAGAATATCCCTGTTTCTAAATGCTTCGACAAGTTCAAAGCTTCGTCCGGCAACGGTTGTTTTTTCAAAGTTTGCGAGCAGTAAAATGGATTCAGAAAGTGCTTTTTCTGCTTCAGGCAGTGATCTTATATGAGCACCGGCCCTAGTCATTCTGCCTTGCATTTCAAATCTGTTTTCAATGATGTTTGATTCGCCCTCGTTGGAAAGAATCGTCAGTGCCCTGTTCATATTGGCAGAAACAGTTGATTCGACAACCTTCGCGAATTCACTTGATTCCATCGGTTCTTCAGTATAATTTGCTGCAATGAACTGGGCCGCTCTAAATGAACCTACCTGAGTTGAGTTAAGGGCACTGCCTCCCGGTCTATATACTCCGAATGTTCCGTTGACTTCACCAACCGGGAACAGATGCTGTATATTGCTCTCCCACCACATGTTTCCCATGAGTCCGCCGTTGTTGTGCTGTGCACATACAGCGATTTCAAGATATTCCGTTGTTAGGTCAATACCGTTGTTGGAATAAAGTTCAATGGCTGGTTGGTTCATGTGGGCAAGCCTTTCAATGGGTTTTCCGAACAACGCATTTGAGTTTTTCAGGTAGCTGTAACTTTCTTTGCCCAGCATTGAGAAATCAAATTCACCATTCTTCTCACTGCAGGTTGGATTGCTCATGAAGTCCATGTAAACCCTTCTGCCTTTTATCTGGGTTTCATTGTAAACCAGGATATCAATAATTGAGGAACCGAAGTTCTCAATTTTTCTGGGATCAAAGGGCCATTGATAGCCTTTCAGGAAAATTGCATCAAGAAGCTTTCCTTTGTCATCAAAATATTCATCGAGAAATTCCTTTTCATCATTTCCATCCCTATCAGTGGAAATGTATCTGGGAATAACCTGCTGATAGGTGCCTGAAAGATTCCATCTAAATTTAATTGATGCAATTCCATACTGGGATTCGGTTAGGTTGATTCCCTTTGCACCGGCTTCATAAGCCATGCCAGAACTTCCAAGATGATTTACCGGATAAACACTGGTCAGATACATACCTGCAGGTCCCCCTGCAGCATAAATGACATTTGTACAATTGAAAAGGGTAAACCCTTTGTTTGCTGAATCCTGTTTGGCAGTATCAATGGCCAGAAGACCTATGGCCTTTTCATCCTTGGTTAGAACAGCAATTACAACAAATCCATCGAAAATCCTGATACCTTTGTTGTTAATCTGGACTTCAAGCTTTTCCGTCATGAATTTGGACGTCAGCGGACCGGCTGATGTTGCCCTTTCCCTTGGATCATGGTCGGTCTTGTAACCTATATACTCACCATATTTATTATGAGGGAACGGTACACCTATAGATGCAAGTTTATAGAATCCCCTGGCAGAGAGAGCTGCTTCAACAAGAGCTATATCCCCATGCATACTTCCACCCTTGAAAAGAGTCTGTGCCATTTCAAATACAGAATCAGGAGTATTACCTGAAAGTGTCAGTTTGTAGTAGGTCTGCTTGTCGGAACCCGTATTCCTTGAAGTTCCCATCTTGATACCTTCGGTTATGATAGCAATATCCTTCTGCCCTAGGTCATAGAGGGAATCAGCTGCATTATATCCGGCAGCACCTGTTCCCAGTACTATTGTATTCATGCTGAATACATCATAATCAATCCCCTTGATGTTAACTGAATATTTATTCATATTTCCCCCTTATAGTCTTTGTATATGGAATCCACCGTCCACATTGACGACTTCGCCGGTGGAAAATGCAAATTTGCCTGAGCAAAAAGCAGACACTGCATTTGCAATATCCTCCGGATATCCCCATCTCTTGATAGGTGTCAGGCCTTCTGCAATAAGTTTGTCATATTTGCCCTTTACAACTTCTGTCATTGGAGTAAGTATTATACCTGGACGTATTTCATATACATTGATACCGAATTCAGCCAGTCTGTCCGCGAACAGTTTTGTGACCATGCTCACACCGGCCTTTGAGATACAGTATTCTCCCCTTGATGTTGAGGAAACATAAGATGACATTGATGCAATATTTACTATTACAGGACTGTAATTCTCAACTTTCCCAACAAGCCCGGTCATTTTGTTGGCAACCAGCTGGGTCAGGAAAAATGTGCCTTTTAGGTTTATTCCTGTTACAAAATCAAAGCTTTCTTCAGTTGTTTCCAAAATATCCATTCTGACTTTAGGTGCAACACCTGCATTGTTTACCAGAACATCAATTCTGCCGAATTTTTCAAGGGTTGTTTCAACAACCTCAAGTCTGCTCTCAGCCTTGGTGATGTCGCCCCTTATATAGAGAACATCTGCACCTGTTTCTTCAACGGTTTTTATGTTATCAAGTACATCATCCTTTTTCAGGACATCCATTATTGCAATTGAATATCCATCCTTTGCCAACTGCAAGGCTATTCCGTTACCAATACCTCTTGCGGCACCTGTTACAAGTGCAACTTTCCTGCTGCTCATATTATTTCCCTCCAAATAAATCATCGATTATAGTTTCTGCGGCTTTTCTTCCTTCTCCTGCTGCCTGAACCACTGTTGTTCCACCGTTTACAATATCCCCACCTGCATATACTTTTTCCCTGGATGTCCTGAATCTACCATCAACTTTTATTTTACCCCTGGTGAACTCAACTCCAACAAGACTTTTGACAAGCTCATCATCCACCATCTGTCCTGTTGCTTCAACACAGATATCTATTGGCAGCGTATACTCAGAATCAGGTATTATTATAGGTCTTGCCCTGCCTGAATCATCAGGCTCTCCCAGCATAGTATGTGAAATTCTAATGCCCTTGAGTTTCTCAGACCCTTCATAACCTACCGGTTGGCTGAGAATCATGAAATGAACCCCAAGGTCCAGGGCATGTCTGACTTCTTCATTCCATGCAGGCAGCTCCTTGAATGAACGCCTGTATATCAGATATACATTCCTAAGTCCTCTTTCCTTCAAAGATGTAACAGCATCCATTGCTGTATTACCGCCCCCTATTACTGCTGCAGTCATATTTTCACTGAGCTCTATACTGTCTGCTTTATTCTGGTAAAGGAATGTCATTGCATCAATGACACCCTTGGGTCTGCTACCCATCTCTATTGCAGACGTCTTGCACATACCTGCTCCGATGAATACCACATCATAACCCATCGCTACAACTGCATCAAGATTCATGTCTGGTCCTATAGGTGTGTTATAATTTATTTCAAAGAGTCCTGTATCCTCAAGGCCAAGGCTTTCAACTTCTTTCCTGAAAACTTCCTTTGGAAGTCTTTCAAATGGAATAACGGCTTCTGCTGTTCCACCGGGATAATCTGCAGCCTCGAATACTGTCACAGAAACACCAGCTTCTATCAAAGTAACGGCACATGCAATTCCGGCACCGCCGAATCCAATGACAGCAGCCTTTTTTCCTGTCGGCTTGCCTGCTTTTATCCTGGTCCAGCCTTCTTCCCTTGCTTTTTTTGATATGAACTTCTGAATTTCACTGATCGGTACTGAATTTTTCCCCAGTATTCCCGCTGAACAGGTTCTTTCACACAGTACCTCAGATGGGCATGTATACGAGCAGGTTTCAGGAATCTTGTTTGATTCCACCATGATTTCATATGCACGCTTAATGTTGTCATTGTAGAATTCTCTTATGAATCCGGCAACATCAATCTCTGCAGGGCAATTATTGCTGCAGGAACCTCCCCAGCAGTTTTTACAGCTATCAGCCATTTCATGTATGTATTCCTTGCTGGTAAGCCTTCCCTGATAATAAATACCTGCATATGTATCTGAGTCCCTTATGACACAGCCGGAAACAACACCGTCCCTCATCATCTGCGTGCATGATGAGCAGGTAATGCAGACCTTGCCTGCCTTGAGTTTTCCATTTGTAAAGAAATCATTTGGGAAATCAGGATAAGCTAAACCCATCCTCCCAAGACCTATTATTGAGCCTTTTCCTTCAGAAAGGACATAATCGCCCAAATTCATGGTAACCTGCCGCAGCCAGCTTGTCCCCGAAGTCACAAACGTCATGTCAGGAAAAGTTTCAGCTATTTCAGATGTCAGCCTGATGTTTCTTTCCAAAGTTTTGAGAGGATGCTCTTCAGGCAGGTCAAATCCCTGTATCGGGAAGTCATATGGTCTTTCATAATTTGGGTTGAAGTATGGATTCCCGATTGCAATATTAAGCATCTTGACACCTATGTCACGCAATTCTCCAATAAGCCTCTTTGGTTCAGACAAATCAGGATTCAAGCTTCCATCTGTGCTCATACCCCATCCATATGGATATTTGTAACCATCTGCAACGCTGAGCCTTGATGAAACAGTGATTCCCGGAACTTCATCCATGATACGCTTGATCGTAGTCCTAAGAAATCTGGTTCTGTTTTCAAAACTCCCACCATATCTGCTGTTTTCTCTTGTAAACGCCGAAAGATTTTCGTGAATTAGATAACCATGGCATGCCTTGACATCAACTGCATCAAACCCGCACTCCTTTGCTAGACTTGCTGCTTCAACGTATTTATCCTGAAGTTTGTCCATATACTCATCAGAAACCAAGGGATATTCTTCGGTAAGATTGTGTTTATATGCAAGCACCTTGGAATGATGCATTATCATGGGCTCAGCTTTCCCTGTAGGTTTGCTCTCACGCCCTGAATGAGTAAGCTGCAGAACAAGAAACGGATTTTGCTTTTCACCTTTTTCATTGAAAGAATTATCCCGTATGTCTCTTACGAACTTCTTGAATTTATCGATATTGCCTCTATGTATCCATAACTGACCTGGATTTGCTCTACCTTCAGGAACCACAGCCGTTGCTTCAAGCCATATGATGCCTGCTCCACCGGCAGCAAATCTTTTATATTTTCTATATGTTAGTTCTGATGGATTGCCCTCATTGTCACAATCACAGCCTTCCATCGGTTGAATGCAGAATCGGTTGGGAATAGTCCTGCCATCAATTTCAAGAGGTTTTCTGAAATTTTCCATGTTGATTTCTTCGTTGAAAGGTATGGATACCCCTTCTTTTTCAAGTGCTTCCCTGAATTCCCTGATGTCTCTTATTACAATCCGTGATTTATACTTTTTAATCATGCCGGCTCTCCCGTCCTTCTGCATTAAATGCTTTGTGTTTCAACTATATATACTAAAATATCACACTGCTTATATCAACCCTAAATTACACTATGAATCCACTAATTTCAACTTCATATTGATTAGCAACACATTGTCTCCTAATAATTACGTCTGGGTAAAATATTTTACCCAGACGTAAATATTTTACCCAGACGTAAATATTTTCCCCAGACGTAAATATTTTCCCCAGACGTAATTATTAGTGAAAAAAATGCACCGGGGTTGTCCGGTGCATTTTGGATGGTCATAGAATGGTCAGTTTATTCTGATTCCAAAGATTTTTTTTGCATAGGAGCCAACAACGGCTATATCATTGAATACAGCCGGAGTTGATTCTATGTTTGCTCCAAGGCTGACTTCACTGATTATGGTTCCATTAAGAGGGTCAATCAGCCGCATGGTACCACTGAAGTTACAATGAAGTATATATGTCTTGCCGGAATCTGTATCTTTAATGGCTGTTGGACTTGACCAGCTGTAGTTAGGCAGCACCAACGCCCAAATTTCAAGACCGGTGTCTTTATCAAGAGCAGCTATCCGTCCACCCATCTTGGTACCTGTCTTGGCAACATTTATTATGATTCTGTCATTGATATCATTGGTACCGACTACAGGTGTAGCAAGGAAACCGCCGTTTATATAGGAATCATACCAGCAATCATATGATGTTTCCCAAACCAGTTCCCCGGTGAGTGCATTGAATTTTCTAACATAACTTTCCATCACTATATCTTCAGCTTGTTCCAACTCTAGCTGTGCTGCTTTTCCCCGAAGGTCAAATTCACTGGAAACATATATATATACTTTATTTCCGTCTTCTTCCAGGACAATAGATGCATCAGTATCATCTCCGAGGTCTGCAAGCCATACGGGCTTCAGAGTGTTGAGGTCCAGACATTGTAAAAGTCCGCCGTTGTCTGCAAAGAAAATATAATTCTTATATATTGCCGGTGAGTTTTCAATTCCCAGTCTTCCGTTAATTGGATTCTTGTACCTGTATTTGATTGTCTCCGGATTAACTGAAATGGTTCCGTTTGTTTTATCGTACTGCGTATTGAGTTTCATTATGTATATCAGACCATTTTCTGCGCATTCGATATAGATGTCTTCTTCAATGTACAGCAATCCAGAGGAATCAAATGCATACCAACCTCTGTAAGCCGAGGAATCATAACCCGGAATTTCATATATAAGACTTTGGTCTATGAGACTGAACATCCTGTATTTTGGAAGCCCATAGACTTCGCCGTTATAGTCTACTCCCTGACCTGTATAAAAAATGGGATACCCTCTGGGATCAACTGTAACGCTGCCTTTTGTAGGGAATCCAATCTCAATGGGAGGTCTGGTCCATTCCCCTGTCTCAAGTTCACAGAAGTAGATGAATCCATCCATTGCTGCATATATGACTTCCTTCAGGGAACTTCCCTTGAATTGAGGAAAAACATTCATCAATGCCACAGTTTCCTGAGGCCACTCTATAATGGATGGTTGTCCTGTCCATCCTGTACCGGGCCAGTTATCTATGACTCCTACATCAAATGACCAGATAATCCCAAGCTCACCCTTATCGATATCAACTGTTCCGTATGCTCCGCCGTTCCTGTAATTGTTCCCCCTGAATGTAAGAACCCCTTTGGCATCCTGATAATCATCAGGGTCTCCGAAAGAAATCAATTCATTGAAATCATAACCATTGGGATTGACAGTATCATATTCAAATGAAAATGCTTCAGGCCTGGCTTCAGTTACAGGGTTCATGACACTCTCATATTCTTCACCTTCCATGAACCTGTATATCATCAGTGAAGTCTGTGCCAGTACTTCAAATGCTTCCAGGTTTTCATTTGTCTGCTCGGACATCAATGAAACTATATATGGATTATCGGCATAGACAATTCCTATATCATTATAGGCATTTTCATTTATATAATTTCCGATTTTATGAGCAACAGGAACTCCGGCAGGAAGATAGCGGTTTATTCTGTCATTGAAAACAGTATTTTCAAGATAATTCACCATGATTCCATAAAGCCCGGGATTCTCAATGTTCCTGTCATACAGTTCTTTTGCAAAGACAGCCATATCTGCAGGACAGGACCGATGCCGCAGACCATAATTTATTGTTGCTCCCAGATCCATCATATAGTCAAGTATATTGTCCCTGCCACAGAGTCTTATAATCATATTTATTGCACAATTATCACTGTATACAAGAGAATACTCAACAAGTTGTGCAACTGTATATTTATCACCATAATCTCCCTTAATGATCAGCCCGGTGCCATACTCAAGGTCCTGTTCAAGATATTCCATTTCGATATCAAAACTCAATGCACCCTCTGCTATCTTTTTAAAGAGATACAGGTTGATTGGCAGTTTGGATGTACTCGCAGCGATATATTGGTCATATGAAGCAATATTCATTTGATTTCCTGTAGAAATATCCAAGAACGTCAAACCATATCTGCCATCAAATTGACTGAAGTATCGTTCTATATATTCCTCCAGGACATCAAGCTTTTCAATATCTTCTGCAGGATTGTAACCCGGCAAAGGAGTCGCTGATGGAGTGGGAGTTGGATTGGATGTTACAACAGGTGTTGGTACAGGAGTTGAGGTTTCATCAGGGACTTTCGTCGGTTCTGCAGTCCCTGTAGGCATTCCTGAAGGAGCCGGAGTTTTGCTGGCTTCTTCGATTATTTCCTCAAGTCCTTCAAATAATGAACATCCGGTCATGAAAACCAGTGTCGCAATTACCACAGCGATAAGTGAATTAATAATTTTTCTTTTGTGTGTCATTTTACAACCACCATTAATAATACTGAAATTGCAAGTCCAAGCAATGCACCTGCTATTACTTCGACGGGAGTATGCCCGATAAGTTCCTTTAAATCCTCTTCAAGATGAAACTCACCCTTTGCCCTATTGTGTTGAAACATTCTGTTGAGTACCTTTGCCTGCTTACCGGCCGCTCTTCTTACTCCGGCTGCATCATACATTACAATCAGTGAGAATGCCAGGGTTACACCAAAAAGTGCAGAGTTAAAACCCGTTCCTATCCCTATTACTGTTGATAAACTTACAACAAAGGCAGAATGTGAGCTTGGCATTCCACCTGAGCCGAAAAGACGGGTATAATCTATCTTCTTCCTGAGAATCAAATCAATTAAAAATTTCAATGCCTGTGCCATAACCCAGGAAACGAAAGGTATAGTCAGATATTTATATTCGAAAAAGAATTCCTTGAAATCCATCTTATCCTTCCCTGTTTACGATAAATGTCATAAGTTCTCTTAGGAACCAGGCATCCTCTTTAATCTTATCCAGTTCCGTCAGTGCATTTACAGCATTTTCCTTCACCAGTTCAACAGCCCTTGCTTCACCAAGCAAAGAAACCATAGTGACTTTACTGTTTCTTTGATCACTGCCTGTCGGTTTACCTATTATATATTTATTACCATAAACATCAAGCAAATCATCTTTAACCTGGAATGCATATCCTGCACTTTCGGCGAAATTGTGGATATGTCTTTCATCAGCCTTGCTGCATCCACCAAGGACAGCTCCGGCTGCTGCCGAAGCAAGAAGAAGTGCTCCGGTTTTCATTGAATACATTCTTTGAAGTTCTTTTTCTGTTCGAACACCCGAAATATCAAGACTCTGACCGCCGATCATTCCCTCGGCACCGGCTGCTTTCATGATAATCAATGCAGCATTTAGACCCCTTATGTCATTTTCACTGATATTTTCAAGCATACATTCTGCTGCAGTATTCAGCAATGCATCCCCCGCAAGTATTGCAATTGCTTCACCAAATTTTTTATGGCTTGAGGCTCTGCCCCTCCGAAGGTCATCATCGTCCATTGCCGGAAGGTCATCATGTATAAGTGAATATGTATGAATCATTTCAATTGCAGCAGCAAAAGGAAGTACTTTATCCAATGATTCCTTCGAAAAAATTGAAAATGTTCCCATCATAAGTGCCGGCCTAAGGTGTTTGCCACCGGAAAGGCTGTAATACATGGCTTCCTTGATTTTACCTTCAAGCTTTCTGCTGTCCAGATAATCAACAATGAAACCTGTGCAGATTTTTGAATAATAATCCAGTTTTTCCCTGAAAATATCTCTACTCACTGCTTTTCGTATCCTCATTTGCAATTTCAATCTGCCTGCGGGCATTGTTAAGTCTGTCGTTAAGTTCCTTGATTGTTGAAACTCCTTCCTTATACATCTCAAGAGCCTTGTCAAGTTCAGTGTCACCGTTTTCAAGTTTGTTTACAAGGCTTTCAAGTTCTTTCATGAGTTCTTCAAATGATTTCTTTTGCATCATTCATCTCCTTACCTGCAACTTCACATAGTATCATGCCATCATACAGCACTGCCGAAATATTATCCCCTTCGGAAACTGCTGCAATACTTGTAATTACATGCCCGTTTTCATCTTTCAAAACGGAATATCCCCTTACCAAAGTGGCAATGGGACTTAAAAGCTCTACCTTGGCGGCAATTGACCTTAAATCCGCCTCTTTTCTTTCCATTATTCTGGAGAATGAACCTTCCATTCTCTCAGCAAACCTTTCTATGAACATCTCGGTTAAATTGAATATCTCTCCCGGTCTTTTCATGACGGGTCTGTCAGACAGTGCTCTGACTCTGGAACTGCAATAATCTATTATTACATTTATTGCATTTCTCAGACGCTGGTTTGACTCATTGATATTTGTTTTTAAAAAAGATAACTCCGGGACAACCAACTCTGCTGCAGCCGATGGTGTCGGTGCTCTTTTATCTGAAACAAAATCAGCTATAGTAAAATCAGTTTCATGTCCGACTGCTGAAATTACTGGAATTCCAGATTCAAAAATAGTTCGGGCAAGTAGTTCTTCGTTGAAAGGCCATAAATCCTCAATTGAACCACCACCTCTGGCAATTATTATGACATCAACCTCTCCCCTGTCATTGAAATACTTAATTCCTGCAGATATTTCTTTTTCTGCTCCTTTGCCCTGTACATGTGCCGGGTAAAGCTCAAGATTGAAAATTGGAAATCTTCGGTCCAATACATTGATGATGTCTTGAATCACCGATCCGGTTTTTGAAGTTATAACTCCGATTTTATTCGGGATCAGAGGTATTGGTTTTTTGTTGCTTTCATCAAACAACCCTTCTCCAGCAAGCTTTTTCTTCAGCTCTTCAAATTGCCTGTAAAGTTCACCTTCTCCACTTGCAATCATGCCTGATGCATAAAGTTGATATCTCCCGGTTCTTTCAAAGACAGAAACATAACCGGAAACAATGACCTCCATGCCATCTTCCGGTCTGAAATCGAGCAATGATGCCTTACCCTGGAACATTACACATGACAATGAAGAAGAAGCATCCTTCAGTGTGAAGTAAAGATGCCCTGACTGATGATGTTTGAAGTTGGATATTTCTCCCTTGACAAGAATATTGGAAAGATACTCATCATTTCCAAGCAGTATTTTTATATACGAGTTCAATCTTGATACAGATACTGCTTTGTTCATTTTCCTCCAGTCAGTCTATATTAGCCAGAATACCGTTGATAAACTTTCCTGAAGAATCGCTCCCATAGGCTTTGGCCAATTCAACTGCCTCATTTATGGCAGCGCTTTTAGGCACATCATTTCTATACTTGATTTCATAATATCCTAATCTAAGAATGGCAAGATCAACCTTGGATATTCTATCCAGCTTCCAGGAGGAAGTCAGATATTTTCCAATCGTCTGATCAATCTCGTCAGTTATCATGTTGACACCTGAAACTAAATCTGTGATATAATCCGTCGAATCTTTGCTCAATTGATTTTCTTCAAAAAAGAAATCAAGCTGTTCCCGGAAATCATCTTTATTAATATCAGTTTGATATATCAACTGAAAGGCTTTTTCCCTGTCTTTTTTTCTGCCCATTTGCCCTCACTGCTTCCTGTCTGCTTCAATTATTCCATCTACAACAATACGTATATTCTCAATGTCTGTTCCTGTTGTCTCCATGATTTTACTGCGGATACTTTCCTGCAGACTTGCTGATATTGCAGGTATTGATACAATGGGAGGAACTTTCACCCTTACTTCAATGGATGGTTTGCTGTCTGTATCAATTACAATTGTTCTTATGTCATACACATTATCAGCATTTTTAGCAACCAACTTTGCAAGGCTTTCCAGTGTCTGCGATGATATGCTTACGGTTCCGCCTGCATTGGAAATCTTAATGGCGGGTTTTGTACTGTCTTTTTTTTGAAATGTAAATAATATTGAAATCACCATCCCTAAAAAAGCGAGCGAAACAAGCAATACCGCCAGTCTGACGCCAGAAAACAATCCGGCATTTCTTATGGAGTTTCCAATATTATAAAGAAAATCACTGTCCAATGCGCTGTAAACTCCTGCAATAGAAACCAATCCAGCCAGAAGAACGCTGATAAATATCAAAACTTTTCTTAACTTAACCATTCTACACCACCAATCTTTTTATTCCCTGGGTATATTAACACTTTGGACATGAATGTTGGCTTCAGCAACCTTCATCCCTGTCATTCTTTCCACTGTTTTTTTAACGGTTTCCTGGATATTCCAGGCTACCTCAGGTATTCTGGCTCCAAATTCAGCAATTATATATATATTGATATATACTTTATCACCCTTTGTTTCAACACGAATTCCCTTTGAAAGATTTCGTATACCAAGCACCTCTGCTATATCACCGGTTAATCCGCCGCTCATGGAAAACACACCATTGACTTCAACAGCTGCAAGGCCAGCAATTATAGCAATGACATCATCACTTATCTTTAATTGCCCATATGATTCTTCGTTTGCAATCAATTCGTTTCCCGACATTTGTCCTCCATTCCCATAAAGATTATATCATTGCTTCCGTACTATGTTCAATCAAGCAAGTGAATCTCCTGTCAACTGTGTCCCTCTTCTTTTCTTGTAATGACATAATTACTGACCATGAATTCCGGATAATATGAATTCTTGGATTTTCTAAGGCCGGGCTTATCCATATCTTCCTGTCTGTTTAGATATTTTACATCACTCCACTCATTGGCTGTATACACCTGGTTGAGTTTGGCATAAATACCCTCAAACTCAGTATCTGCTTTTTCAAAAATAACAACCGCCATATCTTCTGCAATCTTGCTTCCTATGGCAAATGCCTCAATGACTCCATTGATCCTGATGGCTCCACCTCTGTACTCTATGCCTCCGGCTCCTGACAGCAATTCCAACACAGCAGCTTTCTCGTGTGATGACGGTTTATCCGGGCCACAATCCTGTTTTTCGCACCAAATTTCCATGACCCTCTCAATTTCGTCCATTTCAGAGACTCCTATTTTTACATACTCAAATTTTCCTTCATAGTGCCTGTCAAATTTGCTGATATGATTTCTTTTTTTGGAGTACTTCTTACCACTTAAATTTGCCAGATTTTCCTGTAGATATACATACTCAGAAAATCCATGCATATTTTTATAATCATATTTCCCAGGTAATATCTCCTGCAGTTTTTTTACGTCATCTTCGCTTGCGCAGTAAATTCTTGGTGTTTTAGCAATATTGCTGCAGTATTCCTCAAGGTTACTCATTGCTTTTTCAAGATTTCCAGTTCCATATGGCATAAATGCCGTGTTGGCAAAATTACATTCAAACATGTAAAGAAAATCATCCTTTATATCAAATGTAAGTCCTGAAAAATCCCTCCATAGATACAGTGTCTGAAACTTTGCCAAAGACATGTATTTATGAGTATAAGCTAGATATTCCTTGATTTCTTCTGCGTTTTCGCTGGTTAATTTCCTAGGGTTCAAAGTCAAAACGTTATTTCCTTTCCTTCATCAGCTGACCTATAAGCTGCACCTATGAGTTTCATCATTTTCCTTGCATCATCAGCAGGAGAAATGTTGGTCTCCCGGCCTTCAATTACAGCTATGAAATGGTTGAATTCATTCAACGCCTTCTTCTTATAATTAGTATCAGGATATAAATTGACCAGTGTGTCATTTATTTCCGTAAATATTTCAAGCTTACTGTTACTGTACCTTACTCCACCTTTTGTGCCGAACAGTTCATAGAAGAAATCCTCCTTTTCCGTGTTCAATGCAAATGAAATCTCAAAATTCAAAGAAGCACCTGAATTCAATCGCACAAATCCAACAGCAAGGTCTTCAACATCAAATATACCCTCAGAAGGAGTATCTGAAAACCCCATGTTCCTGGTTTTACAGTCCTGGAACTTCCTGTAAGTGGCTGCAGATACGGATAATGGTTCAGGACTATCCATCATATACAAGGACAAATCAATCATGTGGACCCCAAGGTCAATCAATGGCCCCCCACCTGAAAGTGCCTTCTGTGTAAACCATCCTCCCTTCCCCGGAATACCCCTGCGTCTTCTCCATCCGCACCTTGCATGATATATTTCCCCAAGATTCCCATTGCTAATATAGTCCCGTATAAAGAAAGCCTCATTCGTAAACCTGTTGTTGAGTCCAACCATCAGTTTTCTATTATATTTAGCAGAAGCGTTTATCATATCAACAGCCTCTGCTTCATTCATGGCAATGGGTTTTTCGCAATGAACATGGGCTCCGGCAGCCATGGCATCAATTGTCATCTGCCTGTGGTACTTATTAGGTGTACATACACTTACTATGTCAGGTTTTTCCTTGTCAAGCATTTCGAGATAGTCATTGTATATATTTATCTTCGGATACTTTTCCTTCATAGCAGCAAGAGCAGTGTCACTGATATCACTGACAGCCACGACCTCTACATTCTCCAGTTCGTTATATCCGGGAAGATGCTTCCACTTAGCTATCCCACCCGCTCCTATGCATGCATATCTATATTGCCCCATTACTTCACCTCACCGGTGGGAACTTTTCTCCATTCGCATCCACTGGAGTCTATTATTTCCCCTGCAGGCGCTGCCCATTTGCATGCGTTCCTTAAAACGGTTTTTACTTTCTCATTATGGAAGGCTGTATTTGTTTCATGTCCCGGTTGGAAATAGAACATCCTGCCTCTTTCAACCTTGAAACAGCATCCGGACCTGAAAACCTCTCCGCCCCCGAACCATGATACAAAAACGAGTTCGTCAGGTTCAGGAATACCAAATGGTTCGCCGTACATTTCTTCTTCCGGAAGTTCAATGCTCTCGCCGATTCCCTGTGCTATAGGATGTGATGGGTTAACCACCCAAACACGGCAACTGTCTCCGTCACGCCACTTCAGAGAACCGCTTGTTCCTGTAAGTTTCTTGAATATTTTTGAAAAATGCCCTGAGTGCAATACAATAATACCCATTCCGCCTCTGACACGGACAGCAATTCTTTCTACTAGTGCATCATCAACTTCGCCATGAGCCATGTGCCCCCACCAAATCAGAACATCGGTATCATTAAGGACCTTATCCGGCAGACCCTGGTCGGGTTCGTCAAGTGTTGCTGTTCTGACAATAAAATCATCATCAGCCTTCAAAGCTCCAGCTATTGCCCCATGGATACCATCAGGGTAAAGCTGCCTTACGGTTTCACTCTTCTTTTCGTGCCTGTATTCGTTCCAAACAGTTACTTTTATCATATTTTCCTCCATAATTATGAATATTCTTCAACCAGCTTAAGCTGTTCTTCTTCATTTTCTGCCCTGGTTCTTATCAATAACCTGCAGTTTGAAAACACTTTTACAAATTCCTTTATCTCCCACGGGTTCAAAAACACATACAGTCCTTTGCCTGCCCTGATGATTTTATCATACATATCATAATATGATTCATCTGCATTACCCGGCGTTCCGGCTCCGGGCACCCATTGAATTGCATTGATGTTCTCTATTTCCAGCAGAGCATCAAGATGTCTGACTGAACCGGGTCCATCCAGATGGTAAATAACATTATCAATTCTATCCGCCTGTTTTCTTAAATAAGGAATTTCAAACTTTTTGAACATATCCTCTGACAGCATACAGGAAATATCGCTTTGCAGAACACTTGTACTACCTTTTCCCAGAAGATTGTAGTGTGTATAAGCTGTGTATCCTGCGTCATCCATGATAATATCAGTTATTTCATCAAACACCTTTTCCCAGACCATGTAGAGCTTGTCCAGGACTTCAATGACCCCGTCCGGATCATCCATAAGCTCTACCAACAGTCTTTCAGGTCCCATTACAGCTGACAGGATATCAAGGTTCTGCTGCAGATCCGGCATGGATGGTCTGAATATGTTCCCTGACATTCTTTTATAATACTTTGCTGAATCAATGGTCCATTTATACCATGCAAAGTCACTTGAATGACCGCCATCAGACTTGTAAACCAACATTTCACATCGTTCTTTTATTTCATCCAATGTATTTTGGGTCTCACTGAACCAAATTGTATTTTCACTGTAAATCGGTTCTGAGCCTATAAATGTCGATAGACTGCCGGGACCCAGATATGGAGCGAGATCGGGAAAAACCTCCCCATGAAAACTCTTTTGTTCAAAGAAAGCCTTATGCTTTTTTAAATTCATTCTGTAATCTGAAAAATCCCCAATGTCTTTGTATGAAGGTGATTTAACCGACACATCAGCCACAATCAACCTGAGTCCGTTCTGTCGATTCCACCAAGCGTCAAATTTATTCGTTGTTTCATCCCAGTTGGTCTTTAACATATAAACAAGGTCCGGAACTTATTCCGGACCGTCTCCATCTTTTAATCTGTCCTCAATCTCAGAAAGCCTCATATCAAATTCATCAACTGCATCAACCAAATCATCTGCGACCAGTGCACAGTCCTCTAGGACCTCAATCATTTTCTTAATGAAAAGCCTGTATTTGGTATCCCACTCAATAACTTCTGCTTCCTCAATCAGTTTTTTGACCCGGTCTGCAAGATAATCCATATCAGGCTCTTTCCATATATTCGCCTGTTCTTGTGTCTATCCTGATTTTATCTCCAATATTGACAAACAATGGAACCTTGACCATGGCTCCGGTTTCAACCTTAGCCGGTTTGTTTGCACCTTGGGTTGTATCCCCTCTGAACCCGGGTTCGGTTTCAACTACTTCAAGCACCACAAAGAATGGCGGTTCAATTCCAAATACTTTTCCCTTATATGCAAGTACTTCAACAGTTTCATTTTCCTTGATGAATTTCAAGGCATCGCCAAGCTGACTTTCATTTATGGGCTCCTGCTCATATGTTTCAACATCCATGAAGTAGTATAACTGACCATCATTGTAGAGGTACTGCATATTCCTTTTATCGACCCTGGCTTTTTCGTATTTATCGTTAGGGTTGAATGTTCTTTCAACAGTTGACCCGGTAATTATATTCTTTACCTTTGCCCTTACAAATGCCGCACCTTTTCCCGGCTTTACATGCTGGAACTCAATGACCTGGCAAAGCTGCCCGTCCATCTCAAATGTGAGTCCATTCCTAAAATCTCCTGCACTTATCATCAGTGATACCTCCATAACATATATCGTTTTGATTTTACCTTATTAAGTTAACCTTTGCAATCAGGGTATGATACTATTAGTAAAGAAAAATTCATCCAAAGAGGTGCTTATGAACACAGAACTAAAAAAACAAAAAACTCATAAAAAGGTCTTCATGGGGCTTTTTATATTCTTTTTTACCCTAACCCTGATTCTTGGTACAGTTGTCTTGCTTAACTGGGACTATATTCTGTTCAAGGCTTTCATAACAAACAGATATCTCAAGACCGAAATTCTTGATGAAATTTATCCTGAATATGTTGGGCAGGAAGTCGATGGAAAGTATTTCAGGTACTTTGACAACCTTAGCATTGCGGCAGTAACTAAGTTAATACGTGATACAGGAGATGATTACTATACATATCAATACAATCCTGATCAGTTTGAAAGCTACACTGCTTCCCGGGAGGAAAAAGCCGCTTTATCCAACACAAAGGAATTGACACCGGATACTGTTTATATGCTTCTGACCAATTTTACTCCCGATTCCCTGGAATTTTTCAAAGCATCCCTATCGGAAATTTCCAATTACAGTAATCTTGTACTCGATCTCAGGGATAATGGAGGCGGTGATATTGATGTCATCTTTGAAATAGCAGACTATTTCTTACCAATGAATACCGGTATAGTCACGGAATTCAGACGCCATCGCACAACCGAAATACTGACCAAAGAAATTCAGACCCTTGATTTCAACAAAATAGTAATACTTCAGAACAATCATACAGCATCTGCTTCAGAACAGCTGATTGCAGCACTTACATATAATCTGGATGAAGTGATTACTGCCGGATTACCTACCTATGGAAAGTCCGTTGGACAGACTAGAATTGCCCTCTTGAATGGCTTTTATGTAAAAGCCACTACCCTTGAATGGAAGATACCGGATGGCACGGATATTGATGGCAATGGCATAACCCCTGATATCCTTTATGAAGGTGAGGACCTGCTTGAATACATTCTTGAATCAGTCCTTTGATTGAATCATTAAAAAAAAGGGGCACTGCCTTTGGCAGTGCCCCTTTTTTACCTATTGTCGATAGGCGTATATTCAACTGAATTTATTACACTCTTGTATGCCGGTCTTATTATTCGGCCTCCGTTTATTATCTCTTCTATTACATGTGCTGTCCAACCTGTTACCCTTGATGCCGCAAATAATGGTGTAAACAAATCCTTTGGTATCCCCAGCATTTCATAAACAAACCCTGAGTAGAAATCCACATTTGCACAAAGATCCTTGGAATTCTTTTTGATACCCATGAAAACCTCTGGAGAAAGCCTTTCAACTGATTTATATAATTCAAATTCTTCCATCCTGCCCTTGGACAGTGCCAGTTCCATTGCTTTGCCTTTCAGAATTTCACATCTTGGATCTGATTTAGTATAAACCGCATGACCTATTCCATATATCAAACCCGACCTGTCAAATGCATCTTTTCTTAATATTCTTGCCAGATAATCACTCACTTCACTGTCATTCGACCAGTTTTTAACCGCTGATTTTATTTCGCTCATCATTTCGTTGACTTTTATGTTTGCTCCCCCGTGCCTTGGTCCTTTGAGCGAACCTACTGCTGCAGCAATTGAAGAATACATATCAGTACCTGATGAAGCCACCACATGTGCTGTGAAAGCAGAGTTATTTCCTCCGCCGTGTTCAGCATGAAGAACCAGCAGTAAATCAAGGATTTCAGCTTCAAGCTTTGTGTATTCACCTGAATCCCTTGACATCAGCAGTAAATTTTCAGCTGTTGATAGATTCGGGTCTGGATTCCTTATAACAAGACTTTTATTAAGCATATTGTATGTCTTGGCCTGATAACCATAGGCAATCAGCGCTGGAAATCTGGCTATCAGCTCTATACCCTGACGAATAATGTTTACAATACTTATATCATCGGGGTTATCATCATATGAATATAGTACAAGAACACTTCGTGCAAGCTTGTTCATGATATCATTGCTCGGTGCTTTTAAAATCATATCCTCTAGGAATGAAGCAGGAAGACTTCTGCAAAGACCCAGCAGGCCGCTGAATTTTTCAAGTTCTTCTTTATCCGGAAGTTTTCCAAACATCAGGAGATAAGCAACTTCCTCAAAACCAAATCTGCCCTGTGAGAGAAATCCATTTGAAATTTCCTCTACATCTATTCCTCTGTAGCGCAGCCTTCCTTCAACGGGAATCTTTTCACCTTCGTCCATGATATAGCCATGAACATCACCAATTTCCGTTAATCCGACTAGAACACCGGTTCCATTGGCATTTCTAAGGCCACGCTTTACATCATATTTACTGTAATAAGCCGGCTGGATAATATTGTTCTTTTCTGCCAATGCCCCAAGTTCCATAATATAGTTCGATTTCATTGTCTCCTCACTTTCCAAGCACTCTGTTTCTAGCATTTTTAACATGAATCAGCATATAGTGCTCTGCTCTGATACTGTCCCTTGCTTCTATTGCCTCAAATATAGCCTTGTGTTCTTCAAGGACCGCTTTCGCTCTTGCAGGTTTTCCAAAGCTGTCGCTCCTTGCTTTTTTCAAATTATGGTGGAAGGTACTCAGTATATTCCTTAACGTCTTGCTTCCTGACGCTTTGAAAATCGTTTCATGGAAATCGCCATCCAGCTTGACCAGATGATCCATGTCCTTCCTGTTTGTATAAAACTCCTGCAGATCAACCAGTTCACGCAATTTCTCCAGAATTTCATCGGTTGCATTTTTTGCTGCTCTTCTTGCTGCCAATCCTTCAATTGAAATTCTTATTTCATAAATATCCTCAATATCTTGGCTTGTTATTCCTGTAACAATTATGGCTTTGTTGGGGATAGCTTCTACCAATCCTTCAAGTTCAAGCTGTCGGATTGCTTCTCTTACCGGAGTTCTGCTTACCTTCAGCTGTTCAGAAAGCATATTCTCAGTCAGTTTTTGCCCTTCTTTGTATTTCCCGCTGATTATGTCCTCTTCAAGCTGTGCAAAAACTTTCTCCCTGAGGGATCCCTGAAATTCATCATTCAAAACCTTCACCTCTGTATAACTGTATAATTGTATACAATTATACATATGCCCAATTGATTGTCAAGCAAATTATAAATTTTTAGGAATTACTTATTCCGCGAACTGATTTCCCATGCTTTTCCGAGAAGATAATTAGAATAGTTATGTTCAGGCGAATTGAGTACATCCTCCAGGAGCTCATCCAGTATTTGTCTGATCTGTCTGCCTTCTTGTGCAACACCGGCTTTGATCAGTTCATCACCATCAATCTGCATATCCTGTAAAGAAGTACAATCCCCGGCTTCAAGTATGGCATTATAAACATGGAGGTCTGATCTTCCAAGCAGAAGAACCCTTTTTGCATCTACAATCCCTATGGAAGATATCAGCTTCCTCACCTGATATTTTGTTGTGTATGGACCTTCTGAAAGTTTATCCATAATGTGCATGACACTCTTTATAGTCTTATTCTCTGCTTTTAACAGGTTAAGGATTCTTGCTGCATATTCAGGTTTAAATAAAAAGTATGAGAGTCTTAGTATATAGTCATTTTGGAAGGGGATGTTCTTATATCTAAGCAACCTGAAATCAGGGTGAATGCTTCGGCCAAGATTCGTGTCCCTCAGATAAGTTATCTTTTCAGTAAACTTTCCTTTCAACATTCTGGAAAATTCGCTGTATATCCTTTCCTTTGATATAAGGCTGATGCTTTCAACGTTTCTCATGATGCCCTTTTTAGTCCTTGGTTCAATATCAAATCCCAGTTCACATGCAAATCTAACGGCTCTCATCATACGCAGTGCATCTTCCTCAAACCTCTTCTCCGGTTTACCCACTGCCCGGATTATTTTATTCGCCAGGTCCTCAGTGCCATTGAATAGGTCAATCAACCCTGTATCAAATGCAAATGCCATTGCATTGACAGTAAAATCCCTTCTTTCAAGGTCTTTCTCAAGATTACCCGTATGTTCAAGTGTATCAGGATGCCTGCTGTCTGAATATCCATTTTCTATTCTATATGTGGTTACATCATAAAAATATCCATTGTGATTCACTCTTATGGATCCATACTTAAGACCTACATCATAAGTGTCTTTGAAAATCTTCTTGATTTGTTCCGAAGTGGCATCAGTTGCAATATCAATGTCTGTAAAGGCTCTGTCAAGCAACGCATCTCTGACACAACCTCCCACGAAATAAGCTTCAAAACCATTTTGTTTTAAAACCTCCCAGGCTCCTCTGTGAACTGCCAGATATTCTCTGATCATCATTACACCCCTGTAACTATATCCAATTAGATTATACGCTTGCCCAAAAAACAGAGCAATGTGTACATTGCTCTGTTTTCCCAATTATCAGAAATTTTTTAGAAGATCTTCCAAAGTATCACGCCGTCTTATAAGATTCACAGAACCATCGGTTCTGATCAGTACCTCAGCCGGTCTGAGCCTGTTGTTGTAATTGGAGCTCATTGAATAACCGTAAGCGCCTGCGTCCATGACTCCAAGTATGTCACCTTCGTTAATTATGGGCATCAGCCTTTCGTGTGCCATAATATCACCTGTTTCACAGATGTTACCTACGATGTCAACGGTTTCACCAGCCTCTTCTTTTACCAGTTTCCCTTGTCTATAAACTTCAATATCATGATGTGAATCATACATTGCAGGTCTTATTAGAGTATTGAAACCCAGGTCAGTTCCAATGTACAATCTATCATAATTGGACTTTCTAACATGAACGGTTCCAAGAAGAATACAGCTTTCAGCACTTATATACCTCCCCGGCTCACTCCTGAAAAGAATCTTACTTCCATATGAGTCTGTCCATTCATTTAGAATTTTAGCAAATTCATTTCCAAATGATTCAAGTTCAAGCCTTTGCTGTCCTTCCTGCTTCCTATATGGAATACCAAAGCCACCTCCGAAATCAACGAATTCAAGGTCTTTGAACTGTGAAGCAGTCTCAAGCACACTCCTGACTCCCTGCAGGTAATTCTCACCGTCCATGAAAAGTGAGCCGATATGCTGATTTATACCAACAAGCTTTAATTTATGCTTTTTAAGTATTTCTTTGACCTGATCTGCTTTGTCAAGATTTATACCGAATTTGGTTTCTTTACCGGCAGTTACAACTTTTTTATGGTGACCAGCTCCCAGTCCTGGATTGAATCTTACACTCACATCCCCTCCGGGATTCAATTTCCCGAACTTTTCAAGCTGTGAAAGACTGTCGACACTTACAGCTATACCTCTTTCAATGGCAAACAGCATTTCTTCATCTGACACATTGTTGCTGATATAGAAAATCTCCTCAGGAGAGAATCCTGCCTTTTCCAGTACATATATCTCTCCGGGTGACATTGCATCTGCATGCAATCCTTCCTCATGGGCAATCTTCAGAAGAGTCAGATTGGAATTGGCCTTGATTGAATAGGTCACCTGAAATTTTTCATAAGGCACCATACCTGTCATTTCCCGGCATCTATTTCTGAAAATTTCCTCACTATAAATAAACAAGGGAGACCCGTACTTGCTTAAAAGCATGTCCGGAGTGTTTCCCTTGTAAAAATCCGTCGTTTCGCTGAAATATACTGTCACTGTCTGCCTCCAATTGATTTTCTAAGATTTTATTCAATGCAGACTTCACTGTCAATCTTTTTTATTGTGTCTCTTAATCTTCTTTGTTGTGGTTTTTTCAAATTCATCTTCCCGTATATGAAAAATCCTGATCCTTTTGAATGTAGGTAACTTCTTATTTATCTTCTTTATTTCATCACCTATAATCTTTTTAATTTCATCCATACTTGGTAAATGGTCAGCGATGGTTTCCTTGATGCTTTCGAAATTCGGAACAATATGCGCTTGTATGAAATTCTCTTTGGTTATATCCTCTTCGCTGTCGGATACTACAGATTCAAGGATGAATGGACTGTTATTAAGATATTCCTCCAGTTCCTCCGGGAAAATGTTTTTTCCTGTTTTTGTAACTATCAGATTTTTCTTCCTGCCTGTAATTGTATAGAATCCATCCTTGTCCACTTTTCCGTAGTCTCCTGAATGAAGCCAGCCGTCAACTATTGTTTTTGCTGTTTCTTCGGGCATGTTGTAATACCCAAGCATTACATGGGGACCTTTTATTAAAATTTCACCGATCCCATCCTTATCCGGATTATCAATTTTCATTTCATAGCCCGGCAAAGCCATTCCAAGGGCACCATGCTTGTAGAATTTCTCAGGGTTTCCGGCTGTGCATGGAGAGCATTCCGTCATACCATATCCCTGAAGAATTGGCAGACCCATCTTGTCAAAGGATCTTGAAACACTTGGGCTAAGAGCTGATGCACCGCTTATTATATGATGTACTCTTCCACCTAGACTAGCATGCACTGTCTTGAATATCTTACGCCTGGATTTAACATTAAGAACAGATGCAATTGCCAGCAATAAATTGAAGACAATCTTCTTGACCGGGGAAGCTTCGGCTTTTTTCATAATCTTGCTGTGAACATTCTCGATGATCAAGGGTACTATTACCAGTATTGTGGGTTTTGTTTCCCTGATGTTTTCTGCTATGAACTTAAGCCCTTCACAGAATGCAACCGTACCGCCGGAACCAATGATTGTAAGAAATCCGCAGGTACATTCAAAGGTATGGTGAATCGGAAGAATTGACAGTGAAAGGTCTCCGGGCACAATTTTCAGAATTGATTTCATTGCAGCAACGTTTGAAGTCAAATTACTATGGCATAGCATAACTCCTTTGGCAACACCTGTTGTCCCGGATGTAAACAAAAGCATGCTCATGACATCCGGGTCTATTTCTGCGTTCAGGAATTCCATGTTTCCATCTGCCAGCAGTCCCCTGCCTTTTTCAATGAGTTTTGGATACGAGATATCCCCCGTCTCATCCATGGGAATCTGATAAACAAGGTTTTCACATACCTGGGCGATTTTTTTAATCTTTGAAGTCTGCTTGCCTGAAAATACGACGGCCTTTAACCCCGATTCCCTGCACAGATAAATCAATTCATCTGTACTGAGTTCCTTGTCAAGTGGAACAATAACTCCGGTTCCATTTACCGTAGCCATATACGTAACACACCACTCGTACCTATTTTCACCGATAACACCTATTTTTTCATTTTTTAAGCCCATATCTATGAATGCAGTACCAAGCGCATTTACATCTTCCTGAAATTGCCTGTATGTTGTGGGCTCATATTTTCCATCGATTTTACTAAGAAAAGCATTGGAATCCGGATTAGCTTCCACTACCTTACCCAGAAACTCCCTGAGATCCCTTTTTGGGGTCTCATCATAAAATATATTTTTCTTCACTTTGATATCATTTCCTTTCCAAACCATTTAACCAGTACCTTAGGTACCAGTACACTTCCGTCCTGCTGTTGGAATTGTTCTACTATTGCCGGAAATATTCTTGATGTTGCGAGACCTGATGCATTGAGTGTATGTAGGAAATCATTCTTACCATCTTCTGTTTTCCTATACCTGATTTTCCCTCGTCTCGCCTGGTAATCGCGTGCGTTTGATGCAGAACTTACTTCTTTATATATACCCATACTAGGTATCCATACCTCAATATCATATGTCTTTGCCATGGAATGGCTTACATCTCCTGCAGCCAGTTTGGTTGTACGGTAATGCAACCCAAGTCCCTGCATCAGTTTTTCCGCTTTTCCTACCAGTTCTTCAAGGGCTTCATCACTTTTTTCAGGTACCGTATACTGGAACATTTCAATTTTGTTGAACTGATGTCCCCTTATCATTCCCCGTTCTTCAGCCCGATAGCTTCCGGCTTCTTTCCTGTAACATGGAGTATAGGCAAAATATTTCCTCGGAAGTGATTCTTCAGGAAGTATCTCATCCCTGTGCACATTGATAAGTGCAGTTTCAGCCGTGGGCAGCAGGAATTGATGCTCATCCTTGTCATCATCATTTTCAAGGGCAAATACATCTGCTGCAAATTTCGGGAACTGGCCGGCAGTATATCCACATGCGTGTCCAAGTATATGCGGAGGAAGAAGAAACTCATATCCATCTTTTAGATGTTCCTCTATGAAATAGTTTAACAATGCCCATTCAAGAACAGCTCCGTCTCCCCTATACAGCCAGAACCCATTCCCGGATATCTTGGTTCCGCGTTTATAATCAATGAGTCCTAGATTTTCACAAAGGTCAACATGATTTCTTATTTCAAAATCAAACTCAGGCTTACTTCCCCAGGTTCTTATGACTTCATTCTTTGCTGCATCCCCAGGAATAACGTCTTCATCAGGAATATTCGGAAGGACTTCCATGAATTCCTGAATTTTTTTCTGGCAAATGGCAGTACTTGCTTCCATATCCTTTATTGAATCAGAAAGCTCCTTCATTTTAACAAAGGTCTTAGTTACATCTTCACCTAACTTTTTAAGTTTTGGAATTTCTGAAGAAACGGTATTTTTTTCAGCTTTCATCTGCTCACAGGCAAATATAAGGCTCTTCCTTTCATCATCCCATTCAATCAATTGCTGAAAGTCAACCACAAAACCTCTTTTAGCCATGGCTTTCGTGACTTCCTCAGTGTTTTCTCTGATCCTCCTGATGTCAAGCATCACACACCTCCATAATATTTTTCAGTGGTTTTTGCGCACAAAAAACCGTCCCCTACATGGGACGGAAATATCCGCGGTGCCACCCAATTTAATCAATGATTCCCTCAAACATGATAACCGTCTGTACGGCCGGTCTTTTCAACCGGATTCTCCGGGAATGGATTCACATGCCATGTGTCGACGGTTTTCACCAAACACCGCCTCTCTTTGCACACCATGTCAGGTTACTTTTCCCCCTCATGGAATTGAAATAAATTATACAGCAGCTTATTTTATTCGTCAATTGCATTTCAGATAGAAAACCTCACCCATCCGGCCCAACTTCGATACACTTTATGGGTGAATATCCCGTTTCATGCAAACACCTCTGAGGTATTTGCTCGATTTTACTATATCTTGTGATTGCACCGGCAAATAAAAACTTTTATAATGTATATGAGGGTTAATTGTATGAATAAAAGTGAAAAAAGTATCAAATTGACTGATGGAGCAATCAAGCGGTTTCTGCTATTTGCATTGAATCCTGCCGAGATTTTCAGAGATAAGAAACCTTACAATTGGTTTCTGTTTCTTATTTACCCGGCTCTCGGGTGGATGATCTTCTTTTTACAGGTTGGACTGGACAAGTTTTCCGGTTTCAGGGTATTCATTACCATGATTCTCGGACTTGTTATCGGATATGTTGCTGTGGGAGTCATAGGTTTTATCATAGCCTTTATTTTGGCAAGGCTCGGTATGGACATCCGGGCAGACCAGGTAATCACTTTGATTTCAATGTCACATACCTATATGATTTTTTCAGTAATTTTAGGCTTGATATACCGAATTTTCGGAAGCAGTTCTGCATCTGCATTTGGGATTACAGGGCTTCTTTGTACATTACTTCCCATATATGCAGGAATAAGGATACTTGGTAAAGACAAAGCTTTCCTGCCTCC
>JAFGIJ010000018.1 GCA_016929655.1 Clostridia bacterium
GGAGTTATAAGATACGGGGAGGTGCAATGATGTTTGCGGACAGATTGATTTACAGAATCAATGACATGAACAATCCAACTGTACTGGGTCTAGACCCACAGATTGAATTTGTACCGGATTCCATAAGAAGAAAAAATCCGTCAGATGCCCTTGCAATCAGTGAATTCAATAGAAAACTTCTGTTTACACTTCATGATATTGTACCTGCAGTAAAATTCCAGTCGGCATATTATGAAATGCTCGGACCGGAAGGAGCTGTAGTTTTAAAAGAAAGCATACAGTTTGCAAAAAGTCTGGGTATGATTGTAATTCTTGATGGAAAACGAAACGACATAGGCAGTACAGCCAGAGCATATGCCAGGGCTTATTTATCACCTGATGGATATGATGCAGATGCTCTTACAGTCAATGCGTACCTTGGAACTGATGGAATACAGCCATTCCTCGAGTTATGTGAGAAGTATGAAAAGGGTATTTTTATTCTTGTCAAAACCAGCAATCCGTCCTCCGGAGAGTTCCAGGACCTTAGACTTGACTCGGGGGAGAGAATCTATGAGCGCATGGCTGATATGGTCAAAGGCTGGGGAACCAGTCTTGTTGGTGAATATGGTTACAGCTCAGTTGGTGCAGTTGTTGGGGCCACTTATCCGGATGAACTGAAGGCTTTGAGGGAGAGAATGAAGAAAACGCCGTTCCTGATACCGGGTTATGGTGCACAAGGTGGCGGAGCGGCTGATGTCATGCATGGATTTGATGAAAAAGGAAATGGTTCAATAGTAAATTCATCAAGAGGGCTGATGTGTGCATGGAAGAATGAAAGATACAAAAATCGTTTTTTACAGGAGGATTTCTGTGAAGCGGCAAGACATGAGGCAGTTGAAATGAGAAATGCATTGTCAGCTGCCATAGGCAGGTAAGGAGTAGAACTTGAAAGCATTGCTAATATTGGAGGATGGAACCAGGTTCATCGGGGAGTCATACGGCGATTTTTATGCAACGGCAGGAGAAATAGTGTTCAATACCGGAATGACCGGATATCAGGAAGTGCTTACAGATCCATCCTATTGTGGTCAGATAGTGACCATGACATACCCGCTGATAGGAAATTATGGCATCAATGAAGAGGATTATGAATCAAGGCAACCTTTTGTAAAAGGTTTCATTACCAGGGAAAGGTGTGAATACCCCAGCAATTTTAGATGTAAGAGAACACTGGACAGTTATTTGAAAAAGTACATGATTCCGGGGCTTTTTGGAATTGATACACGAAAGCTTACCAAAATACTAAGGGAAAAAGGCACGATGAAAGGTGCACTGGTAGCTGTGGAAGCTGATATTGAAACAGCCGTAAAAACTGCATTTGAATTGATTGGAAATTTCGAACTGACAAACCCGGTAGAAGAAGTCACCGTCAGCGAGCCATATGTCAGCAGAGCCCTGGAACCTGCCGGATATAGGATAGCTGTTCTTGATTATGGAGTAAAGAAGAACATAATCAGGTCCCTAAATATCAGAGGGGCTGATGTTACTGTGTTTCCATCAAGGACTTCGGCTGAGGAAATACTTGCAGGCGGATATGACGGGGTTATGCTTTCAAATGGTCCCGGGGACCCAAAGGATTGTATTGTTGAAATCCAAAACATATCAAAACTTATGGGTAAAATACCTATATTTGCAATTTGCCTTGGGCATCAGCTCACTGCACTTGCAATGGGTGGTAACACTGAAAAACTTAAATACGGCCACAGGGGATGCAATCATCCGGTCAAGGATGTTTCAAAGGACAGAACATATATAACCAGCCAGAACCATGGTTATACGGTAGTGGCTGACTCATTGACAGGAAACCATGCAATAACACATATAAACATGAACGACGGGACAGTTGAAGGTGTGAAGTACCTGAACATGCCTTTGTTTACAGTTCAGTTTCATCCGGAGGCTTCACCAGGCCCGAAGGACACAGGATATCTGTTTGATGAATTCTTTGAAATGATTGAGCGATACAGGGAAGGAGAATCCAATGCCTCTTAGAGATGATGTAAAAAAGGTACTTGTCATAGGCTCGGGGCCTATAATAATAGGACAGGCAGCAGAGTTTGACTATGCAGGTACACAGGCATGCAGGGCATTGAGGGAAGAGGGTATTGAATCGGTGCTTCTCAACAGCAATCCTGCCACCATAATGACCGATACAAATATTGCCGACAAAGTATATATTGAGCCACTTACACTTGAAATGCTTGAAAAGGTTATTCTTCTTGAAAAACCCGACAGTATCCTTCCGACCCTCGGAGGTCAGACAGGTTTGAACCTGGCTATGGAAATGGCAGAAACAGGCTTTTTGGAAGAAAATAATGTAAAGCTGCTTGGAACAGCAGTAAAAGCCATCAAAATGGCTGAAGACAGGCAGGAATTCAAGGATGCAATGATAAGGATTGGACAACCCGTAATCGCAAGCAAAGTGGTTGAAACAATTAAGGGTGCCCTGGATTTTGCAGAGGAAATCGGCTACCCGGTTATAGTACGGCCTGCCTTTACAATGGGAGGAACAGGCGGTGGTATTGCTTTCAATGAAAAGGAACTTCAGGACATCGGTACCAAAGGTCTGAGATACAGCAGGGTAACACAGGTTCTCATAGAAAAGTGCATTTCAGGCTGGAAGGAAATTGAATATGAAGTAATGAGGGACCACAAAGGCAATGTCATTACTGTCTGCAATATGGAAAATATTGATCCGGTTGGTGTCCATACCGGTGACAGTGTTGTAGTAGCACCATCCCAGACCCTTGCCGACAAGGAATATCAGATGCTCAGAAGCGCAGCACTTGATATAATTTCCGAGCTTGAGATTGAAGGTGGCTGCAATGTTCAGTTTGCATTGAATCCTGATAGTTTTGATTATGCTGTAATTGAAGTTAATCCAAGGGTCAGCAGGTCATCTGCCCTGGCTTCAAAAGCTACGGGATATCCAATTGCCAAGGTAGCTACAAAAATTGCCATAGGGTACGGTCTTGATGAAATAATGAATGCTGTAACTGGCAAAACCTATGCATGTTTTGAACCAACCCTTGATTATGTTGTGACAAAGATACCAAAGTGGCCTTTTGACAAGTTTATATATGCCAAAAGAACCCTTGGGACACAGATGAAGGCAACAGGGGAAGTCATGGCCATAGGTAACAGCCTTGAAGCATCACTTCTCAAGGCAATACGTTCCCTGGAATTGAATATGTATTCACTTGACCAACCTTTTGTATCAAGGCTTTCCGTAGATGAATTGAAGGAAGCCCTGAAAGAAGTTGATGACATGAGACTGTTCATATTATCAGAATCTATCAGGAAGGGAATTGAAATCGAATACATATTTGAAGTTACAAAAGTGGACAGATTTTTCCTTAACAAGATTAAAAACATTGTTGAGCATGAGGAAATGCTCAAGACCAGGGATTTTGATGGCATATCACCGGATGAAATGAGGAAACTCAAGAAACTAGGTTTTGCCGACAGAGAAATTGCAAGATTTACAGGAGTTGATCCTGGTACAGTCCTGGACAGGCGAAAAGCCATGGGAATCAGGTCTGTTTATAAGATGGTTGATACCTGTGCAGCTGAATTTGAAGCGGTTACACCATATTATTACTCAACATATGATGAAGATTGTGAAGTCACAGAAACTGACTCAAAGAAAATATTGGTTGTGGGATCCGGGCCCATAAGAATCGGGCAGGGTATCGAATTTGATTACTGCAGTGTCCATTGTGTATGGGCTCTGAAGGAAATGGGTTATGAAACTATAATTGTTAACAGCAATCCAGAGACTGTCAGCACTGATTTTGATACTGCTGACCGTTTGTATTTTGAACCTCTTACAGAAGAAGATGTTGCCGGAATTGTTGACAGGGAGAAACCCTATGGGGCTATTGTTCAGTTCGGTGGACAGACCGCAATAAAACTGACACAGGCCCTTGCGGACATGGGGGTCAGGATACTTGGTACATCACCGCAATCCATGGATGCAGCAGAAGACAGGGGATTGTTTGACGCTGTCCTTGAAAGGGCCGGAATACCAAGACCCGAAGCAAGAATGGTTCGTTCAGGGGAAGAAGCTGTAAAGGCTGCCAATGAGCTAATTTATCCTGTTCTGGTCAGACCCTCCTATGTACTGGGTGGTAAAGGCATGGAGATAGCTTATGAGGACTCTGATATAACCGAATATATGAAGATAATCAATATGGAGAAGCAGGAGCATCCCATTTTGGTTGATAAATACATGATTGGCAGAGAGATTGAAGTGGATGCCATATGTGATGGAGAAGACATCCTGATTCCCGGAATAATGGAACATCTTGAACGGGCTGGAGTTCATTCGGGAGACAGTATTTCCATATACCCTACGGTAACGCTTGATGAACGGCTTAAGGCTGAAATAGTTGATTATACAAAGAGATTGGTAAAGGAACTGGCGATTGTCGGAACAGTCAATGTACAGTATGTGATTCATAATGACAGGGTCTATGTCATTGAGGTCAATCCACGTTCCAGCAGAACTGTTCCATACATAAGCAAGGTTACAGGAATTCCAATGATTGAACTTGCGGTAAAGGCTATTATGGGGGGTAAGCTAAGGGACATGGGTTATGGAACCGGGCTGTATCCGGACGGAAACTATTATGCGGTCAAGGTTCCGGTGTTTTCCTTCGATAAACTGCTTGATGTGGATGTGAGCCTTGGACCTGAGATGAAGTCAACCGGTGAAGTACTGGGTATTTCTAAAAATCTGAGTGAGGCTATATTCAAGGGACTGCTGGCTTCAGGCATGGTTATGCACAAGGATAGAAAAAATGTGCTGATAACAGTACGGCATACAGATCAGCTGGAAGTTGTTCCGATAGCTGAAAAACTTGAAAAAATGGGATACACTCTTTATGGAACCGCCAAGACAGCAGCAACACTTAATAAGCATGGAATAGCAACCAATGTGGTTAGGAAAATAGGAGAAGGGGACAGGGATATACTTGCTCTGATGGAGTCTGATACACTTTGTGCCGTTATAAATACACCTACGAAAGGTAGAAAACCTGAAAGAGATGGATTCAAGATAAGAAGAAAGGCTGTGGAGACGACCATTCCATGCCTTACATCACTTGATACGGCAAGGGCTTTTGTGGATTGCCTGGAAAAGGACCTGCATATAAGTGACATGGATGCCGTTGAACTTGGGGAATTGGTGAGATGAATGAATTTTGATGCTTTGGTTATCGGTAAAAGTGAATTCTGTGAAAATAATATACTGCTGAGAATCAGACAGGCTCAAATTGCAGATAAGGCTTATCCGGGGCAGTTTGTTAATATAAAGTGTCCGGGAGACGGCAGTCTTATCCTTCGGCGTCCCATAAGCATAATGAATGCCAGTCCAAATGAGGGATGGTTTGAAATTGCTTTCGAAATCCGTGGAAAAGGAACAAGGCTTCTATCTGAGGTCAATGTGGGTGACACACTGGATATTATGGGTCCGTTGGGAAAAGGTTTTGAATATAGTTATGATTACAGGAGGATAGCTGTCATAGGGGGCGGGATAGGAATCTATCCGTTGTACTTCCTTGGGAAAAAAATGACAGAATGTGAAATAGATGTATTCATGGGTTACAGGTGTGCTGACAGGGTGGTTCTGAGCAATGATTTTGACAGGGAAGGATGCAGTGTTTATCTCTCTACAGACGATGGGTCTGCCGGTTACAGTGGATATATTACTTCTCTATTTAAAAAAGTATATGAACCAGGAAGATATGACATGATATATGTGTGTGGCCCGGAGATTATGGCCAGGACAGTTACAGCTATACTTGGTGAAGAAAAAAGCATTTGCCAGATTTCGATGGAAGAGAGGATGGGTTGCGGAATAGGAGCCTGTCTTGTGTGTACTTGTGCAGTAAATGACAAAGGTGTATTCACCAGAAAAACAACCTGCAAGGATGGTCCCGTGTTCAGGGCATCTGATTTGGTTTGGGAGGATTGATATGGATGTAAATACAAGTGTTGAAATTGCAGGAGTGATTTTTGATAACCCAGTCATAGCCGCAAGTGGAACCTATGGCTTTGGCAGAGAGTATGCTGAGTATATTGATCTGAATAAATTGGGAGGTATAGCTGTCAAAGGGCTGACACTACTGCCAAGAACCGGAAACAAAACGCCGAGGATTGCAGAAACACCCTCAGGTATGCTGAACAGTGTAGGTCTCCAAAATCCTGGTGTTGAAAGCTTCATAGCCAACGAAATACCATATTTAAGGCAGTTCAGGACGAAAATCATTGTAAATATAGCAGGAAATATTGTTGAAGATTATATTGAAATGGCAGAAAGACTGGATGATGAAGATATAGATATGATAGAAGTCAATGTATCATGTCCAAACGTCAAAAAAGGCTGTGTA
>JAFGIJ010000019.1 GCA_016929655.1 Clostridia bacterium
AACTGATCAAGAAGTCCCAGCGTTACACCAAACGGACCACCTCTCAAAGCTACATCACAGCCCATTATGATTACAGACTCGTCTCTTTCCATCTCTTCTCTGATGGCATCGTTCAGTGCCTGTCTTACATTTATTACACTCATTATCATTTCCTCCAAGTCAGTTCAATTATATGATTACTTCTCCATTGGCATAAATATCATCGTACAAGGTGTCCGCGGGTGGTTCCGTACACTCATTCCTTGCATATTCTATTGCATCTTCCACTTCCTGCTTTGCAGCATTTTCTATTTTCTCAATCTCTTTTACCGTAAGTTTTCCGCTCTCAGCCAAATAGTCCTTGAGTCTGATTATTGGATCTGCTTCCCAGCAGCATTCAACTTCCTTTTGGTCGCGATAGTGCTGGTCATCTGCAACAAAGTGACCCAGTATCCTCATATAGCGTGCTTCAATCAGTGTGGGTCCCCCGCCATTCCTTGCCTTGTCCACAGCTTCCTTAACATTCTTGTATACGTCAAAGACGTTGAAACCATCAACAACCTTTCCTTCAATGCCATACCCGGCTGCTCTTTTATATAATTCAGTTTCCCTTGCTACCCTGCCCAGTTTTGTTGCAATTGCGTACTGGTTGTTTTCAATGAGAAAAACAACAGGTAGATTCCATACTGCTGCGAGATTCAGTGATTCATGCCAGACACCTTGATTGGTACCGCCGTCACCATGGAAACATATGGAAACTGTTTTTCTTCCCAGAACATCGCTGGAAAGTGCAGCTCCCAGAGCTATGGGCATGCCGCTTCCTACAATTCCTGTAGCACCGAGCATTCCGATATCCACATCAGCAATGTGCATTGAGCCTCCCTTGCCCCGGTTCAGACCTTCGTACTTGCCAAATAGCTCAGCCATCATCTGTTTTATGGGAGCTCCCTTTGCCAGTGTGTGACCATGGCCCCTGTGTGTGCTTGATATATAGTCAGTTGTCTCCAGTGCTTCACAAGCGCCTACTCCAATGGCTTCGGCTCCGACGTATGAATGAGCCAGACCATATATTTCAGTGGCCATCCATAATTCCTTGACCCTGCTGTCAAATGCCCTTATTGCACACATGTTATATAATATTTTTTCAATTTTCTTCTTACTCAGTTCTTTTGGAGCTTCCAATGGTTTGAGCCCCGGTAAAATTGCCATTGTTTCTTTGCTGATTTTCATTTCCTACTTACCTCATTTCCTGGTTTTCTCAATCGATGCTTTAACATTTGAGTATTTAACAACCCATTATCTTTTTAATGTAAATGTTTCATTTGGATTCATAACTATGGGCTTGACAAGGGGGTTTCCATCGGCACCTTTCATATTATTGAGAAGTGTTTCAAATTGAATGACATCCTTGTTGTTCTTATCTGTATAGTGACATGCGATGGCATATTCAAGATTGAGCCACTGGCAGGCAAGCGCCGCTTCATATGGTGTCATTTCACCTGTCAGAAATTCCGGTAGGAAGTCAAAACAATTCTCGATGGTGACATTGATGAGTCCAATGTGCGGACGATGTAATTCGCCGATGAGTTTAAGGTCGCTGAACAAAGCTGTGTCACTTGCATTGTATATTCTAAGCCCATCCTCTGTGTAAATAATGAATCCCAGTGCAAATCCATCAAGGGCTGTTCCATCCGCAAGTCTTACAGATGACCGATGTCTGCTCTCCACAGGCCGAACCTTTATTCCTGCTTCCTCAACCATAAGACCCCAGACAGTTATTGTTATATTCTTTTCAGGCACACCCTGCTCCATGAGCAAAGGTTTTACTTCTCCACCGCATATGACAGGGCAATTGTTGTTGATTGCAATTTCAGCCGTATCCTTCATATGGTCAAAGGCCCCGTGGCTGACAATGATCAAGTCTATATCCCTCAATTCCCCGGCACTGTACTTGCAGGCTTTATTATCATTGATATATGGATCTATCAATATTCTTTTGTTACTCTTTGTAGTGATTAAAAATGCCGAAAACCCCAGAAATTCAAATTTACATTCCATGACTTCTCCTTGTTTATCGTTTAACTTATTTGTTGATTTTAAACCGCTTATTGCCTATTTGTCAATGGTTTATCGTTTAACTTTTTTCATCTCTTCCTTAAAATAATCACGGAATTGGATAACCTCAGCCACATTGTCGACCTTGTTGCAATTTTCCCAGTCAATCCAGATATATTCAATTCCAAGATACCCGCTGTAGCCGGTATCCTTCATAACATCCAGTATCCTTTTATAATCAATCATGTTGTCCTTGAAAGATGTCTGGAGGAATCCCTTTGCTGCACCGCGTACATGGAAATGGGTTGCATACTTAACCAAAGGCTCTACATCACTGTCGGGCATTCCGATTTTTTTAAAATGTGTATAGTCCAGTGTCAATGTAAGCCCCGGTACATCTCTTACCAACTTTTCTGCTGACCTGGGATCCGACACAATTGAGCCGATATGGGGTTCTATTGAAAATGTGATTCCCAGTTCCTTTGCCTTTTCTACTCTCCATGCCATCTCTTCACATGCACGTCCATATGACATATCAGCAGATTCCCGGTCAAAATATACACCCGGCAAACCTGTTGTGTGCTCTGCTCCGCATATGACCGAAAACTCCAGTGAATCCAAAAACCAACGTCTGGCTTTTTGACGAATCTTCGCATCAGGATGATTTGATGCCATGGGTTCAAAGTCCTTATCACACTGCAAAAAGATGTCTGCAGCAACAATTCCAGCATCATCCAGTTTCTGCCTGAGTATTCCTGCATTCTTTGTTACATTTCCAAACATCTCAGATGGCTGCAGGTGCGACCTGTTTTCAAATAACCCGATGTCAATGCCATCAAGGTCCAGCAAAGCCACCAGT
>JAFGIJ010000091.1 GCA_016929655.1 Clostridia bacterium
ACTCATCCTTGTCCATGGAGAATTCCTGCATTCTGGCTGATGTCAGAACAGGCATACTGTTATCAAGTGCATCCATGTACCATTGTGTCTGCATCATATCTTCGGATAATTCCATATCAATTGTTGGGTCGCTTGAAATAACTTTTCCATCATGCCCCACCATTATTATCGTCTCAATACCACTGCTGCCGGTAACAGCTGTATTTATCATGCTTTCAATATCGCTTTGATCATCCGGTCCTGGAACATGCTCGTTGTGATTATGTTCAAAATAGCTGCATGTATTTGAGTTGCCAGCCAGAAGGTCTGAAATGTCCTTAACCCTCTGAATGTATAGTTCCAGCTGTTTTCCGCTTGAGTCAATCCCTGTCCGTGTTGAATTTAAAATTTCCTTTTCGAGTATCGATGAAAAATTTACATACATAAGGCTGCCTGCAGCTATCAGGATAATACCAGTCGTTATAAGAAAATAAAGTATAATCTGAGTTCTAATGCTCATTGCTCTTCTTCTTTTCATCTGTTTCCCTCTGCTGTTGAGCGATACTTACTCGGCGACATTCCAAATCTCTTCTTGAAAGCAGTTGAAAAATAATTTGGGTCTTCAAATCCTACCTGTTCTGCAACCTCATAATTCTTCAGGCCTGTTGAAAGCAAGAGTATCTTTGCTCTTTCAAGTCGTTCTGCTGTAAGGTAATCATGAAATGTTATGCCGAATATTTCTTTGAAAAGGGAACTTAGATACCCGGGACTCAGTGCTACACTTTTTGCAAGTGCCTTCAGGGAAAAATCTGGTTCATTGAACCTTTTGTCCATGACCGTCTTTATTTCCTTCCTGTAATCAGTGCCCTCATCTTCAGAAGTTCTGATATCTGCAAGCTTTTCGTAGGTTTTTCTGACTTCAATATCTGCTCTTTCCTTTTTGAGAATATTTATCAATTTCTTGATTATGTTTGTTATATCCGCACGGGATACAGGCTTTAGAACGTAGTCATCTACGCCGGTTTTCAAGGCAGTAACAGCATAATCAAAATAGTCATATCCGGTTATTACTGCAATCTTTATCCCTGGATTGAATTCCCTGGCCTTTTTAGCAAACTCAAGACCATCCATCCCGGGCATATTTATGTCTGTAAGAACTATATCAGGATTCTCCCGTTTTACTATTTTCAGCGCAGAAATGCCGTCAGCTGCTTCAAATATGCTGCCGACGGCTAATTCTTCATAGTCTATAAGTTTGGATATTCCCTTTCTAATGAGGGGTTCATCGTCCACTATCAATAGTTTATACATCATTACCTGCCTGCTTCTGATGCACTAATTCTACCCTTTTTTATCAATCAAGTACAACAGGAAGGAAAAATCCGTATCCCTCTTCAACCATATCATCGAGATGAATGAATCTTAGGGCTGCACTGTTGATGCAGTATCTTAATCCACCTCTGTCCTCAGGACCATCTGTAAAAACATGCCCAAGGTGTGAATCTCCGACTCTGCTCCTGACCTCTGTTCTGATCATTCCAAAGCTTTCATCCTGTAGGAAAATTATTGATTCAATGTCTACCGGTTTAACAAAACTTGGCCATCCGCATCCTGAATCATATTTGTCCTTTGAACTGAACAATGGCTCTCCGGTTGCTATATCTACATACAGTCCCGGTTCATGGTTGTCATAAAACTCATTTTTGAAGGCAAACTCAGTTGAGCCCATCTGCGTAACCTGATACTGCCAGAAGTCAAGCATTGCCTCCAGTTCTTCATCACTGGGTACTGAATACTTATCCGGATCAACTATTACATAGTCTTCATCATAAAGACTGTTCAAGTTGATGTGACAGTAACCATTGGGTGTCTTTTCAAGATAATCCTGGTGGTACTCCTCAGCCTTGAAAAAATGCACCAATGGCAGAACTTCTGTTGTGATTTTATCAAAATGTTCTTTCTGTTCAAGCGCCACAGCTTTTTCAATTAACGCCAGGTCTTCTTCATCTGTATAATAGATACCTGTCCTGTACTGGCTGCCGATGTCCGGTCCCTGCTGGTTATAGCTGGTAGGATCTATTACCCTGAAAAAGTAGTTGAGAATTTCGTCTATAGTTATCATATCAGGGTCATATTTTACTTCCACGGTTTCTGCATGACCTGTTCCATTGTGAACCACATCTTCATAACTTGGGTTCTCAGTGGTTCCGTTTGCATATCCCGAGACGGAATCAGCAACTCCGGGCACCCTTGCCATGTATGCCTCAAGTCCCCAGAAACAACCTCCTGCCAGATAAATTGTTCTTAGTTTTGTTTCATCAAACTCTATATCCAGATTGGGATTATAAGGCAGATCGGATCCTGGAATTATTGTTTTTGGTTTTTCGCTCCCTATTGTCGTTGGTTCAGGTGATGCAGCCACTTCTCCAATGGTGTTATCAACAACTGCATTTCCACAGGCAGAAAGTATCATAACCATACCAAGCAACAATGCCGATCCTGTAAATATTTTTCTTGTTCTTTTCATTCCAATCCCTTCTTTCATTATGGGAAATTACGATATCCCATCAAATATCCGGAGTATTTCTTCGTTTCCAACATGACCAAGCCTTGTTTCCACAAGATTTCCATTTGTGTCAATGAAGAATGAACTCGGAACTGCTCTGATGCCATATTCATAGAAAGTATTACCGCCTTCGTCAAGCAAAGTTGTGAATGTAAGTTCCTGACCTTCATACCATTCTATGAACTTGGTTGAGGACTTTTCTCCACTGTATCCCGGTGCCACAACTGAAAGCACGACAATGTCTTCTCCTGCCAATGCAGGAAGCTGACCTAATTCTTCAAGACCTTCCAGACATGATGGACACCATGTGGCCCAGAATTTAACATATACCTTTTTACCGGAAAAATCTTCAAGTGAATATGTTTCTCCGTTTGTATCAACCAGGCTGAAATTATATGCATCACCCTTGAATGTGGATTCCTCTTCCTTGGGTGTATTATCATTCGGGATGTTTCCCTCTGTTACTACATTTCCTACAGTGCAGGCACTGAGTACAAATAATACTGAAAGAGCCAATGCCATTACGCCAATTATTTTTTTACTTTTCATTTTTATCACTCCGTTTTCATCTAACTGTTCAGGTTTTATTGTTTACCATAATTTATTATGCCCAAAGGCAATTACAAATTGATTTGCCTGAATCATTGAAATCTTTGATTTGAGCATGTAAATTGCCTTAGAAGGTTTCCTATTCATCAATATTTATTCTTCCGGTGCAATTGATATTATTCTTATATCAACCATTTCCGTTTCGTTTTCAAGCTTTTTTGCTGCAATCAAATCCAGCTCTATTTCAAGGGTCCTTACCAAATCCAGATCAAGGTCAAAACGGACAAAGTTCTCATCAGCCAGCATTTCTTCAATGCCGAAATCATCCTTAAGCCTTTGGATTACTTCTTCCACAGTGAGGGACCTTGATGCATAGAATATATCCTGGCAGTCTTCACATCCTATATTCAACAGCATTCCGGTAGGATTAATTGTCGATCCCCCTTCGCCATACAGGGCTGTTGTTTCGAATCTGAATATTTCTTCAGGATTCCTTGTTTTGTTTTCAGCAGCAAGAGGTTCAGGGTTTTCCGGATCAACAATCTCCTGCTCCTCCTCAAGGGAGCTCATTGCTTCTTCTACAGGTGCTTCCACTACACTGCAGCCGGCAGCAATAAGACCTACTATTACAACCATTGATAAAATTCCAAAAATTTTATTTCTTTTCATTTACTTATCCTCCATATATAATCCCTTAGGTTTTCTAAACAAACCATCCACTGATGGCATTCAAGCTGTTTGTCATAAGCAGTATTCCCATTATTACAATCAGTATTCCGCCTGCAATCCTTATTTTATCCATATGTTTGTTAAGCTTCCTGAACTTGGCAAGGAAGAATCCTGCAAATAATGAAATCAATATAAAGGGAAGAGCAAGTCCTGCAGAGTAAAGCATCATCAAAAACCCACCGTATAAGGGGCTTCCGTTACCTGATGCAAGGCCAAGTACTGTTGCCAGAACAGGTCCTACGCAGGGTGTCCATCCCAGACTGAATGTAAGGCCTAGCAAATAGGCACCTAAGACACCTCCTTTGCTGCTTTTTTCCACCTCAACTTTTTTTGTTCTCTCAAGAAAAGCCAGCTTGAACAAACCAATCTGATGCAATCCAAGTATTATTACTATTGCTCCGCTGACATAAAGTACAATTCTATTGTTCAACAGTCTTCCAAGAGCCCCTGCACCAAATCCAAGTAAAACAAATGCCGTAGACAATCCTATGACAAATACCAGGGTCTGGAATATCAATCTTTTGTTTATCAATGCAAAAGCACCTTTTTTCTCCGATTTATCCTGCTCAGGCTTTCCCTCTGCTCCCTTTGAAAGATATCCTATATAAACCGGAAGAAGCGGTACAATGCAGGGTGCAAAGAAGGACAATAGTCCTGCTACAAATACTGTTATCGGTAAAAATGCTCCTGCTCCCATTAAATTCTCCTCCTGTACATTTTCCTTATTTTTAAATATTCCCACAAAACATTATCCGGATAATCAAAAAAACACGGTTAAATCTTTGATTTGATAAGATTAACCGTGTTTAAAGGGTTTTCAGCCGTTATTTATGCTCTGTTCAGTTGAATTACCAGGTCGTGCCTGAATTCAGGGAATAATAGTTTGGCCGGGTTTCCCATGGCAGAATACTCTGAAATTACAATACCTTGTTCAGGCGAAAAATATTTTATATCATATTCTCCTTTTTCTATGTTCAATGATATTTCTCCTGAAATCATTTCTCCGCATGACTTGTCATCGCGTTCTCTTTTATCGGCTATATATAAGTTATATTGCCTTCCGGGGTTCCCAAAAACACTGCACAGAACCTCTTTTGGACAACTGGTAATAACATTTTCCAGGGGTTCGCATTCAACAATGTCGACAGTTGTCATATACTCCCTTATTGTCTTATACCATTTGTGAAGGAATTTTTGTGACTCAGGGGTACCTTCAGGACAATGAACCCCGATGGAAAAATCTATATAGTCATAATGTGCCCCCGAAAACAAAGCTGTCCAGGCTCTTTTTCTGTGTATTGTCCATCCTTCATAATCCATGAAACGTGAGGCAATGTTGTCTTCATCAATGTTCAGCGGCTTTCCCTCAGACCATGTATCAATACAATAGTCCTTCAACTCCCCAAGGCAAAGCTGCTTTGACATAAATAAGCCCATGTCATAGCTTCTGCCGTTGTATAAAATATTTTCGAGAGGATGGACATTGACAATGTCTGCAGTCAATTGTCTGAATGTTTTGTCTGTGCGTGCTTCAAGTTTTTTCAACCCATTGAATCCCCAGCACTCGGTGACAGCTATCAGATGCCTCTTTTTCATTTGACTTTCAAGTTCCCTGATATTATCAATCAGAAATTGCTGCCATTGATTTATTTCATCCAATGAAGCAATCTCGCTGACAAAACTTACAGGCTCATTGCATATTTCAAAAAAGAAATTGTCATATCTGTTGAGTTCATGAACTATTTTATTAACATAATTCAGTTGATAATTGAAGACAAGTGGATCTTTCATCGTCATGAAGGTGTGAAAGCTCTCACACTCAACTTCGTTGATATTTGCATTTTTACCGAATGGAATCAAAGCAAAAAGCTCGTTGGTATAATTATCTGAAAAAAGAGTTACTTCAACAATAACATTGCATTCGTCAGCAATTGCCATGAAGTCATGCAGACGTTCAAAGAACTCAGGATTCCACCTGTCAAGGTCATATTTCAAAAGACCATCCGCTGAATTCCCGGGCCCGCTTCTTACATATGGTGAAATATAGTCCGTTGATTCCGGTTTGCAGGTTGAATAGGGATTAACAGGTGTCTGAAGTTCTCTGAACAAAAGAAACAATCTGGTATAGTTCTGACCTGTTTTTTTGCAGTACCTGAGATAGGTTTCGTAGTCAAAGGGACGATTCATTACCGATCCATAATGCTCAGTTGCACAAAGCAATATTGTAGGTTTGCCCTTATATTCGAAAATCTTTTTATTCTGTGGATGAATTGCAATCGGCTTGCTCATTTTGTCTCCTCAATTTCAGTATTCACCAAATTCATGAACTGCATCAAAAAATGCAACAATATTTTCAAG
>JAFGIJ010000092.1 GCA_016929655.1 Clostridia bacterium
CAGAGGGTTCTGCAGTTTGGTATTTTCAGGGCCATGGGTTTGAAAAAGGGTGAGCTTATATCGATAATAATGTGGGAACAGGTTCTTATTTCTGCAGTTGCAATAATCGTGGGTATTCTGATAGGTGGAATTACAAGCCAGCTTTTTGTTCCACTGTTCCAGATTGTGGACACCAGTGTCGAAAGGGTAATCCCATTTGTAATGGCTTATAACCGTCAGGATTACTTTAGAATATATGCCTTGGTAGCAAGCATGCTTGTTATTGGTATCGCGGCATTGGCCAGATTCACCACCAGGATAAAGATGGACCAGGCTGTAAAACTTGGAGAAGATTAACGGAGGATACATGCCGATATATACTACAAAAAATATATGCAGGGATTTCAGACAGGGCAGCCAGACAATACATGCTCTTAAAAATGTCAGCATCAATATTGAAAGGGAGAAACTGACAATCCTAAAGGGACGGTCGGGTTCCGGCAAAACAACCCTGATGAATATCATGGGTGGTCTTGACAGGCCTTCTTCCGGTTCAGTTTTCTTTGACGGCCGTGATATTGTCAAGATGCATGATTTCGAGAGAGACAGCCTTCGAAGGACCGACATCGGATTTGTATTCCAGTCCGTTGCATTGATATCTGTTATGAACGCATATGAGAATGTAGAATTTGGACTTAGGGTTGCTGGAAACAAGAATGTTGACTGGTCAAATGCAATCAAGGAAAGCCTGAATCTTGTAGGGCTGTCAAAAAGGATGCATCATAAACCACATCAGCTGTCAGGCGGTGAGCAGCAGAGGGTTGCCATTGCAAGGGCTATAGTACATAGGCCAAGAATAGTATTTGCAGATGAACCCACAGCCGAACTTGATACACATCTTGGATTGCAGGTTGTCAGATTATTCAAACAATTGGTCAGTGAGGAAGGAATTACTGTAATAATGACAACCCATGACCCAAGCATGAATGAAATTGCAGATCATGTCATTTCACTGGAAGACGGGGAGGTAGTTGATGAAACTTAGAAAACTGCCTGATAAGGAAAAAGATATCAGAAATATTGGTAATGCACCTGAAGAGGAATTGGAATACGATCCATCCAATGTAATTACCTGCGAGAATCTTGTAAAAATATATAAAACCAAGGACACGGAAGTTGTTGCACTTCAAGGACTTGATCTGGATATAAAATACGGTGAAATGATGGCTCTTATTGGTAACAGTGGAAGCGGTAAATCCACTTTGCTGAATATGATCGGCGGACTTGACAGGCCCTCAGCAGGAAAGTTGATTGTAAATGGAGTTGATTTGCTCAGAATCAAGCAGAGTGAGGTTACCAACTACAAGAAAAATACTGTTGGTTTTGTATGGCAGAACAATGCCAGGAATCTGATTCCTTATCTCTCAGCCCGTCAGAATGTTGAACTTCCTATGGTGCTCGCAGGACGGGGCAACTACAGGAAGCGTTCCGGGGATTTGCTGCGACTTGTAGGCCTTGAAGACAGAATGAACAACAGGCTCAGGGAACTTTCCGGCGGGGAGCAGCAGAGGGTTGCAATAGCTATTGCAATGGCCAACGAACCAAAGATCATACTGGCAGATGAACCTACAGGCGCAGTGGATACTTCAACGGCAACACAGATTTTCAAAGCGCTCAGGAAATTAAATGAAGAAACCGGTGTCACTGTAATTATCGTTACCCATGACAGAGGAGTTGCCAAAAGAGTTGACAGGGTTGTTGCAATAAGTGATGGAAAGACATCCTCTGAGTTCATAAGAAAAAGAAGTTACAGCGAAGAACTGGAGGAGCTTGACAGAATGAGCGGAGTCGAGGACTCGGATACACACGAAGAACTCGTTGTCATCGACAGACACGGCAGACTGAAGCTACCGGAAGAATATATGGAAACCATCGGGGTTGGGAACAACAGCAGGATTAAGGTTGACCTTGATGGAGAGAAGATTGTTATATATAAACAACCCGAGGACATGGAATGAGAAAAAAATATTCTAAAATAATAATAATGGTTGCTGTAGCCGTACTTATTTTGGTTGGATGTGAGCAGGTTTCTTCAGACCCATTCGCAGGTTTCTCTTATGTGAAAGAAGAAGCTTTCATAGAGACACACAAGGTAGAGAAAAAGGATTTCATGGTTTATGAGACTCTTTTTGGTAACAGCATACCAAAAGAAAAAATAATGCATTATTCCGAAGAAATAACAGGTTATTTCAAGGAATATACGGTTGGTCTCCTCGATATGGTCAATGAGGGGGATGTTGTTGCTGTTTTGGACAGTGGGGTTCTTGACATTGAAATCAGGGACCAGAATATTAAATATGAAAAGGCAAAACTGAGATATGAAAAAGCCAGGCTGACATATGAAACGACAGGTCAGAATGAATTTGACATGCTTTCCTCAAAACTGGACTTTGAATATGAAGAATATAAATATAATACATTGCTTGAGCAGCAGGAAGCCCTGGAAGTCAGGGCTCAGCTAAGCGGTAAGATAACAAAAATGCCGGCTGACCCTGGCGATTATATCTCAACCACAACACCTTTGTTTGAAGTAACTGATGAATCAGAGATACTTATCAAATATGACAGCAAGGATTCCAAGGGGATTTCATTGGGAGATACACTAGAAATTGATGTTAGGAACAGCGATGAGGCAATATTGGCAGAAGTAATTGAAATAAATGGAACTGAAATAATAATGAAACCGGACCGAGTGGATGAATCCTTCGAACGAACAGGAACCTTGGTTTATCTCCAATTACTTACGGATATGAGGACAGGTGCATTGGTCATCCAGGAAAACAGCATTATAAGTGAAGCCGGAAGAACCTATGTTTATGTCTATGATGGAAATCTGCTCAGTGAGAGGGATATAAAGACGGGATTGACCCATGCCGGGTTCACAGAAGTTTTATTCGGGCTTGAAGAGGGCGAAGATGTTCTCACCAACCCGGGCAGATAGGAAGGAAACAGCGGACGAATTATGTTAAGAAAAACCATACTGGTCATAACTTCATTAATACTTGTCTTTGCATTTTCGGCATGTTCATATTTTCTGCCGACTGAAAAGAAAATCATAGCTCCTGAACTGAGGGAATCAGAAGAAGTTGTACTTCCTTTGGTACAAATCAGAAGAGGAGACCTCATTGCATTCTATGATGTTGATGCAACCTTTGTACCGGAACCATCAAAACTTCTTACCGCAGAGTTGGAAATTTCAGGGATAGTCAAGAAAATTTACTTCAGCAAGGGAGAGGATGTCAAGGCAGGGGACTTGGTTTTGGAACTAGACACAAGCAAGATCAATGATCAGATACGTGTTCAGGAAATAAGTCTTGAGAAAGCCAGGCTTTCATACGAGCAGAATCTAGCTGAATATGAGCGGGGTAATGCAGACAGATACACACTTGAATTTTCCAAGCTGGCATTGGAAGCTGCCAATAACCATATGGCGGATTTGCAGGAAAACCTCGCCAAGCATTATGTATATTCACCCGGCGACGGCAAAATAGTTGATATATTCTTTTCGGTGGGTGCAAGCGCATTCGGTGATGTGTTTACTGTAGCAAAACTGGAAGAAGGTATTGCAGAAATTCTCATTAAATCTTCTGCTGAACCTAATGAAGCACAATTGTCAATGATTGCACTGGACCCTGGAGCAGAAGTAACTGTGCTTTATGATGGAAATGAATATGCCTCGAAGTTGCTTCGGGATACCTCACTTTATTATACAGAGATATTCTATGATACAGAATATACACATATAAATTTCGTATTCAATGAATTACCTGAGGGTATTGCATTCAACAAAAAAGTTACCATAAGGAATATCATTGAGCAGGCTGATGACGTTGTGGTCATTCCTGTCAGTGCAGTCTACGGGCTCGCCGGTACACCATATACATATGTTGTTGAAGGAAACGAAATTGTAAAAAGATTCATTGAAATAGGAATGACCGATGATTATTTCTATGAAGTCACAGACGGCCTTGAAGAGGGCGACAGTATACTGAAAATAAATTGATATTGTAATATCCGTTCAGATAATCGGAAATTTTATACATAAATGAACAAACCTCTGGTGTAGTATAATGTTAACAAATACAACCGGAGGTTTTTTATGAATTCCAAACTTGGCCAACTGGCCATCAACGGCGGCTTACCCGTAATCAAGGGTGCCCTAAAAAATAGATACAACATTGGAATAGAAGAACGGGATGCGGTAATGGCTATGTTTGACAATGCAATTGAGAGCGGACAAGCTCCCGGCTATAACGGAGCGGAAGAAGAGCAGCTTTGCAGGGACTTTGCTGAATTCATGGGCGGGGGATATGCTGATGGGGTCAACTCCGGAACAACCGCTGTTTTTGTAGCTTTGAGAGCTTTGGAACTTGAACCTTTTTCAGAAGTTATTGTCAGTCCTATCACGGATCCGGGTGGCATTATGCCAATTCTTATGAATAATTGTATCCCAGTGATTGCAGATTCGGCTCCGGGAGAATACAACACAAATGCTGCAATGATTGAAGAAAAAATAACTGAATATACCAGGGCTATTATTGTTTCGCACATTATGGGAGAAGCAGCGCCGATGCCTCAAATCATGCAATTGGCAGATAAATATAACCTGAAGGTGCTTGAAGACTGTGCACAGTCACATGGCTGCGAGCTCAACGGCCATTATGTGGGTACATTCGGCGATGTAGCTGCATTCTCAACAATGTTCGGAAAACATTTCAATACAGGTGGTCAGGGAGGAATGGTTTTCACTAAAAATGAACTAACCTACTGGAAAATCAGGCGGCAGGCGGATAGGGGTAAGCCTTTTGGGCTTGAGGCCGGATCAACTAACTGTGTTGCATCACTGAATTTTAATCTAAGTGATTTTTCTGCTGCGATTGGAATAGAGCAGGTTAAAAAGCTCAAGGGCTTGGTTGAGAGAAGAAGGAATTTTGTGAGTATTTTAAATGAAAAAATCAAAGGACTAAAATCAATATCATCACCTGAATTACTTAAGGGATCCAAACCTTCCTATTGGTATTACAGACTAAAATTCAATGATTCTGCAGTAAAATGCAGCAAAAACGAGTTTCTAAGTGCAGTTGAAGCCGAAGGTGTCCAAATGATCAAGGATTATACATTTGCCAGACCTTATTTGATGGATTGGTTTGTCAA
>JAFGIJ010000093.1 GCA_016929655.1 Clostridia bacterium
ACAAGATATGCCTTTACATTTCCGAAAAGATTTCTTTCTTTTTCTTCTTCAGTTGGCTTTCCATAGATTTGAGTGTATCTCTTGTGGTCATCAAGAAACTCACCCATTTCAGGAGGTTGTTTTATATCAAATATTGAACCATCATTTTCGATTTCATGTCCGGAAAGTCTCAGATATTCCAGGACAAGTGTTTTGGAATACTCCAATACACCATATCCATCAGACATTACATGAGAAAACTCAACAGCAATTCTTTTTTTGAAATACAGTACTTTATACAAAAACCCATTGTTATAAATAGTATTGATATTTTCACATGGTGATGGAGTATCACAGTGAACGGAAGGAAGATTGTTGTTTCTTTCAAGATAATTCCAGAAAAAGCCCCGTCTGAGACTCACATTGAAGTACGGAAATCTGGGATTAACTGTTTCAAGTGCCACCTGAAGAATATCAGGGTCAATGTCATCTTTGAGGGTAAAAGCAACCCTGAACAATGTTGTTTGTCTGTCATTTACAATTGCGGGATAAATCTTGGCCGAATTATCAAGTCTGTACCAATCTTTTTCCTGTGGATTCATATCCGTCATCTTCGTACCTTCCATGAAAAATATTATATCACAGATAACTCAACCTGATAGAGTAATATTCCTAATATTTACGTCTGGGTAAAATATTTACGTCTGGGTAAAATATTTACGTCTGGTGTAATTATTAGGAAGAAAACCCCGGAAAGCTTCCGGGGTTTAGCGCAAGTTATTTGTTATTTGTTATGAAAAGTCGTTTGCCATCAAGGAGATGATCTATCATAATCTTGGTTTTATGCCTGAGCTGGTCACAAATCTCCGGACTCAACAGGAAGATGTCTTCAAGCTGGTGGGTTGGTGCGAGGAGCATCATTTCAGATTCGCGGTTTTTTATAAGATTGATTATTTTATTTGTATTATCAATTTCAGCCCTGGTAATTTCCTCGAATTTCAAAAGGTCAGGCTCAGCAGCAAGGGGCCACTCAGGACTGATTTCAACTTCTCTTTCATAATCAGCGTTGTCGACAATATGCTGGAACCTGATTGCATTGAGTGAGTTTTTCATGAAGCATGAAAGAAGGGAAAGCCTGTCACTGTAAACTTCAAGACCTTCAATCGTTTTAGCGGATGCTGAAGCTTCTTCAAGAAGAGATATGGTTTTCTTCAAGGCCATGGAGGCTAAAAATACACCGGAATAACCTCGTATAAAGGAACTGTTCTGAATGTCCAGGAGATCGTTTGCATGAGCTTCGTCATTGGCCTGGAACTGGAATCTGCGGTAGTAATCCTTGTCTTCAAATGAGAGTTCATCAGGAAATAAAACAAAAGGTCTGTTAAGCCATCTTTGATTAACTGCGCATGACACAAGACCCTCAAGTCCCGTGTCTATGAAATGGAATATGGCTTTTTCTGTCTTAGACCAAATGTCAACAAGTTTATCAGCTTCCTCGATCCCGACTATTTCTACTGCCGTTTCCCTGATCAAGCAGGTTCTTGCAGCAAGGCCCTTTGTAGGGTTGGCATTGAATTTCTCAAGAAGTCTGTAGTAGACATCAAAATCTGTATCATCTACTGTTATTAACTCAGCCGGAAGATTGGAGTGATATGCATTTTCATACTGCTCAAGGAACTCAAAGGGTCGTGCAATATTTTTAACGGGCTGAATTGTATATTCCCAGTTCATGAAAACTTCTGCAGCCAGGGGTTTTCCGCTGTTTGATTTTTTATTGACTGCCTGAAAATCAGGAAGGAAGGGCCACATTGCATCCATCTCATATTCGGGTTCTTTAATCCCGATATTGGAATTTATCTCAATCCATGCATCAACTCCTGCCCGATTTGTTCCCTTTTTCAAGGTGTCAAGAAATTTAGTTATCCTCTTGCTCATGGGTATATTACGACACCAATCCGGACCATTTTTACCGGTATAAAGACCATTGCTCCAGCAAAGACCTCCACCACTGTCATTGGTGAATATGTGGAAGTACTCTATATTGACCTCACTGCATAGTTTGTACATGGCTTTTTCATACATTTCAAGAATGTCATCGCGGTCAACACAGGGGCTGAAATAGTGGTTTTTGGCCCTTCTCGGGTGGTCGCATCTTGGCCCACGCCATTCGGGATGCTCCGCATAAACCTCCTCGGGAAGATAAGCCGGTTCCTTCATATGGAAAGAACCTTTGAGACCATATTTTTCAAGAATCCGGCTTCTTTTTTTAATCAGCTCGAGGTTCCTTGATGCATATTCGGCAGGCAGCCAATCCCTTAGTTCATCAGGAACTATTATTTTAAACAAGGATGTTACAAGCATACCCCAGTTGGGATATGGATCAGATAGATCCCTTTCCCACTGCCATCTGCTTTTTTCTATTTGTGAAATAGTGATGTGCGTTGCTCCTAAGGATTTTGCTTTTATTACCTTGTTTTCAAACTCATCCAATGAGCTGCTTGTAAAAGTGAAAGTCTTCCTAATTGAGTTATCCATAAATTAATCTCCCTGCTTAATGATTATTTTATACTATATAGTTTTTACCCTGATATATCAATTACTCAAACTGTGGTTTTGCATTTCATGCGAGAGGTGAAATGCAAAAAGTGAAATGCATAAAAGTGTGGTAAGATACTTTCGGGAGGGGTTTATGCTAAGTCTCGATATTGAAAAATTTTGGTGTGATGATGAAACGGCTCATAAGGACAACTGTTTTTCAAAAGATGCTCATCAGGCGGCACTTGCCATAAGAATGTCAGATGAATGTGTCTTTGCCGAGCTTGATGAACCGGGAAAACCCTGGCTTCCGATGGACAGGGAAAGGCGCATGAGCCTGAACAAGCGATATAATGACAAAGCTGAAAAAATTGTTGGTCGCAGACTTTTAAATGAATATTACCCGACAGATGATGAAATATTTCCCGAAATCAAAAAAATAGGCGAAATTTTTGAAGGTAGATATGTGGCCAATGATATATCCATTTGGCTTGAAGGCTCAGTAAAAACTCCTGCAGAACTTGATAAATTGCTTGACAGGGTTGAGAAAACAAACATACACGAATTTATTCTGCCCGAAAACTGGTATTATGAAAAGCTACGCATATTTGAAAAGTACGGAACCCGGCCAAATCAGGTAAGGAGTGTAAGAGGTCCGGTAACCTTGGCCACATCTATTTTCGGTGTCGAAAATCTAATTTTTCTGATACTTGACGAACCTGGACTTGCTTCAAGATTCAGTGCAGTTATAGCTGATGTAATTATCGAAATTATGAAGGTCATGGATGAGGAAACAGGTTTCACAGCTGAAACTTCCCCCCATGGATTCAGATTCTATGATGATGACTGCAATCTTCTGACCCCGGAAATGTATGCACTGTTCGGTTACCCTGTCCTGAAGAAAGTCTTTGAATACTCAGATCGAAGTCCTATATATGAAAGGAACAAGAGATATCAGCACTCTGACTCAGCTATGGCACATCTTCTGCCGCAGCTTGCAGATTTCAATCTAACAGGTTGTAACTTTGGTCCTACAGTAACAGTTGATGAGATAAGAAGGCATATGCCAAAAACAAGGATTGACGGGCAGTTGGCACCATTTACTTTCATGAGAAACAATGAGGAGCAGATAATTGCAGAAGTTAAGCGAGACTGCGAAGCAGTAAAAAGTACCAGAGGTCTGAATGTAATGACTGCCGGTTCAATTAACAATGGTTCACTTCTCACAAGCATGCGGACTGTTATGGCAGCCATACAAAATTTCGGCAGATATGACTGATTTCATTGGTGGATTTATCTAAAAGCCGTTGATTTTATGGCACTGGTCCCAAGTGTGCTGTATAATGTATTAAATTTCCAATATGGGGGTTACCATGAACAACAAATTAGAAATATACGGACTTACAGTAAACTATTCAAACCACCACAACGGGTTGGATTCAGCCCCTCGGTTTTCGTGGAAATACAAATCAAATATGCGGGGCTGCATTCAAAAATCATACAGAATAAAGGTGCGTGAGGAAAAGGTAACCATCTGGGATACAGGATGGAATGAATCTTCAAAAAGCCTTCACATAAATTATGAAGGACCTGCGCTCAGACCTAGAACCAGATATAACTGGGCCGTCGAGATCAAGGATATTAATGGAAACGAGGCTGTGTCAGAAGTTTCTTTCTTTGAAACAGGGAAATTGGACGAAGCATGGGCAGGAAACTGGATTACTGCTGATTTTATACGAAAACCCGACATTGCGATGGAAGCACCTTATTTCCGAAAGAAATTTATCCTGACCTCCAAACCAGTAAGAGCCGTTCTATATATCTGTGGGCTTGGTTACTGCAGGGCTTTTGTCAATGGAGAAAAGTGCGGAGATGATGAGCTGTCAACTGCTTTTACAAGATATGACAGTACCGCTCTGTACATGACATATGACGTTACCGATTTACTTGGAAAAGGTGAAAACGTACTTGCAGCCGTCCTCGGGAATGGTTGGTACAACTGCTTTGCCGAGGATCCATGGAATACAAGACAGGCAACATGGAGGTCTTCTCCTAAAATGATTGCTGAACTAAATATTGAATTGCCAGGAGGCCAAACAATTGTCATTGCCACAGATTTATCATGGAAGTCCTCAAAAGGCCCCATTACATATAATGGGATTCGCAATGGTGAATTCTATGATGCGCGGCTTGAGATTCCGGGTTGGGATGATATTGATTTCAACGACAGTGACTGGAGTGGAGTATATATTACAAGACCCCCGGGAGGTTTGCTGAAATCCTTCGAAATGCAGCCCATAAGAAAAACCATGGAATTCAAACCGGTACGAAAATGGAAAAGTCCAAAGGGCACGTGGATATTTGACACAGGGCAGAATGCCTCAGGAATAGCAAGAATCAAGGTCGATGGGAAAAAGGGAACCGAGGTTACGATTCGTTACACTGATATATTGGAAGAAGATGGTGTTTCCATCAATCAGCGTGCCATCGGTGGGTTTATAAAAAGCGGGGAATTCCAGACCGATAAATATATTAAAAAGAGTGATGAAACTGAAGTCTGGAATCCGGTTTTTGTTTATCATGGCTTCCAGTATATAGAACTTGAGGGGCTGGACTATGAACCGGATATGGATTCTGTCACAGCTGTCATAATGAATACGGATTTTAAAAAACGCGGCAGCTTTTTATGCTCTGATGAATTGCTTAATACGGTTCAGAGGCTATGCTGGTGGTCTACAATATCCAATTATCACAGCATCCCCACTGACTGTCCACACAGGGAAAAGAACGGATGGACCGGTGATGCGTCAATTTCATCGGAACAAACCCTCATAAACTTTGATCCCATGGCGGCCTATTATAAATGGATGGATGATTTTCGTGATTCCCAGAAACCTAACGGCTGTGTTCCGTGTGTTGTTCCTTCAACAGGCTGGGGATATGGATGGGGCAATGGACCTGACTGGTCCAGTGCACTGACACTTATCCCATGGTACACATATCTTTACTGCGGAGACAGCAATATACTGAAAAGAAACTATGACATTATTAAAAAGCACTGCGACTTCATGCTTACAATGGCTGACGGCTATATAGTGAATTATGGTATAGGTGACTGGTGTCCTCCTTTTGAGGGAAAAGCAATTTCTGTCAATATGTCATCATTCAAAGCACCGACTGAGCTTACTGATACAGCGTATTTCTATAATACTGCTGATATCATTTCAAGGATTGCAGATATTTTGGGACATCAGGATGACAAAATGAAATACAACGACCTGGCATCAAATATCAAAAAAGCCTTCAGGGAGAAATTTTTCGATAAAAACAATATGAAGGTTGCCGGGGACTGTCAGACATCAACGGCATGCATGATATTCCAGGGGCTTGCCGAGGAAGATGAAAAAGTCCCTCTTCTTGAGCTTTTGATAAAGCAGATTGAAGAACTTGACTGGCATCTGGATTTTGGAATACTTGGCAACAAATATGTGATGCATACACTTGGTGACACAGGAAACGGAAGCATTGGATTCAGAATGCTTGCCCAAAGAACATTCCCAAGCCCCAAGAGATGGATAGACCTGGGAGCCACAACACTCTGGGAATGCTGGAACGGTGGAGGTTCACACAATCATCATATGTTCTCTGACCTCAGTGCCTTCATGTATAAATATGTAGGTGGAATATCTCCCGATGAGGGCAGTCCCGGGTTCAGGCATATTAACTTCAGACCAGCAGTGGATTGTGGACTTGAATATGCAGCAGCAACCCACGAATCAATGTACGGATTGATAGTATGCAAGTGGACCAACAGGGATGGGATGATAACAATTGACCTTGAAATTCCCGCCGGTACAACTGCAACCTTATTTGTACCTGAGGAGTACATTGAAAAACTTACTGAGAGCAATAATTTGCTTAATGGCACTTGCATTGGCAATAAAGCATGTTTTGTACTGGAATCAGGCACTTACAGCATCACATCAATATAATTTCATGAAGTATACCTTCTGGGGTTTAACAGTTTTTCGGGCAAATATCCAAAGGGTGTTTGCCTGAAATATAATAGAATCAAAAAAAAGTCTAATTATAAGGTTGACATGCAGGGAGTCAGTTGGTATCATAGTTTTACTTTAACGATTCACTGCTTTAATGTGATGAAGTGCGAAAGAGGTTTGAATGAACAAGTGGAATTTATACAGCCCGGATGGAATGCAGGATGTTCTAGGTGGTAATTGCTTCATAAAGAAGAGAACTGAAGGCAGGCTCAGGGACATGTATCTAAGGAATGGTTTCTCAGAGATTGAAACACCCATAGTTGAATACTATGATGTATTTGATTCAGCCGGAAGTGAATCCGCTTTGAAATCCATGTACAAGATGGTCGACGAAAAAGGTCGCATTCTTACAATGCGACCCGACATGACGATTCCAGCCGCCAGGGCAGCAGCAACTAAAATCACCGATGGAAAGTTTCCTGCCAAATTGTTTTATTGCGGCAGATGTTTCCGATCAGATATCAAAGGCGGTGGAAAGCAAAGGGAATTCACCGAAAGCGGTGTTGAAATTATAGGAAGTGCAGATCCATTTTATGATGCCCTTGTTATCAATATGGCTGCCAAAGCAATGAAAACAGCCGGAATCGATGAATTTATCATTGAACTGGGTCAGGTTGATTTTTCTGAAAGGCTGATGGAGTTATCCGACCTCAAGGGAAGTGAGCTGGAGCTTTTGGCAAAAATGATCGATTCGAAGGATTTCTTTGGAGTTGAAGAATTGCTCATGGGAAAACCGGTTGATCCCAAAATTAAAACGCTTTTACTTGACCTTCCAAATCTTTATGGAAAAGCTGAGATGCTCGAAGGAGTTCGAAACAGAATTTCAGATGAAAGGCTTGTAAAGGCTATAGATGACCTGATGGAAATACTTGCAATAATTGATGATTTCGGTGTATCCGAATATATATCTGTTGACCTTGGGATGGTAAAGAGAATTGACTATTATACAGGCATTATTTTCCGTGGCCTTACTTATGGGATGGGATTTCCAATTCTTGGCGGTGGAAGATATGACAACCTATGCAGCAGTTTCAACAAGAAACTGCCTGCTACAGGCTTTTCAATAACCATTGACCTGGCCTTGGCTGCATTATACAGAAAAGGCACAATAGCTGC
>JAFGIJ010000094.1 GCA_016929655.1 Clostridia bacterium
AGTGGTAAATATAGGGATATGGATTTGAATTGCTCAGAATCCATTTTAGTTGTATCAAACGATGCTTATGGACTTGGTATGACCCCTGAATCCATAAGAATGTCATCTGCATTCGGTGGCGGCATGTGCATTGAAGAAAAATGCGGTGCTGTAACAGGAGCCCTTATGATAATTGGCTATATGTTCGTTGAGAATTGTGCTCATAAATCTGAAATTATGAAACCTGTTGTTCATAGCTTTCTTATGGATTTTGAGTTAGAACTGCAGTCCAGCATTTGTCTCCCTCTCAAGGCTATGTACAGAACCGAGGAATCAGGCTGTCAAAGCATCATCGAAAAATCACTGGAAATTTTGGAGAGAACAATAGAAAAGTACCTGGCTTTCAGGATCAGGTGACTTTGATTCCATTTTTAAAGACATCTCTAACTGTGAAATATTCATCCAGAAGCAGTATGTCTGCCATTCTTCCTGTCTTTATATATCCGGTTCGATCATCAATGCTCATTGCTTTTGCAGGAGCTGAAGTAGCACTCATCAATGCATCCTCCGGTTTAATCCCGATTTTCACCAAATTTCTGACACCTTCTGCCATTGTAATTATGCTGCCGGCAAGATTACCGCTCCTTAGTCTTGCGCTTCCATTCATAACTTTAATATCCAATCCCGAAAAAATATAATTCCCCTCATCAAGACAGGTGGCCGCTATTGAATCAGAAATACAAATTGTTTTGGATGCCCCCTTCAGTCTGAATATTAGTCTTACTATTTCAGGATGAAGATGAATCATATCAGGAATAATTTCACATGCGGTGTTTTCATTCATCAGGGCTGCCACAGTTATTCCAGGTTCCCTATGATGTACAGGCGGCATGGCATTGAACATGTGGGTTGCAATTGAATCTGTTATTTCAAAGAACTCCATGGCTATATCATAACTGCAGCTTGTATGACCGAAAGAAACCACTATTCCTTTGGAAACAAGATATTTCGTCAGTTCAAAGTTCTCATCCCTTTCAGGGCTGAGAGTCACCCGGCCCACAAGATCACCATATTCACTGATAAAATTCGCATACTCTGCTTTATCCGGCCTCAATATGAATTCAGGATTCTGGGCACCTTTTTTTTCTTCATTTATAAAAGGTCCTTCCAAGTGTATGCAAGGTATTTCATCACTGTGCCTTAGATAAACTGCAAATGTATCAGAAGCTGTTTTACTGTCAATTGTGGGAAAAGTAGGTATAAAGCTGGTTGTTCCCCTTGAATGATAAGCTTCTGTCATTTTAAAATATTCTTCTTCACTTAAATTTGAGTTGTCAAAACCTGCTATACCATGGGTATGAATATCTACATAGCCGGGTACTGCAATCTTCCCCTGGCAATCTATTTCTTCACTGCAGAAAATTTTATCACCTATTTCAATAATTTTGCCATTTTCAATCTTTATATCTTTGAAGCCTTCAAGAAATTCTTCGCCATTGTAAATCCTGCAGTTTTTCAATGCATAATTCATTTATCATCAGTCCCTTCATTTCGTTTTATAAAAGCGACTGCCCTCTCCCTTGTTTTCTCATCCTTTTCAATTGATTTTGTCAAAAATTCCGGATTCTTCATTACAAAGTGTCTCATGAATTCCGATGGACCTTTCATATACTCCCATACCATGTCAAACTGCTTTTTTGTAATCTGATTGTTTTCAAGGGCTTCTTCGAAGAGATGCTTTCCGAAAACAGTTCCTGTAATGACCTTGATTCCCTCTGAAGCAAGCAGTGTTGCCCCTCCTTGCTGCCTGTCCACTACAGTCAGTGTCCAGGGCATCTGTATGCCTGATTTTTTCAATGCAGGAAGCCAGAAATTGAAGTAACTTGAACCTTCTGTGATTAAATCTGAGATGTGAAGAGCTTTGCCCCCCTGTGTTTCAATCAGTCTTTCGGAGTTTCCATTATGCGAAACAATCATCACCATGTTCTTGTATATTGTAAGATGCTTTTTCTGAAGTAAATATGCAATTATATAAGAGAAAAACCAGTCTCTTCGCTCCCCACCGGAAATATAATCTATTTCTTCAACATCAATATTCTCTGCGATTTTTTTAACCAGAAAATCAACGACCCCTCTGTAATTCTCATTGCTATTATAAAACTCAAGTAAAAACCTGGTCATCATAGCCGGAAAGTCATATTTGTCTTTCTTGTTGAAATCTATGTATTCAAGGGCCTCAACCGCCATTTTTTCTCCACCGAAAAGATAATGGGTATTGATGTAAAATGGTCCGAACGTACCGGAAGTATACCAAAACGGAGTTTCTGTTCCGCTTATTTTCAGTGCTCCGGTCCTGAATAATTCTTTTTCAATTATGTTCATAGTGTCTCCTACAGTGCTCCGAATTCGTTTAGTTTTTCTTCAATTTTGTTAATTATATTTTTATTTACAGGCTTATGCAAATTCTTTTTATCACCTAGCAATTCCAGTGCAGCTTTTTGTGCCTCTTTTAAAATATGCATATCAGTATAGATATTCGCGATTTTAAAATCAGGCAGTCCATGCTGCCTTGTTCCGAAGAACTCACCGGGCCCCCTCAATTTTAAGTCCTCTTCTGAAATTACAAAACCATCGGTTGTCTTTTCCATTATTTTCATTCTTTGTATAGCAATTGGATTAGAGCTTCTGTTTATGAGCACACAGAAAGACTGGTCACTTCCCCTCCCGACACGCCCTCGCAGCTGATGAAGCTGTGCAAGACCGAATCTTTCGGCATTTTCTATTATCATAAGGGTAGCATTGGGGACATTAACTCCAACCTCTATTACAGTTGTCGATACCAGTAGATCAATATCCCCATTGTGAAATGCTGACATAATTTTTCCCTTTTCAGAAGATTTCAAACGACCATGCATCACACCAACCCGATAATTTGTATATCGATTGCTTAGCTCACTGTAAATTTCATCAATAGATACTATTCCTTCGTCATCATCAGATTCTTCTATCCTGGGACATACATAATAAACCTGTCCACCTTCTTTCATTCTTCTTTCAGCAAAATCAAGAACTCTTTTTCTTTTACCTTCATCTATCGAATAGGTCTCAATTCTTTTTCTGCCGGGAGGCATTTCATCAATCAAAGAAACATCAAGGTCTCCGTAAAGAATAAGAGCAAGTGTCCTTGGAATAGGTGTAGCAGTCAGGACCAGTGAATGGGGAGCATTTCCCTTATTTCCCAGAAGAGTCCGTTGCTCAACTCCAAAACGGTGCTGCTCATCAGTTATAACAAGGCCCAATGAAGCAAATTCAACATCTTTCTGTATAAGCGCATGAGTTCCTATTACAAGACCTGCTTCACCTGCAGATATTTCATCAAGTATTTGATTACGTTTACTGCCTTTTACACCACCGGTAAGCAGGATTGTCTTAATACCTAGCATGTCCATTACATTCTTTAGGTTTTCATAATGCTGTGCAGCAAGAATTTCAGTTGGAGCCATGAAGGCTGCCTGAAGTTTATTGTTGCATATGTCTGCTATTACCGTTGCAGCAACTGCTGTTTTTCCAGATCCCACATCTCCCTGCACCAATCTGTTCATAGGTTTTCCCGAAGCAAAATCTTTTCGTATTTCACCTATGACCCTTTTCTGGGCTCCGGTAAGTTCAAACCCAAGATTATTGATATATTTGTCACCTTTTGAATAATCCGTAATAGAGTCCTTGACCGGAGCCTTTTCATCCACTTTAAATCTGATCATCAATAAAGCAGCCTGCAAAAGAAAAAACTCCTGAAAGACAAGTCGTCTTCTTGCTTCTATGAAATTTTCATTTGATTCCGGGAAATGGATATTTGATACTGCCTGCATGTAACCCATCAGATTGTTTTGCCTTATGATATCTTCCGAAAAGAAATCTTCCAGTTCACCACCTGCTGATTGCAGAGCTGCTTTAATTGATTTTCTCAACAGATTCTGGGAAAGAAATTTATTCTTTCGATAAACAGGCTCAATTACAGCAAAATCAGAATAATTCCTTGAAAATGCCGGGTTTGTCATTTCAGGTATAATCTTTTTATATACCTTCCCAAAAAAACAGAATTCATTTCCGGATTTGAAAGTTGACCTAAGATAATCCTGATTGAAGAAAACAATACTTATATATCCACTTTCATCCCTGGCAGTCATTTTCAAAATGCTGAGATTCTTCCTGATTCTTCTGAATTCCACTGTTTCGATGGATACTCTGACTGTAACACTTTCCCCTTCAAAGGTTTCATTGATCTTTTTGATATATGACCGGTCTTCGTATGCCCTTGGGAAATATTCAATCAAGTCATTGATGGTTTCAACGCCCAACCGCCCGAAAGCTTCAGCCCTGGCTGGGCCGACACCTTTTAAAAAACGTATTTCCTTTGAAAGTTCATCCGAATACATTGCATAGCTCCTGTTCAAGAATCCCCAGTGCAATACTGCTGTTGACTTCCATCACTCTGTCTGCTCTCCCATCATAGGGTGTTTGTCCAATATTTATTATATAAAAAAAGTTTCCTCTGTAATATTTCAATAAACCCGATGCAGGGTACACTGTCAGACTGCTTCCAATTGCAAAAAGAAAATCCGTATTCTCAATTGCGGTTACAGCACCCTTAATTGAAACATCATCCAGATTCTCACCATACAGTACTACATCAGGTCTAACAATGCCTCCGCAGACATCACAGATTGGCACTTCTCCTGTGAAGTCCGGAATGTAGCTAAAATCAAACCTCCTTTTGCAGGCCATGCAATAATTATTCAAAATTGAACCATGCAGCTCAATGACATTTACCGATCCCGCCTTTGAATGAAGACCGTCTATATTCTGGGTTACAACATGTGTATTCGCTATCAGTGATTCTATGCAGGCTATGGCTTTGTGTCCTTTATTAGGCAAAGCTCCTTCATTAAGGATTTTGTCTTTGTAAAATTTAAAGAATATCTCAGGCTTTTCCTGCAGGAAATCAATTCCAAGTATTTCTTCCGGTGCGTAACCTGAATAGTAACCTTCAGAATACAATCCTGACCCTGAGCGAAAATCCTTGATACCACTGTCAGTGGAAATGCCTGCTCCTGTAAAAAAAACAAACCTGGATTCTTTTGTAACCCTTTCACAAATCGCTTCAAACATGTATTTTAAAAACTACCTTCTTAATTTTTTCGGGTTTATCACCAATTGATATACCAGGCATATGTGCATCCCAGGGAAAGAAAACACAAAACATTCCTTCTTTCATTTCAATGGCAGTTTCGGTGGATTTTTCAAGGAACAATACATCCTTTTCCTCATCATATGCAGTAATCACAGATAAATCTTCAACGTGCGAAGAATATATCAATTCACGGCCTTTGAGCAAAATCTGAATGTCGATGTACTTCCTGTGGGCTTCATTTTTCCCCTCAGTAAGTGTTTTTGTTTCATATTCAGCACATACAGAATAAATTTCCCTTCCATCCAACTCACTTTTGCCGTTTTCCATATCAGGATTCAATCCCATTGAGATGTAATCCAGTGCTTTATCCATAAGTTTGGAAAGACCCTTGTACTTTTCGATTTTCCCCAGGTTATCTATAATCATAGTTTGCTCCTTATATTATTGAAATTGTATATTTCAATTTTTCATTTACACCGGCATCAAGAAATCTGACATCTTTCTTTTCATTCAGTTCTTTTCCAAGGTAATTGCAATCCGGAAGAGATGTCCAGGGCTCTATGCAGATATAATTCCCTCTCATATACTTTGTCCATAAGCCAAGATATTTGAAATCATTGAACTCTACAACTACCTTTCTGTTGTTCTTTGTATTACACAGACTTACAGTTCTATTAATAAATGTATCCATTATCAAGGCATCACCCTTGAAAACCTCAGGAGATAAATATAATCTATTTCCTGCCAATTCCAATTTTTTCATGTCTTTCTCTATCATTACATTTTCATCGGTTGTATATGTCATAAGACTGTCCATACCATTGAACTCAATGAAATAGTCCTCCATGATTTCACCTTTAAAAAATGCAAGATTATATCCTTCATGACCTCCGATTTCATAGTACATTCTACAGTTTCCTGTATTTTCAATGCGGTGTTCCTTTATAATGGAACTTTCAGACAATGTATAGCTTATTGTCAGTCTGAATTCAAAGGGATACTCCAGTAATGTTTTTTCATCATGGGTTATCTCAAGGGCAACCCTTTCATTGCTTTTTTCCACCACGGAGAACTCCTTGAAACGGGCAAACCCATGTATATCCATTTTGTACTTTCTTCCGTCGTGAACATACTCTTCGTCCTTCAGCCTTCCGATAACCGGAAATAAAAGAGGAGCCTGTCTTTCCCATATCTCAGGGTTCAACTGCCATAAATACTCAACTCCATCTGTATCCCCGGATTTCCTGATGCTTTTTAATTCAGCACCAGTTGTGCTTATAACAACTTCCAGATGCTCATTCTTCAATTGCAAAATCATATGTGCTGCACCTCCTGTAATGATTATAACAAATAAATCCTTTCCATCTGTATTTTACAATTAATTAACCTCATTAAATTTGACATAGCAACCATATTTAATTAAAATCTATCTAGACTAAGGAAATGAGGAAGAAATATGAAACACGAATTTGATATTAAATTCAATTCAATCAGTGAGGTAAAGGATTTTGTTGATATAGTTGCCGGCTTCAATTATGACATTGACCTGGTATCCGGAAGATATGTCATTGATGCAAAATCAATAATGGGTATATTCAGTCTTGACCTTAACAAACCCATAAAATTGGTAGCCTATTCAGAAAATGTAGATGCATTGAAAGAAGCTGTTTCCCAGTATTTTTAAGCAACAGCATCAACCCATATTTGCCAATTCGTACAAACCACCCCGGCTGAGGTGGTTTTTCAATAAAAAAACCCTTTTCAATTTGAAGAGGGTTTATAATTTAAAAAAGAGGCCGAAGCCTCTTTTTTTATTTCAGCAATATGTACAGCATGATCGAGGTTATCATAAACCCGACAGCAATATACGTTGTATACTTTGATAGCATTGCGTCAATTGTTCTTCCCTTGTTCTTACCAAAGAAGGTCTCGGCACCACCTGCTATACTTCCCGAAAGACCAGCGGCCTTGCCGGACTGAAGTAATACAACAATAACAATTGCAATTGCAAATATCACCTGAAGTATTCCTACTATTATAGCCAAAGCACTCATCCGCGCACCTCCATTTCACTTATAAAATCATGTCTATGCGATATATTTTCCACGCATGCGATAGCAATTATAGCATACATGAATCACACATTGCAATAATTAAATCCTGATGCCCTGTTTCATGCAGCAGGATAATATATCTATCTGAGATTGAAAAATGCATCCATGCCCGGGTAAACTGCAGTTTCTCCAAGTTCTTCTTCAATTCTCAGCAGCTGGTTGTATTTAGCAACTCTGTCTGTCCTTGAAGGTGCACCGGTTTTAATCTGCCCTGCATTTGCTGCTACTGCAATGTCAGCTATAGTGGTATCCTCTGTTTCTCCTGACCTGTGTGAAATTACTGCTGTATAACCAGCTCTGTTTGCCATTTCTATTGCTTCAATTGTTTCAGTTAGTGTTCCAATCTGGTTAACCTTTATGAGAATGGAATTTGCACATTTGATGCTGATTCCCTTTTTAAGTCTTTCTGTATTTGTGACAAAAAGGTCATCTCCGACAATCTGTATTTTATCTCCGAGCTTTTCGGCCATCATTTTCCATGCTTCCCAGTCTTCTTCAGCAAGGCCATCTTCAATTGATACTATCGGATATTTCTCAACCATTTCAACCCAGAAATCAATTATTTCTTCCCTGGTAAACATTCTATCTGTTTTCCAGAAATAGTATTTTCCCTCATGCCCCTTTGCCTTGGCTTCTTCATACATTTCCGTAGCAGCTGGGTCAAGGGCTATTTTGAAATGTGTACCCGGCTCAAATCCTGCTACCTTTATTGCCTCAACAATAACCTGCAGTGCTTCTTCATCTGATTTCAGATTAGGAGCAAATCCTCCCTCGTCTCCAACTGATGTACTGTATCCTTTTTCCTTGAGCACTTTCTTAAGGGTATGGAATACTTCTGAACACCACTGAAGTGCCTGTTTGAATGTCTCTGCCCCTACAGGCATTATCATAAATTCCTGACAGCTTACTGAATTATCAGCATGCTTTCCACCGTTTAAGATATTCATCATAGGAACCGGAAGAACTTTTGCATTAGTTCCGCCGATATATTGATATAAAGAAAGTCCAAGGGTTTCAGCTGCTGCTCTTGCAACGGCTAGAGATACACCAAGCATTGCATTGGCTCCCAGGTTGGCTTTATTAGGAGTTCCATCAAGCTCTATCATCAATTTATCAATATAAACCTGGTCAAGAACGTTCTGGCCTTCGACCTCAGGAGCTATTATTTCATTTACATTAGCTACTGCCTTCGAAACGCCTTTGCCCATATATCTCTTCTTGTCGCCGTCTCTTAATTCAACAGCTTCAAATGCTCCTGTCGATGCTCCTGAAGGGACCGCAGCCCTTCCAAGAAAACCACCTTCAACTATTACTTCTACTTCAAGTGTAGGATTTCCCCTTGAATCCATGATTTCACGTGCAAATACACTCTCAATTTCCAAATACTGTTTCATGTCAATCATCCTCCGGATTTATTATTTAATATATTACCCTCTGATAATCAGGCTTGTGCCCGTCATCTCCGTGGGTTTTTCCAAATTTAAAATATCAAGCATCGTAGGTGCAAGGTCTGCTAGAATACCTTCCCTGACCTTGACATCTCCAAGCCCAATTGCAATGATGGGAACAGGGTTGGTTGAATGTGCTGTTATTACTTTCCCATCCTTTGTCAGCATTTCTTCTGCATTCCCATGATCAGCTGTGACAAGTGCTTTGCCACCGGTTTCAAGTAAAGCGTCTACCACCTTACCCAGACAGGCATCTACAGCCTCAACGGCTTTCACAGCGGCAGGAATCACTCCTGTATGTCCTACCATGTCACAATTTGCAAAATTCAGAATCATTACATCATATTTGCCTGATTTAATTCTTTTAACTGCCTCGTCCGTTACTTCGTATGCACTCATCTCCGGTTGGAGGTCAAATGTTTCAATTTCCGGCGTCTTTATCAGAGCTCTGTCCTCATTCTTGAATACATTCTCCACACCACCATTGAAAAAGAAAGTTACATGGGCATACTTTGTGGTTTCGGCTATTCTTAGCTGCGTAAGCCCTTTCATGGAGATATATTCACCGAATGTATTGCTAAGGTCATCTGATTCATATGCAACTTCTACCTCATCGAATGTTTCATCATACTGGGACATACATACATAGTGTACCGGGAACCAGCCTTTTTTTCTGTTGAATTCACTAAAATCCTTTTTTATGAAAGCCCTTGTTATTTCCCTTGCCCTGTCAGGCCTGAAATTGAAGAAAATAATTGAATCATTTTTCTGTATTACTGTGGTGGGATTACCGTTTTCAAGTATTACACAGGGTTTTACAAATTCATCATAGACTTTTCGTCCATAAGATTCAAGGACTCCCTCTTCTGCTGAGTCTGCAGTGTTGCCTGTTCCCATTACCATGGCATTATATGCAAGCTCCACCCGTTCCCACATAGTGTCCCTGTCCATGGCATAAAATCTACCCATTATAGTAGCGATTTTACCAACACCCTTTATTTTTATCTGTTCTTCCAGTTGTCTAATGTATTCGATGGAGCTGTCAGGTGGTACATCCCTGCCATCAAAGAAACAGTGGATGTAAACATCCTTCAGCCCTTGTGCCTTTGCTAGATCCAGCAGCGCATACAAGTGTGTGTTGTGACTGTGGACTCCTCCGTCAGACAACAAGCCCATAAGATGCAGTGCTGAGTTGTTATTACGGCAGTTTTCAATGGCATTCAGGAACTCTTTCTTTTGAAAAAAATCTCCGTCCAGGATTGACTTGGTTATTTTTGTCAAATCCTGATAAACCACCCTGCCTGCACCAATGTTGGTGTGTCCTACTTCAGAATTTCCCATCTGCCCTTCAGGCAGTCCCACATCCATGCCGGAAGCAGAAAGCCTTGAATTGGGATATACGCTGTAATACCTGTCAAGGTTTGGTGTATCAGCCATATATACTGCATTTCCAAGATGTTCTGGATTCAATCCATAACCATCAAGGATGATCAATGCCAGTGTTTTTTTATTCATATCTTTTCCCGTCTATCCATCGTAACGGACTATTTGTTCAAAATCCTTTATGCTCAGGCTTGCTCCACCGACGAGGCCCCCGTCAATATTAGGCATATTGAATAATGCGCCTGCATTTGAAGGTTTGACACTGCCTCCATACTGGATGACAATTTCCTTTGCTGCTTCCCTTGAAAATAATTTTTCAACCATATTGCGTATAATTCCACAGACCTCATCAGCCTGTTCATTTGTAGCTGTTTTTCCCGTACCAATGGCCCAAATTGGTTCATAAGCTATTATAATCTTTTTAACCTGTTCTTCGGTCAACCCGTTCAAAGCAACTTTTATCTGAAATTTAATTCTTTCTTCTGTCACACCAAGTTCCCTATAGGCCAATGATTCTCCAACACACACAATCGGCACCATCCCATATTTCAATGCTGCATGCACTTTTTTATTTACAGAGTGACTGCTTTCACCAAAATATTCCCGTCTTTCGGAATGTCCAAGTATTACATACCTTATACCCATGTCAACAAGCATGACAGGCGAAATTTCACCTGTATATGCCCCTGCCTCCATCCAATGCATATTCTGTGCTGCTATTTCAATATTTGTTCCTGTTGATGCACGAAGAGCCTCCTGCAGTGCTACGTGGGGTACTGCACATATTACCTTGTCCTCAACATCAGCTAACTTTTCTGCAAGTTCTGTAATGAATTCGCCTGTCTCGGATGGTGTCTTGTTCATTTTCCAGTTGCCTGCAATTACCTTTTTCTTCGGTATTTTATCCATTAGAACATCAATTCCCGGTAAAATTTTGCCTTCCAGGAACTCAAGGGCTGCTCCACCACCGGTTGAAATATGAGTTACTTTATCGGCATATCCCAGCAGTTCTATGGCGGCTGCACTGTCTCCTCCGCCTATAATGGAAATTGCATCCGCCATTGAAACGGCTTTTGCAATTTCTTCTGTTCCTTTTGCAAAGTTAGGAAACTCAAAGACACCCATTGGTCCGTTCCATATTATTGTCTTCGCTTTCATGATTGCCTTGGAATACCATTCTATTGTCTGTGATCCAATGTCGACACCCATCCAGCCGTCAGGCATCGCGTCTGAAGGAACATACTTGAATTCAGTGTCATTTTTAAACTCCTTGATAACTATGCTGCCGATTGGAAGCATTATTTCGACGCCTGCTTTTTCTGCCTTTTTCATCAGTTCTTTTGCAAGGGGAATTTTATCCTCTTCACATAGTGAACTTCCTATTTTATAACCCTTTGCCTTGAGGAATGTATATGCCATTCCACCGCCTATTATCAATGTATCAACTTTTTCAATAAGATTCTCAATGACCCCTATTTTATCGGAAACTTTTGCTCCGCCTAGTATTGCAACAAAAGGTCTGTCAGGCTTTTTTAATGCCTTACCCATAACATCGATTTCCTTTTGAATCAGGAAACCGCAGACGGCAGGAAGATAGTCTGCAAGACCTGCTGTAGAAGCATGGGCCCGGTGGGCTGTTCCGAAAGCATCATTTACAAATATTTCTGCAAGTGAGGCAAGTTTCCTGGCAAATTCAGGATCATTCTTAGTCTCCTCCTTGTAATATCTTACATTTTCAAGGAGCATAACCTGTCCATCCTTCAAATTGCCGGCTTTCTCAATTGAATCTTCTCCGATGACATCCTTTGACATAATAACTTCCTGACCAAGAAGTTTGGAAAGTCTTTCTGCCGTTGGTCTGAGACTGTATTTTGGTTCAAACCCTTCCTTGGGCCTGCCAAGATGTGAAACGAGTATGGTCCTGGCACCATTTTCCACCAGATATTTGATTGTCGGCAAAGCACCACGTATTCTTTTGTCGTCGGTAATCCTACCTTCGTCATCCAGTGGCACATTGAAATCTACCCTGACAATGACTCTTTTCCCCTTGACCTCAATATCTTCTATAGTTCTTTTATTCAGCATCGACATACCGTTTACACCTCTTGTTATTTATTCCTGAAATTCAATATTAAGCTTGGTCAATTAAATCAAAGGCCCGTTTTACGTGCCTTTGTTCAATTATTTTGCATCAACACCGGCCATGTATGTAATAAGGTCAACCACTTTGTTTGAATAACCCCATTCATTGTCATACCATGATACTACTTTGATGAAATTATCATTCAATGAAATTCCTGCATTTGCATCGAATATTGAAGTACGCGGATCTGTAATGAAGTCACTCGAAACTACATCTTCCTCAGTATAACCAAGTATTCCCTTGAGTTCATTTTCGCTCGCCCTCTTCATTGTTTGCTTTATTTCTTCAGCTGTTGCTCCTTTTTCAAGTCTGCAGGTAAGGTCTACGACTGATACATTAGGTGTAGGAACCCTGAATGACATACCTGTGAGTTTACCATTCAGTTCAGGAATAACCACTCCAACGGCTTTTGCAGCCCCTGTAGATGAAGGAATTATATTTACTGCACAGGCTCTTCCGCCTCTCCAGTCCTTTTTTGAAGGTCCGTCAACAGATTTCTGAGTTGAGGTATATGAATGAATGGTTGTCATAAGTCCTTCTACTATCCCAAAATTATCATTAAGAACCTTGGCTATGGGGGCAAGGCAGTTTGTTGTACATGATGCATTTGAAACGACCTTCATATCACTTGTATATTTTTCATTGTTTACACCCATTACAAACATCGGAGTTTCCTTGTCCTTTGCCGGTGCACTGATTATTACTTTCTTTGCTCCACCTTTTAGATGTGCAGATGCCTTTTCAGTTGTAAGGAAAACTCCCGTTGATTCGACCACATAGTCTGCTCCGCATTCTCCCCAGGGAATTTCTGCAGGATCCATGCTTGAATATACATTGATTTTTTCACCATTTACAACAAGTTTTCCGTCTTCTGTTGAAACTTCACCTTTGAAACGGCCATGCACTGAGTCGTATTTTGTCATATAAACCATATAATCAACATCCATGAATGGATCATTGATTCCTACTACAGTTACATCTGGATTTTCGGCAGCTGCCCTGAAAACGAGTCTTCCGATTCTACCGAAACCATTGATTCCTATTTTTACAGCCATTATATTCATCCTCCTAAAAATTGTTTATTAATATCATTAATATTTTACCTTAGTTCAATTGTATTTTCAATAAAAAACAACCAAGATTTGTTAAATAATTATCAATGTTTATCCTGCTGTCACCAATCCAATCATCAGTCCGGGTAGTTTTTCCAGGATTTCAATTGAAATCCTTTCTGTGGTCTGATGGACATTCTCCATTCCACAGCTTATTGTCAGTGCTTCAATACCTTTGTTGAATATAACATTGGTGTCACTGCCTCCTCCGCTGTGTTCAGGAACGAATTCTACCTTCATATCATCAAGTACCTTCCTGTATCTTTTCAAAACAGGCTGTTCATCTGAAACAGTGAAGGAGTTGTATTCCCTTTCCATATTGACTTCAACGGATGCTCCGGCTTTTTCCGCAGAGTCTTTCAGAGCGGATACAATTATATCAGAGTATTTTTGGAGTTTTTCCAAGCTGCGGCTTCTTACTTCACCCTTGACTTCAACCTTCTCACATACAATATTAAGAGCCTTCCCGCCTTTTATTGAACCAATGTTTGCCGTAGTCTCAAAATCAATTCTGCCAAGGGTCATGTTTGAAATCGCATCAGCAGCAACAGTTATTGCATTTATACCCTTTTCAGGTTCCATACCTGCATGGGCAGCGCGCCCTGTAATTACTGCTGAAAATGTATTGTGCGAAGGAGCACTTACAGTACCTTTGCCAATGTCTCCACCTGAATCAAGAACATATGCAAAATCAGCCTTTATTTGATCGGTATTCAGATGTCGTGCACCTACAAGACCAATTTCTTCAGCAATTGTGAAAACCAGCCAAACATCGCCATGTGTGCCTTTGTAGTCATTTAAATTCTGCGCAAGATTCAGCATTGCAGCAACACCTGAAAGATCATCAGAACCAAGAACAGTATCACCTGCGCTTTCAATGTACCCATCTCTTATCACCGGAATCTTTCCTTTGCATGGGTAAACCGAATCCATATGGGCCAGAAACATAACTGAATCTTTTGATGCTTCACCCTCGATTCTGCAGATTACATTCCCTGCCGATCCACCGGCTTTTTTGCCTGCTTCATCTTCAAATGGTTCATATCCAAGTTCCCTGAGCCTTTGTAAAATAAAGTCAGCCATAAACCTTTCATCAAGGCTTTCATTGTCTATCCTGACTAAATCCATGAATTCTTCAACAATAGACTTATTCATATGTCAAGTTCTCCTTTTTCTTCAAGATCACAGAATCCATTCTGTCTGAATGCTTCATAAAGAATTATTGCAACAGAGTTTGCAAGATTCAGGGATCTTATGTTTTTATTCATTGGAATCCTTATGCATTTCTCATAATTTTCCCTTAATATTCTTTCATCAAGGCCTTTTGTTTCCTTGCCGAAAATAAAGAAATCTCCTACATTGTATTCGCACTCGGCATAGGACCTGCCTGCCTTTGTAGTGCAATAATAAAAATTGCCACCTCTATTGATTTCATGGAACTCATCCAGTGAGTCATAATATCGGACATCCACATAATCCCAGTAATCCAGACCGGCTCTTTTCATATATCTGTCAGATGTTGAAAATCCCAACGGGCGAACCAAATGAAGCACTGCACCAAGCCCTGCACAAGTTCTTGCGATATTTCCGGTATTCTGTGGTATTTCCGGTTCTACAAGTACAACATTCATCTGGGTTTCCTTCCGAGTTTAAGTATTTTGATAATGATTGGTTCCTTGATTGATATGGCATGTTCAGGACATAATTCCTGACAGCAGAAACATCTGATACAGCCTTTATAATCAAATGCAGGCTTCCTGTTGACCATTGTTATTACTTCTGCAGGACAGTTTTTTTTACAAACCGCACATCCGATACATATATCCTTATTGACTAAAGGTCTGGATTTAAAGGATGTGAGTATTTTGCTGTTAAGCAGATTCCTCTTCCTGAATCCATTTCCTTTCCTGTAAGGAATATCGAAATCCAGGACTTTGAATTCATCTATGCTGTCGCCGACACATTCATAATCCAGTGGAATTCCCCTGTTCACTGCCTGTGATAATATATACGATTCGTCTATCTTCAGATTAATAATGTCGTGAGCAGCCATATCTAGTGAAAAAGGACTTTCAGAGGCCAACAAAAGTCCGAGCTTTCTTGTCTTGCCTGCAGAGGGGCCGTTTCCTTCCATGGCTTCAACGGCATCCATTACTGTAAGATTTGGATCTGCAGAAATGCAAATGTCTATCATGTTTGATGCAAATGCATCATAATCAGGAACATTCATGTGGTGGGTAGCTTTTTCAGTTCCTGCAATTGCTCCGAACATGTTTTTTACTGCCCCGGTATATGCCATCATACCGTGGGTCTTAAGTTTTGGAATGTTAATTACAAAATCTGCTTCTACCAGAGGTTTCAGGATATTGAAACTTCTGGTCCTGCCATAGGCATCAACCGTAACATTAACAGTGGAAATGTCAAAATTCATTTCAATACCATACCGGTTGCAGATTTCTGTAATTCCACATGCTTTATAAATTGCTTTTAAAGTTACTTTTGTGTAAGGACCTCCGGGACTTTCAACAATAATCGGAGTTGCTCCGACTTCCTTTACAAGCCTGCCTACGGCACCGACGATCTCCGGGTGTGTGGTTGCACTGTTATCAGGACCCAAAGGCAAAAGAAGGTTGGGTTTCAAAGCCACAACCATTCCTTTTTTTATGAACCTTGAAATACCACCAAGGTCATCAAACAATGACCTGACGGCATCATAGACTTCATTGCTGTCATATGTGCTGCATGCACGCAGACTGACAATTTCCTTTTCCTTCATTTGCTCAGGCTTCAAAATAGTCGTTGAGTTCTTTTATCAATTTGTTTGGGTCAAGTCCATGTACTGCAGAAGCTTCCTCAATGGATTCACCTGATGCAGACGGGCATCCTATGCAATGAAGTCCATTCTTGAAAAAAATCTGTGCACAATCCGGATCCATTCTCAAAACATCAATGATTATCATGTCCTTTGTTACCTTAGCCATATATATACCTCCAATTTGTATTGTTTATTTATACCCTTGACAAAGGGAATTTCACATTTTCATCTTTGCTTCAAGTCTTTTGGCAATTTCATCAAGCAGGTCTTCAGAGTTTGCTACTACAACTTTGTCCGAATCAGACAAACTTGCCATGTCACCGGTCATTATACCGGCTTCAATGGTTTCTCTGCTTGCTTCTTCAATTTTTTTGGCAAATTCAACCAGCTCAGAATTTCCATCAAGCATGCCTCGTTTACAAAGCGCTCCCGACCATGCAAAAATCGTTGCCATGCTATTTGTGGACGTTTTTTCTCCATTAAGATGCTTATAGTAATGTCTTGTTACAGTTCCATGGGCCGCTTCATATTCATAACAACCTTCCGGTGATACAAGGACACTGGTCATCATTGAAAGGCTTCCAAATGCACGGGCTACCAGATCGGACATCACATCTCCATCGTAGTTTTTACAAGCCCATACCATACCGCCCCTACCACTGATAATCCTTGCTATTACATCGTCTATCAAAGTATAGAAGTACTCAATTCCAGCAGCATCAAATTTATTTTTATATTCTTTTTCAAAGATTTCCTCGAAGATATCCTTGAATCTATGGTCATAAATCTTTGAAATTGTATCTTTTGTTGCAAACCACAGATCCCTTTTTCTTTCAAGTGCATATCTGAAGCATGAATGTGCAAAGTGATTGATTGACTCCTCTGTATTGTGCATTCCCTGAATGATTCCACCCTTTTCAAACCCCTTGATGACCTTAGACTTTTTTATGCCCTTTTCAGATGTAAAAACCAGTTCTGCAATACCGGGTTCATCCACCTGTATTTCAACAGCAGAATATACATCTCCATATGCATGTCTTGCAATTATTATTGATTCTTCCCATGTTCTTACATATGGTTTTATATTATTGACCATGATTGGTTCACGAAAAACTGTTCCATCAAGGATGGACCTTATTGTTCCATTTGGACTTTTCCACATTTCTTTAAGTTTATATTCTTCAACTCGTTGTGCGTTTGGTGTTATTGTTGCACATTTTACTCCGACACCATATTTTTTAATTGCATTTGCAGCATCGACAGTAACTTTGTCATCTGTCCTATCCCTGTTTTCAATGCCCAGATCATAATATTCAGTGTTCAGCTCAACATATGGAATCAGTAGTTTTTCTTTGATCATTGACCAAAGGACCCGGGTCATTTCATCCCCGTCCATTTCAACCAGTGGTGTTTTTATTTGGATTTTTGACTGCATTATCTTCCCTCGCTGTTATATGTATTTTTCTGTATTGCCGCTTTCCGTCTTCATACAGGTTGTTTCCATTGCAGTCTATTATAACAATTGCCGGGAAATCTTCAACATATAATTTGCGAAGCGCTTCAGGCCCCAGTTCCGGATATGATACTATTTCCTGACTTATGATGCTTCTGGAAAGAAGTGCCGCAGCGCCTCCGGTTGCAGCCATATAAGCACATCCATTTTTGACAATCGAATCAATTACCTCTGAGCTTCTATTTCCTTTTCCTATCATGAAATACAAACCATTTTCTAAAAGCAACGGCGTAAATTTATCCATTCTTCCACTGGTTGTGGGTCCGGCAGGACCGATTATTTTGCCCGGTGGTGCAGGGGCTGGACCTGAATAATAGATAGCCTGACCTTCCGGTTCAAATGGAAACTTACCTTTTGTCATGAACTCATCAGTCATCCTGGCATGTGCAGCATCCCTTGCCATATATAGAGTACCTGTAATCAAAACAGATTCACCTGACTTAAGCGAAGTTACATCTTTCCTTGTCCATGGATACACCAGACGCTTTTCATTCATATTACAGTCTCCTTGTGTCTCATGGCATGGCAGCAAATATTAACTGCTACTGGCAATCCAGCAATATGTGTTGGATAAGATTCCACGAATACATCAAAGACAGTAACAGTCCCCCCTGTTCCGGTTGCACCTATTCCGGTTTGATTCAATAGATCTATGAGTTGTAACTCGAGTTCAGCATCTTTTTTAATAGTGCTCCTATATCCTGGGTTCCGAAGCAAAGCTTTCTTTGATAATAACATGGCTTTTTCGGCAGTTCCCCCAAGCCCTATCCCAATGAACAAAGGAGGGCATGCATTGGGTCCGGCTTTTTCAACTGTATCCAATATAAAATTTCTTACACCTTCAATTCCATCAGAAGGTTTCAGCATTGCAAAGGCACTCATATTTTCACTGCCGAAGCCCTTTGGCATAACAGTTATCTCAACTTTATCCCCATCAATAAATTCAAAATGAATGACCGCAGGCGTATTCGTCCCTGTGTTAATCCTTTCAAGCGGGTGAGAAACTACAGACTTTCTCAGCCAACCTTTCTCATATCCAAGGGCAACGCCTTCATTTATCATATCCTCAATTGGTTTTCCGGTTAAAAATACTTCTCTGCCTATCTTTAGGAAAACAACCACCATTCCAGTGTCCTGACATGAAGGCACATTATTGCTGGCGGCATAATTCGCATTTTCGATAAGCTGTCCAAGAATTTGTTTCGCAAGGGGACTTTCTTCTATTTTCAGTGCATCATAATAACATCGTACTATATTCTCCGGAATTTTGTACGATGCCTCTATGCACATTTTTTCAACTGCATTTTTTATTATATCTGTATTTAATATTCTCATTTCAATAAACAAGGGGTCCTTAAAAAAGGACCCCCGAAAAAATTATTTGTTTACTATATCCTTCAGTGCTTTTCCTGCTTTGAAAACAGGTGCCTTTGAAGCCGCAATTTTAATTTTTTCCATTGTGGATGGATTGATGCCTTCCCTTGCTGGTCTTTCCTTGACGCTGAATGTACCGAAACCTACCAATGAAACCTTGTCACCAGCAACCATTGCTTCTATCAATGCTTCTGTGAATGCATTGCAAGCACTTTCAGCATCTTTACGGGAAAGTCCGGTCTTGTTGGCAACTGCTCCTACTAATTCCGATTTTTTCATGATTCTACCTCCATAATTTATATACTGATTTTATATCTTTGTTGTTTTATAGTCAAGTAACTAACATTTACCTGGCTGTGGCCCGAAAAACTGATAATAGGTACACCTTATGGTTCCGTTGTATATTTTTCTTTTTTTACTGGCACGACACCCACTGTTTTTTTCAAAACCGTCATCATCTGTGAGAATATATTTGGACCATGTATCAAACTCTTTCATTTTGGTTCCAAGGTTCTTGTATAAACTGATTATTTCACTTTTATCCGACAATCTCAGCCCATAGGGAGGATTGGCAATCATTATTCCATACTCCCCTCTTTTCTGAATGTTTTTAAAATCTGAAACAACAAACTCAGAGGATCCCGACACACCTGCCTGCATTGCATGTTTTTTTGCAATTTCTATATTATCCTTGGAAATATCACTTCCGAATAACAATATTTCTTTAACCTGTTTTTCTTTTTCTCTGGCTTCCTCTTTTAATCTGCCAGAAATTATCTCATTCTCTCCTGTCCAGGATTCAAAAGAAAACACTCGGTTTATTCCAGGAGCTATATTCCCGGCAATCATTGCTGCTTCAATGATAAATGTTCCTGATCCGCAGAATGGGTCCATCAGAACTCTTCCAGGCTTCCAGTAGGATATCTGAAGAAGCGCCGAAGCAATTGTTTCTTTCAACGGTGCTTCAACATTCAATGTTCTGTAACCCCTTTTATGAAGTCCGGTTCCTGTTGTATCAAGGCAGACTGAAACAATGTCATTATGTATGAAAACTTCTATTTGAAATGTTTTTCCGTTTTCTTCAATCCGGTTTATTCCATATGATTTTTTTAATTTTTCAACAATTGCTTTTTTAGTTATACTCTGGCAGTCCCTTGTGCTGAAAAGTTTGGAATCAATGCTTGAAGATCGAACTGGAATTTCTGCATCGGCAGGGAGTAAGGCTTTCCAGTCAATTGAAAAAATCCCATCAAAAAGCATATCAAAATCAGTTGCCCTGAAACTTCCGGTTTCAATATAGATTCTTTCAGCCGTTCTAAGCCACAGATTGCAGCGTGCAACGTCAGTGAGGTCTCCTTCAATGGATACTCTTCCATTGCTGACCCTAGGTGAACTATACCCCAAAGCAAGAAGTTCCTTGACAACTACAGATTCAATTCCGAAAATGCATATAATAACAATTTTCATTCAGTTACCGTCTTTTTACAGTCAAGTATTATCTCAGTCATACCGTTTTCGACTATAATCGTTTCGCCCAGTGCCTTTAGGGCTCCTCTGGTATTTCCAGGAAGGTTTATTTTGATTTTCAATTTTTCAAGTTTCTCCATTCTTTCCCATTCCATTCCTGCAGTTCCAAACACAGTTGGGATTTTGCAAGAGATTGAATTTACCCCATCCATAAATTGCGGTTCCAGTAGAAATAGTCCATCCCTGCTGAAGAATTTCAGTCCTGCGAGATTTCTAATAAAGTATGTAACAACACTTCCGAACATGGGATGATTTCCTGATGCTTTTCCGTCCCATGTCTCCCATAACGTCGAGGCACCTTGGTCCATCATGAATCCGAATGAAGGATATTGTCTTCGATCAAGCATTTTTTTTACAGTCCTGCCATAACCATATCTGGAAAGCACACCAAAAATCATGGAAGCTCCGAAAATACCGACCATCATTGAATAGTCTTCATGTCTTATATATTCTTCCATCGATGCTGCAACTGCTGATTCCAGTTCCTTCGGGACCATATCGAAAGCCAGGGGATATACATTGGAACAGAACTTTCCTGTTCCATAGTTCATGTTTTCTCTATCAAGAAACTCCTCATTGAACCTTTCCCTGACTCTTTTTGCAAGTCTTTCATAATAGATTGTACTCCTGCCTATCAGTTTCCCCATATCTATGCATATGGTTATACATTTATAAAAATAGCAGGTATTCACTATTGCGGGGTCCATGGCTTCAAATATTGCATCAAGGTCTACTTCTTCAACCTCATAACCGGCTACAGGCATACACCAGTCACCCAGACACCAGCTTCCATCTTCCTCAGCCCTGATTATTAAACCGGGATTTTTCTTTTCAAGATAACCTATCCATTTACATACAGCAGGATATGCTTCCCTTAAAATTCCTTCATCGAAAGTATAGCTGTACAGCATCCAGGGAACAATTGCACAGGCACTTCCCCATGCCGGCCCTCCGCCGCCCCCGTAAAAAGGTACTGTATGTGGAACAAAACCTGTTTCTGAATCCTGTGATGCCAGAATATCCATCATCCATTTTCTGTAAAAATTCTCTGAATCAAGGGTAAGCAAAGCACTTTCACATGTAACCTGTCCATCACCTGTATATCCAAGTCTTTCCCGATGGGGGCAGTCCGAAGGAACTCCTCCATGCATATTTGACAATTGGGTTTTTTTATATGCATTATAAATCCACTCAATGTTTTTATCTGAACACTTGAATTCACCAGGTCCCTTGGGAGCTCCATATATTTCTTCAACCTTGATGTCGAGAATTTCTACATCATCATCCTTTTGCAACCGGAAATAACGGAATCCACGCCATCCAAAGGTTTCCCTGTATTCAATTGTTTCATTTTCTCCAAAAGTGTACCGATTCTCCTGGATCTGCCATTCCCCTCCGGATGGTCTGAAATCTGGTTGCCCGTCCATCATTTTCTCAAAGTATTCAAGTGAGAATACAGCTCCTCTGGGAGCTTTTGCCTTTATTATGACCCGGCCTGTCAGATTTGTTCCGGCATCATAAATGTTTTTATCCAGCAAAACAGGTGTGATCAGGCCAGCAGAATAATCAAAGGCGGTAAACTGGCTTTTCATTTTTCCATGGTTCCATTGCATGATTTCACTGACCAAGTCTCCGTCAAAAGAAAGTCCTATATTATCGTTACGTTTTTCTCCAAAATAGATATTGTTGAATTCGAGTGGGCCTTCCGTACAGAAAGTGTTCTCATCAACTGAGATAGAATCTCTGTTTCCATCCTTGTAAACAATTGTAAATTCCAGGAACAACCTTGGTTTTCCATAGGACATGTCTCCTTCAATGCTTCTTTCAATTTGATTAAAAAATCCATTTCCCAACATGGCCTCGAATCTGTTCAATCCTCTGTTCAGCACTTCTGTAATGTCATATACATTGTACAAAACTCTTTTTGAAGAACGGTCAGTGTATGGATATAAAAGGTTTGAAAGTTCCCGCACTGTATAATCAGTCCATCCTGGAACATTTAAATATTCCCCGGACTTTATGTCATTGATTTTTAGCTCATAATAACCTAGACCTGATATTGCAGCCAGACAATATTCAACATTATCCTTAACAAAAAAATCACCATAAAAAATGGGATTTTCAGTTTCCCCCGGATGACTTATCCATTTATATTCTTTATCCTCTTCAAAAAATCCCGTTGAAAATCGGTTACCTGCCGACTCATGTACATTACCATTATTGTCAGTTACAAAAAGATTCCAGTGGTATAAAGTCATTGAGCTTAAATTACTGCCTTCATATTTAATATTAATGCTGTTTCTGCCATCAACGTAACCGGAGTCCCAGCACAAACGAGTACCTTCCAAAACCTTTATTCTATAACCAGCCTGATAAAAGGGTTCACCCCCGTTGTCAAAACTCCATGAAAAAAGAGGTGTATCACTGTCTATACCATTTGGATTGACACAACCTTCACATTTGACATTAATCTTCATAATTGTTTTTCGAACTCCTCTATTCTTTCAAGAAACCTGCATGCCTCAACAAAAATCCCTGCATCAACCTGACTGGAATCAATAACCCGTGATTGTATGTTCTTGAATATACCTTTTCTCTGCAACATCATTTTAGCACATACCGGATAGCTGGAAACATTGACAAAACGTGCAAATTCATAAAAAAGGCCATGTGCTTCTGCCTGAAAATTATTCATGGGTATAGGGTGTGCCATAATAAATTCCACCAACCTGGTTGAGATATTGGCATGAACACCGGAAAATCCTGCAGCTCCATTGATTGTACTGTAAGCCAAAGTCTGGGCATTTGCGTTATACAACCCAAAGTCACTATCCCCAATCATATTAAGCCTTGATGCTATTATACCGGCATCGCATGATGTATCTTTCATCATGGTAAATCTTCCTGAATCAATTATATACTTTAATACCTGTGGGGACAGAAGCCGTTTATATGGATATGGGCACTCATAAATACCAAGCGGAATTTCAGATTTAAAATTATTTAAAAAACCATCAAGATGTGAAAGCATTACATCATCACTTTCGTCTTTTCCGGCAAAGGCATTACTGAGCAATACTACAGCGTCAACTCCTGTTTGCTCCATTGCTTTCATGGCAAACAGCTGTTCTTTCTGTGTTATCTGTGTGTGGCCTGAAGCTATGACATCAATGGAAGCATTATTTTTTACAAATAAAGCAAGCTCAAGCTGTTCCTTAAGGTCTAGAAAAAACATTTCACTGGACTGGCAGACTGCAAAAAGTCCATCTGCCCCATCATCTTCAAGCATTTTTATAAATTGTTCAAGATCACTGTAATCAATCCTGCCATCCGTTGCAAATGGAGTCACCATCGTTGGGAATATACCCTTTTTAAATGTCTTTTTCATCAATAAACCAATCCCCTGAAATCTTTAATTTTATGAAAGGATATAAAGTTTGTATCATGTGCACTGATTGCATTCTCATCACCGGACCTTGAAACAACCAGAAGATCATTACCCTTTATAGCCATGGCTGCATAGTGCCTTGACATACTTTCTTTTTCCCCTATAGCCACAACTCCTGCAAAGCACCAGTCAAAACAGTTTTTTGAAAAATGAAGAACCAGGCGCTTTCTTTCATTGTCGGGAAGATTATATCTTTCGGGCGGCAATAATTCAGCCCTTGTCATACTGTCAGTGGCCTGTGTGGAAAGCAACCAGAACAGTTCTGATATTTCATCATATAGGATATGAAATTTCATCTGCCCACCCGGAAGCGGTATATATACCAGTTTCTTACCTGATGGTGCTTTTTCAAGCACAGTTTCCATGGTGCCATTTTCTTTTTCAACAACCTTTGCCATGATGCCATATCCTGTCATTCCGGTATGGGCACGCATAAAAAGATGAATCGTATCTGCCTCATATAAATAGTGATTCTCATCATGGAATTTTACTATATTGGTTTCCAGCCATCCTATCTCTGCACAGCCCCTTCCCGGAGCTATTTCAACATATGTATCTCTTGTCGTCCAATGGAAAGGGACTCCAAAATATTCCATTTCATTTTTATTAACTACCTTATCAAAATATAGTTCTGAAGCAAATGTCCAGTTTTCTCTTTTTGTAAGATCAGTTCCCTTTTTTCCTCTCATCAGGACAGGTGCAATATTATTTACTTTCCATCCTGTGATTTTACGTTCAGATCTTTTTTCCATTACAATGTAAAAAAAACCTTTCCAATAAAGCACATTGCATGGGGCCTGGTGCCAGTCTTCACCATCAGTAAGCCGGCATGGTTCTGACCATGTTCCTCCATTATCTTCTGACTTTATGATCATCAAATCATTGCATTGACCAAGAACATAAAGAATTCCCTCAAATTCAAAGGGCCTTGCATGCATGAATGGAAACCTATGCTTCAGATTGAAGCTATTGCCATTGTCATCGGAAACAAATATACGCCCTTGGACAAATCCCCCGTATCTTCTCCCTTTTATTTCCAGGTCTGCCATGGCTTCATCACTTCCTGAAGTACCTGCCGTTACAATAATTCTTCCCGTTTTTGTTATACATATTCCCGGGCTGTAGCTGGATAATCCACACTTTTCCAGATAATTTATTTTAATATGGTCCTGTGCAAGAATTTTCATATTTTACCTACTTGATCCAATTACTTATTATGGCTGGAAATATAAGCGAAAGTATGGTTATAACGGTAGCGGATATAAAGCCACCAGTAATTATATAGATTGCAGCTTTCTTTTTGTCCATTTGCAAAAATGCTGCAACAGCGCTTCCAGTCCACAATCCAGTTGTCGGCAAAGGAATGGCCACAAAGATTATAAGACCCCACTTTTCATATTTTTCAATCTTATCCTTCCCCTTTTGTACCTTCCTGTCCACAAAATCATAAAACCATTTCAGAAGCCTGGTTTTACCAAGCCATTCAAAGATATATGAGAAGAAAAACAGAATAAATGGTACCGGTACAAGGCTTCCTAGAAATGAAACAATGAACACAAGCCAGGGATTCATATCATTTATAATAATACCCAGCGGTATGGCTCCCCTCTGTTCTATAAGAGGTACCATTGAAAGAAGAAATACTTCCAAAATTTTTCTCATAATAATTCCCTTTTCAGTCCGATTATATCAGTCTGGGATTCTTTCATGCATTGGATCAAAACCCAGGTTTACCAAGCATTTTAAACATTTCCGTTTTATAGGCTTCAACTCCAGGCTGATCAAATGGGTTAACCCCAAGAAGGTACCCGCTTACAGCACATGAAAATTCAAAAAAGTAAATCAGCTGACCTATACTGTATCCGCTCTGATCCTCAAGATTAATGAGAATATTGGGAACTCCGCCTTTTCTGTGTGCATTTATTGTAGCCAGCATGGCAGTTTCATTGACATAATTCATGGTTTTTCCGGCAAGATATGCCAAACCATCACTATCCTGGCCTGTATCTGGAATTTTCATGTCAAAGGGTGGGTTCTTTATATTTATAACAGTTTCAAATATATTTCTATTACCTTCCTGGATATACTGTCCCATTGAATGAAGATCGGCACTGAAGATAACCGAAGCAGGAAAAATCCCCTTGCCCTCCTTACCTTCGCTTTCACCAAATAATTGCTTCCACCATTCAGTGAAGAATCTAAGGGATTCTTCATAAACTGCCATTATTTCAATTGTTTTACCGCCGTCAAGAAGCAAATTTCTCATAGCAGCATACATTGTTGCATCATTGGGTAAATTTTTTGAATATGATGCCATATCTGCAGCACCTGCCACCAGCTCATCAATATCTACACCAGAAGCAGCCAGCGGAACAAGACCAACCGGAGTAAGTACTGAATACCTGCCTCCTATATTATCCGGTATTACAAAGCTATCATAGCCCATTTCATCACATAAAACTTTTACAGCACCTTTTTTGGCATCTGTAATTCCTACAATTCTTTCTTTTGCTTTAACTCCATATCTTTCTTTAATGAAACCTTCGAGTATTCGAAATGCTATTGCAGGTTCTGTCGTTGTTCCTGATTTTGACACCACACATAAAGAAACATCCTTATCCCGGATTTTATCCATTAGATCTTTCATCTGGGTACCGCTTATTGTATTACCGGCATAAAGAATTTCCGGGCCCTCTGATTTTGGAGAAATAAAATCATAAACTGCTTTAGTTCCAAGATAGGAACCACCAATTCCTATATTGATGATATAGTCAGAATTTTCCCGAAGTCTGCCTGCCGTTGCTTTTATATCTTTGATTTGCTTTTTATTTGTTTCCAGTGGAAGATTCAACCATCCGGTATACTCATTTCCCCTGCCTGTACCTGAAAAAAGTTCATGGACTTTGCTGTATGCTTGTTCAACTTTTTTATCATACTCCCTAACATTAAAAAAACCATCACATGGTTTTAAATCTAGTTCCAACTTTTTCATAGACACCTCCTGTTCAGGTTACTGCTTTTTCATTCTCATCAATGTTTTCAGATTCAAGTTTTGTTACTGAAACTTCATAAGCAATTTTTTTTATTACTCTGTCATCAATTTTCTTTTCATAAGTCCTGCTCTGAAGTCTTCCCCACACCTTCAGATTGTTTCCAATATCCAGCTTTTCACAGAATCTTGCATTCCTTCCCCAGCATATGCAGGGAATATAATCCGATTTATTGTATGCACGATTAACTGCTATGAGCATATCTGTTATTTCGCGCCCAAAAGGTGTTGTTCTGTAGTTTGGTTTCTTGCAAATAAATCCATCAAGGAAAATTGTATTTCTATTGTGTATATTCTCCAGAGAATCCACAATTCTGGCTTCTCTTGCGAATATATTCAAAACCAGTTTGCTTCTTCCATTATTTGAACTGTTGTATGAACGAAACTGGCCTTCTACCTCGGCAAAACTCCCTTTATTAAGTTTTTCTATGTTAACAAGGCGTTCAGAAACAAGGACCGGAAGTGTGTCATATGATTTACTCAGTCTTTCTACATTCAAATCAAATACATAGAATTTTTCACCATATATTTCATGACTCAAAGAAGGTTCACCGGAAACTACTCCGGCGACATATACAACATTGTTTTCAAAAAGTGCATTATCATTTGTCATTATCCCGTCCCCCCCGGGTCATTCGTGTCCTGAAGTCATGTGTTCATTGTCCATTTATCGTCAGTACATAATTTTTTTTCAATTATATAACATTATTTATAAAAAATAAAGATATCTGTAACTTGTTTTTACATGCATATACCTTTACATACATTTTGCCCTGTGCTATAATTTCCTAAGCGTTGAAATGAACAATGTCGGGGCGTGGCTCAGCTCGGTAGAGCACTTGACTGGGGGTCAAGGGGTCGCAGGTTCAAATCCTGTCGCTCCGACCAAAAAAGGAACCATGAAGGTTCCTTTTTTTACTATTTATTTGGATTATCTTCGGGTTCCTTCGGAACATCAGTCTCAATTGTATTTTCTGAAGATGCTTCCTCATCATCTGACAACTTTATGTTTTCTTTTAAAATGGATGCAAACTCTGACGTCCCAGTAGACATATCCTTCTCATCCTCAAGAGCTCTTTTTTCTTTTCTATCCTTCAGGTAAATGAGCAGAAGTATTATTGTGAATACAAGAAAAAATGCAAGACCTATCAATTGACTAACCCTTATATTTCCAAGCATGAGACTATCTGTTCTCAATCCTTCAATGAACATTCTGCCAAAACCGTAGAGTGCCATATACAGACAGAAAATCTGACCATTGAACTTTTTCTTTCTTGACAGGATTACAAGAAGAATAAAGGTCAAAAAATTCCAAACAGATTCATATAAAAATGTAGGATGTACAGGAAGGTATGGATTAACATCCACTCCCCTTGCAGCCATCAGGCTGAGTTCATTTTGAATTGGCTGACTTGTCATACCCCATGGAAGATTTGTGTTATATCCAAAAGCTTCCTGATTTACAAAGTTACCCCATCTGCCAATAGCCTGTGCAAGCGCAAAATACGGTCCGGCTAAATCACCAAGAGCAAGAAAATTAATTTTCTTTATCCAAGTATAAACCGCAGCGGCACCCATGCCACCAATAATTGCTCCGTATATTGCCAGGCCTCCGTCCCGAATATTTATTATCTCTGCAAAAGTCCAGTTTTTTGTGTAAAAAACAACATAAAATAATCTGGCAAATATAATTGCAATCGGAACAGCTATTAATAGTATATTTATAATGTCATCTTCAACCAGATCATGCCTTTTTGCATTTCTGAGAGCCAGAAAGACAGCCAGGGCAAATCCGATTCCAATTATTAAACCATACCAATATATATCTACTCCGAAAATTGTAAAAGCTACTCTTGTAACGCGAATTACAAATCCTCCGAATAAATTCGGGAAAAATACTTCAGTCATTCAAATACCTCCTATTGCTGCAAACATTTTACCATGGGCTTACAAACCCTACAAGTATATTCATTCCTTAAAAAATTCAATTGCTTCATTAATGTCTGATTCAATTTGGTCTTTTAGCTCAATAATATCCTTGTGCTTTTTTTCATCCCTGTGTTTTTTAATGAACCATACTTCAATTTCCTTGCCATACAACCATCCGCAAAAGTCAAAGATATGCGTCTCAATGATTTTGGTTTCTGTATTTGAAACTGTAGGCCTGACCCCAATGTTAGTTATGCTGCTGTACATTTTCCCATCAACTGTAGTTTTGGTAAAATATACCCCAGTATCCGGAAGAGCAAAGTCCCTTACAGGAATAATATTAGCTGTTGGAAACCCAATCAAGGTTCCGATTCTATTGCCATATTCAACTTTTCCCTTGATTGAATAATATTCCCCCATCATCTCTTTGACTTCTGCCATTCTGCCTTTCATTATATAATCTCTGATAGCTGTTGAACTTATTACCAAATCACCTGACTTTACAGGATTCAATGTCATAACTTCAAAGCCATATCTTTTGCCCATGGCTGTAAGAAGTTTGGTGTCACCACGACCCTGACATCCAAAATGATAGTTAAAGCCTGTAACTACAAGTGCTGCTTTATATTTTTGCACGAGAATATCTTTCACAAAGTCATCCGGCTCTATCCTGGCATATTCATCATTAAATTCTTCCAGCACAAGATAATCAATTCCAAGTTTTTCAAATTTTTCAATTCTTTTTTCCAGTGGAGATATCAATTTTATGTTTTTTCTCTGAAGTATATTTCCAGGGTGATCTCTGAAAGTATAAATAATAGAGGGAATATTGCGCCTTCGGCACTCACTGACCAGTTCTCCAACAAGTTTTTCATGGGCAATATGAACCCCATCAAAGTTTCCAAGACCAATTCCTGTTTTTTCAACATTATCAAAGCTGTCTTTTCCTGTCAAAATATTCATATAAGTCTTTTTCTACTCCTGAAATTACCATCTTTATCAACTTTGCCAATCCCCGCTGTTGTTCCATCTGAAAGAACAGCCAGATAGTCACTGGATTCTTTTTCAGTCAGAACATTCAAACCGTTTAAATATTTCTTTGAATCATCTTCATTGAGAATAATACTTTTTAAACCGCAATATGGAATTGGATCGAATATAATTTCATTCACTCTGCCTTCCGATACATATTTTTGAATTTCATCTATTCTGACTGCATCATTTAATCCAAAGCGTCCATTTCCGGTTCGTATTAAATCAGCCATGGCTCCATGACTATTCATTGCCGTTCCGATGTCATTGCATAGGCTTCGAATATATGTCCCCTTTGAACATTTTACATCAAAGGATACATTTTTAATAAGATACCCCATATATTCCCCATTGCTGATATTTATATTTGTGATGTCATGTATATAGACAGTCCTGGAAGGTACTTCGACCTCAATTCCTTTTCTTGCATAATCATAGAGTTTTCGTCCTTCAACTTTTATTGCAGAATATACAGGAGGTTTCTGTTCAATTATTCCTTTGAAGCCCTCTATTGTTTCAATCAATTTATTTTCATTTATTTGCCTTACATCTGAGTACCCCTGGATATTTCCCTCAAGGTCAAAAGTATCTGTGGATATTCCCAGAAACATTGTAACTCTATATGCTTTTTCATCCTGCAAAAGATACTCAGTCAATCTGGTATGTTTACCAAAACAAATCACCAGGATACCTTCAGCCATCGGATCCAGTGTTCCGGTGTGACCCGCCTTGTTTGCTCCCACTATTTTCCTGACCCTTGACGCAGCAGAAAAAGATGAAATACCTTTTTCCTTATATAGAACAATTGCACCATTTATATCCATTGCTTCATACAGCCCCGCATAATTTAGCTATTACAATCTCAGTTGCATCATTAAGACTACTGGCTTCAATAGTACAACCGGAAGCTCTGTTATGTCCACCGCCCCCAAGTGCTTCTGCAAATACCGATACATCAATTTCATCTGTATTGGAGCGGAAATTCACCTTGTAGCCTGAATCTGTTTCCCTGACCAAAGCCCCGGCAACTACTCCCTCGGTATTGACTGTTATATTGACTATTCCATCAAAATATTCATCCTTGCCACCAAGGAAATCATAATCAGATAAGCCAAGTGAAATCACAGCTATCTTTTTATCACAGAAGAAATCCATTTTTTGAATGGCAATGCATTTCAATAAAAGTTTAGGATAAGGCATCAAATCAAAAGCAAGATGGGAAATTTCCGAAATATCAATACCCGTTTCAAGAAGATCTGCACAAATCCTCATGCTTTTAGATGTAGTATTTGAGTATCTAAGACCACCGGTATCCGTGCTTATGGCCGTAAACAATGCGCTTGCTGTATCTTTATCCATCGCAAACTTATTCACTTGTAATATACTGTATATTATTTCACCTGTTGAAGATGCCCCAACATCAATGAAATTATTTATAGCAAAAGAAGTATTGGTCTTGTGATGGTCAATGTTCCATGAAATTTTACCAGACAATGCATCGCCTCTTTTACCAAGCCTCTTGAAATCACCCGTATCCAATGAAACTACAAATTTTTCTGATATCTCCCTGCCGTCATAAACCTCAATGTCCCGGCAAGGATCCAGATTCCGATATTTTTCAGGTATTTTTTCTTCAACCAATATCCTGGATTTTATATTCTGGGTTTTTAGAAAGTTGTTGAGTGCAACAGAACTTCCTATACAATCTCCGTCGGCATTGACATGTGGCAGTATAAGACAATCCGCCTGATTGTGCAGGTCCTTACTGAATTTGAAAATCAAATCATTGATTTTCATCATTTCTTTCCTTATTGATCGTATCCAGAATGCTGTTTATCCTGAATCCTTCCTCAATGAAATCATCACATTTGAACCTGAGTTCAGGAATGTGAAACAGCTTGATTCTTTTAGCTAAAAGATGCCTTATGTACCCTGTAGCACTTTTTATAGCTTCAAGTGACTCCTTTATGGATTCCTTGCTTCCGTAAAGACTTACGTATATGTCAGCGTAACTCATGTCATTTGTAACCTTGACTCCTATTACTCCGGGCATAGCAGTTAAACGGGGATCCTTGATTTCACTCTGCAGAATCAGGCTTATTTCCTTTTTTATTTCCTGGCTGATTCTTTCAGTTCTTTTTACCATTTCAGACCTCTATTTCAACCATTTCAAAGGCTTCAATAACATCGCTTTCCTTTATATCATTATATTTTTCAACTGACATACCGCATTCATAACCTGATTGTACTTCCTTGACATCATCTGTAAATCTTTTCAAAGAAGCAAGTCTGCCTTCATATACGACTATGCCCTCACGTACTACCCTTATATCAGAATTTCTCTTTATTCTTCCGTCAGTTACCATACATCCACCAATTGTTCCGAGGCCGGAAACCTTGAATATCTGTCGAATTTCTGCATGACCTGTAACAACTTCTTTGAATTTTGGATCAAGAAGCCCCTTCATAGCTGCTTCAACTTCCTCAACAGCATTATATATAATTCTATAAAGCCTTATATCAACACCGGCATCTTCAGCAGCTTTTGTTATAAATCCGCTGGGTCTTATATTGAATCCAATAATTATTGCGTTGGAAACTTCAGCCAGATTTATATCACTCTCATTCACAGTTCCTGTTGCCCCATGAATTACTTTTACGGTAACTTCTTCATTGGAAAGTTTTTCCAATGACTCTGTTACTGCTTCGACCGAACCTCTCACATCAGCTTTTACAATAATTTTTAGTTCCTTGACACTACCTTCCTGAATTTGCTCAAATAACTCATCAAGGGTAGTTGGTTTACGGGATGTTCTTTGCTGCAGCAATTGATATTTTCTTTCAGCCGCTAGATTTCTAGCGATTTTCTCATCTTCAACTGCATAGAATGTTTCTCCTGATTCAGGAACTTCATCAAGGCCCATGATTACAGCCGGCATTGAAGGACCTGCTTCAGGCATATCATCGCCTGTGACACTCTTCATTGCCCTGACTCTCCCTACCGAAGTGCCACTTATTACACAATCTCCCAATTTCAATGTGCCCTTCTGCACAAGCAATGTTGCAATGACTCCTTTGTGCTCATCAAGTTTTGACTCAATTACAGTTCCTTTTGCCTGCCTTTGAGGATTTGCCTTAAGCTCAAGTACATCAGCAGTCAGAAGTATCATATCAAGCAGCGTATCTATATTTTCTCCGCTTTTTGCCGACACCGGAACACAAATTACATCGCCGCCCCACTCTTCAGGAACAACACCATATTCAGTTAATTCCTGCTTGACTTTATCAGGGTTTGCTGCCGGCAGGTCTATTTTGTTGATAGCAACTATTATCGAGACCCCTGCATCCTTGGCATGGTTCAAGGCTTCAACTGTTTGCGGCATGATTCCATCATCGGCAGCAACAACAATTATTGCGATATCAGTAACCTGTGCACCTCTTCTTCTCATAGAAGTAAATGCAGCATGACCGGGAGTATCCAGGAAGGTTATGGTTCTGTTTTTTACGTGAACATTGTATGCTCCAACATGCTGAGTTATTGCGCCAGCTTCTGTTGCAACAACATCAGTATTCTTGATTGTATCGAGAAGACTGGTCTTTCCATGGTCAACATGGCCCATAACTACAACTACCGGAGCTCTTTCAATGAGGCTTTCTTCAGCATCATCCTGGTCATCATCAAACAGAATGTCTTCCTTGGTTCTTGATTCAAATAATTCTGCTGTAATTCCGTATTCCTCAGCAACCAGGGAGGCGGTATCAAAATCAATATCATCGTTAAGCGATGTCATTATATCAAGTGACATCAGTTTTCCAATGACATCTGTGGCTTGTTTTTTAATGGTTTCTGCAAAAAACTTAACTGTCATTGTTTCAGGAAGTCTGACCCTTGTCAGAACTTCACGCCTTGGCATATGCTCAGCTTTTCTTTTACTGCGCCTTTGTCTGATGTTATCATCACTGTAATACTCGTTTAAAACAAAATCCTCTGAAAGAACTTCGTTTACTTTCCTGATTCCTCCGCCCGTAAAATCATCTTTTTTGTATTTTCCTGATTTTGATTTGGTCTTTTTTGCCGGAGGTTTGAATTCCTGCTGTACATATCTTCCGCCTTCCTTTGGGCTGATCCTTTTACTGGGAATCTTGGATATTTTTGTAAGTGGCTTTTCATCAGGAATATCTTTGTCTATGTTCTCTGAAGTCCTTGGCTTTATATTACCGCTGTTTTGTGGCCTCTGGGGTCTTGACTGACGAACCTCTGGTGTCTCTTTCTTCTGAACAACCTGTACTGGTTTTTTAGGTGTAAGGTCTATCTTACGCCCTGTAAGTCCCAAAGGTTTGAGTTCTTTATGCTGAACAAAGGGTTTCTTAGGTTTTACACCATCTTTTTTTGCTGTATATGGTTTAACTTCAGGTTTTGCAACAACCTTTGTTTCTTCGGTTGTCACAGTACCCGGGCCTGTAATAACTTCTTCAGGTTTTTGAGGTTCTGCTTCCACTTCAATAACATCAGATTTTTCAGTATCAATGACATGCGCTGTACTCTTCTCATCTACATCAGCAATTTCTTGAGTTTTTTCATCAACAGTTTCATGGGTATCCTCTGATATTTCGGGAATATTTCCTTCAATATTTCCTTCTATATTATCTTCGGGATTATCTTCGGATTTGTGTTTTCTTATAACTGTAACCTTGAGTTTGTGTGGTTTTTCTGCAGATTCATCAACTGCAGCATTAGCAGCAGGTTCATTATGTGTTGCAGCTATATCCATAGAATGTGCCTGCTTGACAGGTTTCACAGTCTTAACAATCTTCACAGTTTTCACAGTCTTTTCAGTCTTTGGCCCATCAGATGCTTTTTCTCCTGATGGAACCTTCTCACCCACTGATGAAATTTTTATGTTCTTTGAAGCAGCACGCTTTCTTAACCCCATGCTTTCAAGCAACTTGTACTGGTCTGTTTCGGAAATTTCAGATGCCACTCCAAAGGCAGAAATACCTAAATCCCTGACTTTCTTTAAAATAATTCCCGGTTTTACATCCAATTCCCTGGCAAGTTCACTGATCTTTTTCTTCATTAATTATCTCCATTCAATCTCATCTTTGACAGAATCAACTTTTTGAAATCCTTATCAACAATTCCGATTATCTTAACGTTCTCTCTTCCCAATGCTATTCCAAGCATCGGACTCTGACCATATTCAATAAGTTCAGTCTTACTGTTTTCGCATATAATCTTTAATTTATCCAAAGTATTGCCGGCGGTATCTTCAGTTGCTATAACCAGCTCAACTCTGCCCTTTTTTATTGCCTGTGTGCATGCCATAGTACCTGTCACAAGCTTTCCGGCCTTCCTTGCAAGTCCGACCGCTAAATAGAAGCCTTTGTCTTCAAGTTGCATACTTTTGCAAATCCTCGTATACAGCTAAAGGAATTTCTGTATCCAATGCCCTTTTGAGGCTTCCGGTTTTTCTAGCTTTTGCCAGACATTCCGCATTTTTGCATATATATGCTCCCTTTCCGGGCATTTTACCTGTTGGATCTGCAGATACTTCCCTTTCTCCCGTCCTAACAACTCTTAACATTGATTTCTTGGGATTCATCTGCCTGCAGGCCACACACATTCTCATTGGTTCTTTTTTTTTCAAATTCAGCACCATAGTATTTTTCTAACCTTTGTCATCATCGCCTGTTTCTGATATTCAAGCAGTTTCATCATTGTCCGAAGTATCTTCAGTTTGGTTTTTCCCTGAAAATTCTTCTATATCCGATGTAACAATTTCATCCACTGAATCTTCATTATCTCCCATGAACAATGCATCAAGTGGGCTCGATACTTCAGCTTCTCCTTCTTCATTTACATGAAGAAGTTCATCTTCTATTATACCCCTGAGTTCTGACTCAGGTATAATATCTATTTTCCAACCTGTCAATCTTGCGCCAAGCCTTGCATTCTGACCACTTTTCCCAATTGCAAGTGACAGCTGATTATCCGGTACAGTAACCCTTGCTTTATTTTCTTCATTACTGTTTTGATCAAGTGGTTCAAAGATATCTACCCTTATTACATCTGCAGGACTTAGACTATTAGATATAAATGTTGCAGGATTCTGGCTCCACTCAACTATATCAATTTTTTCTCCCCTGAGTTCGTCAACCACTGCAGTAACCCTTATTCCTCTGTGGCCTATGCAGGCTCCGGCAGCATCCACATTAGTATCATTGGAAAATACTCCAATTTTTGTTCTGGACCCAGGTTCCCTTGCTATAGATTTAATCTCAACTATTCCATTCTGTATTTCAGGAACTTCAAGTTCAAACAGTCTTTTAACCAAATCCGGATGTGTCCTTGAGACAAATATTCTCGGACCTTTATTGGTCTTTTTAACTTCCGTTACATAAACCTTGAGTCTTGAGCCTACAGAATAATGTTCACTTCCGACCTGCTCCCTGTGTGGCATTATAGCCTCAGTATTACCAAGGTCAAGGTAAACTGTATCTTTTTCTACCCGTCTTATTACTCCTGCAACAATGTCTTTGAGCTTATTATCATAGATATCATAAAGCTTTTCTCTCTCAGCTTCCCTTATTTTCTGCATGATAACCTGTTTTGCGGTCTGGGCAGCTATTCTTCCAAAGGTATGTGGATCCATGAATTCTTCAAACTGAAGCTCATCACCTATTTCAACATCTGCATACTCAAGAGCTTCGGTAAGCGAAATTTCAGTATCTTCATCCATCACTTCCTCAACTACAGTCTTTATGCGCATGACATTTATTTCGCCGGATTCCCTGTTAAGTTCTATGTTTACATCAAAGGCTACCCCGCTGTTCTTTTTATAAGCTGATTCCAGGGCTTTCTCAAGTGCCTCAACAAGAATTTCTGAGTCTATGCCCCTCTCTCTCTCAATCTGCCTGATGGCATCCATCAACTCTGAAGCCATATTGCTCCTCCTTTATTAATCTACAAATTTTCTCTTTACCGATGCAACATCAGTTTCGATGAAATGCATCGTCTCATTATCTATTTCAATATCAATATTGCCTTCACCATAACCCTTGAGCTTACCTGTGAACAATTTACCCTTTTCATTTGACTTATAAAGTCTGACTTCAACAGTCTCGCCCATATATCTTTCAAAATCTTCCTTATATTTGAATTTTCTGTCATACCCGGGTGACGATACTTCAAGTGTATACGAGCCCTCAATGTCTATATTTTCATCAATCATCGGATCAATCAGTCTATGTATTTTTACACAGTCATCAATGCTGATGCCTTCCCTGGAATAAATGTAAATTCGAAGGTACATTCCATCCGTCTCTTTTTTAAATTCAACATCAACGAGTTCAAATCCATTTTCTATAACAGTTTCCTTGATAAGCTCATTTACAGCTTTATCTATTCTCATGGTCATACCTCCTCCTCAAACAGTAACAAAGAGTGGGAAAACCCACTCTCAGTAACTTCAATAATCTAGCAAGGACATTATAGCAAATGCCTGGTGATATGGCAAGTAAAATGTTCAAGGCCTTAATCAAACTGTCTCCCGGAGCCTGTTCTAATCCAAATTTAACCAAACGGAATTGTTATAACAATGGAGAAAACAACGACTTCTGATATAATTTCACTGTTTGTGACTCCCAAAGCAGGAGGCACAATCTCCATATCAATCACACAGTAAATCAAGGTATGGTTCAGTTTCCAAAAATCAATTGGCTGGAAGACCAGCTAACAAGCAGAGCCATACCATATGCTATCCTTGGCAAATCTCTTCAAAGGGATAGTTTTCAGGAGCATCCAGTCCGAGCGCACCTATGAAAAGGGTGTCATATGCTATGACAACTTCTTCATCAGTAGGAATAACCATTGCCCTTACCTTTCTGTTATTGAATTCACCTTCTGCAAATACAATTTCCTCGCCCCTGACCCTGTTTGCTTTTTCATCAATTATAAAATTACAGCCTTCAAGCATTCCAAGAACCTTCTGTCTTACATACCACTCATTTTCACCGACTCCGGCAGTAAAGATTATTGCATCACAATATTTTGAAGTTCCCATATAACTGCCTATATACTTTGCAAGTCTGTAGGCATATATATCAACTATACGATCGCTTTCATCATCACCTTCCAGTGCCTTTGCCCTGATATCCTGCATGAGATTTGTTCCGCTGATTCCTTTGAGTCCACTTTCTTTGTTCAGCATATTCATTACTTTATCATAGGCAGCTCCAAGATCCATGTTTTCTTCCTTTGCAATTTGCTGGGCAACATGTCCAATTATTGCCGGATCCATATCACCGCTGCGGGTTCCCATTATTACTCCTTCAAGAGGAGTAAATCCCATACTGGTATCCATGCTTTTTCCACCTACAACCTTGGTCAGACTGGACCCGTTTCCCATATGGGCAGTGACACAATTAATTTCGTCATGTTTCATTCCAAGTAATGCAGCTGCCCTTCTTGATACATATAGATGGCTTGTTCCATGGAATCCATAGCGCCTTACCATATATTCTGTAAACCACTTTTCAGGCAATGCATATTTATATGCATACTCGGGAATGGTTGCATGAAATGCCGTGTCGAAAACGGCTACATTTGGTATCCCGGGCATGAGTTTTTCAGCAACCAGAATACCCTTGATATTCTGTGGATTGTGAAGTGGTGCCAGTGGTGAAAGTCTTTTGATTTCTGCAATTACCTCGTCCGTAAGCAAAACACTGGTATTATAGCTTGCCCCGCCGTGGACTACCCTGTGTCCGATGGCTACGATAGTTTCCTTGGGTACATTTTGTTTTTCGAATATTCCAAACATTTCTACGAGGGCATCCTCATGATCAGGGAGTTCTATTGAATATTTGGTTTTTTTACCATGTATTTCAAATTTCATCGTGCTTCTTTCCCTGTTTCCGATTTCCTCAGCTATACCCCCGATAATTGGTTCAACGGTATTGTTTTCCATGACCTCAAATAAGTTGTACTTGAGTGATGAACTTCCGCAGTTGAGTGATAATATGGTTTTTTTCATGTTTAACTCCTCTTGTTATGTTTACCGCAGGATGCGGCTATTGAAATCTTATTTCTTTTCCTGTCAATGCACTTTCATATATAGCATCCAGTATCTTCATCAGCTCAACCCCATCTTCGACGGGGCTTATGCATTCCTCTGTTTTGCAAACGCAGTCAATGAAATGTCGGACCTCACGACCGAACATTTCCTCAAATTCATTGGCCTCTTTGGTAAATACCGGGGTCATATCAATATTGTAACCTTCTTCAGACCCGGAGATTTTTATATCAGGAGCAACTTCCATACCTGCCTTGTCTCCGAAAATTTCACAGTAAATTTTTTCACTGGAAGTATGAAGTGTAAAACTCACCTCAACAGTCATAGCATTTCCATTCTTGAATTTTATCAATGCAGAAGCAGAATCCTCAACATCACATATTATTCCGGAATCAGCCGCCCTGTATCTGCTTAGCATTTTAACATCGTTTCTTGGGCCTATTTTATTGAAGGTTACACCGTAGACTCCGGCAGTTTCGGGTTTTCCCATCAGATATCTGCACAAATCAATCATATGCACACCAAGGTCAATCAATGGGCCCCCACCTGATTTGCTCTTGTCTGAAAACCATCCCGAAGGATTTCCGCAACGCCTTATGCAACCGGTTTTTGCATAATAGACTTCTCCGAGTTTTCCTGCATCAATGAAATCCTTTGCTATTTTTGTTCCCTGTGCAAATCTTCTTACAAAACCAACCATCAGAAGTCTGCCTGACTTTTTTGCGGCATCCTGCATTTCAATTGCTTCAATACTGTTCATGGCAAGGGGTTTTTCACAAAGAACGTCAGCTCCTGCATTAAGAGCGTCAATGGTAATTCCGGCATGACTGTTGTTCCATGTACAGACACTTACAGCATCCGGTCTTACTTCTTCAAGCATTTTTACATGATTCTCATATACCCCTGGTATACCATTTGCTTTACAGAATTTGTCTAATCGTTCATGGTTGATGTCACAGGCAGCCACGACTTCAACATTTTCCAGTTTTTTATATGATTTGAGGTGATAATTGCTTATATTTCCCGTTCCAACTATTGCGACTCTGATTTTTTTCATAAATACTCCCGATATCCCAACACATTTCCCGGATATTATATCATTTTTTACCCTGAATGTAATTCAGGATTTCTGTAAAATCCACTATGCTTCCATCAATCCGGGATATATCAGCAGCCAGTGCGGTGGCACTGGCAAGTATTCCTGCCTCAAGTTGATTGGGGAAATATTCATTTTCATAACATTTTCTGAAAAATTCACATAAGCCTATATCTCCGCCGCCATGACTTCCGCCGGTATCTTTGGGTTTATAAATACCATTGGGTTTACCCTTACATTCGAGTAAAACTTCCTGGGTTTCAAACTCACCTTTAATCAATCCTTTTTCACCATGAATTCTGATTGTTCTGTTTCCTTTTGATGAATGCATTGTCAATGTAAAAACTGCTGTAATGTTGTTCTCAAACAATATATTCACAGACTGGTGGTCGACAATATCAGATTCTATGTTGAATGGACAGATTCGCGCATCTACTGATGAAAAGACATACGCACTTTCATCAACATATATGCATTTGCCGAACTCCGGGCAGTCTTTGCTGCATATAGGCAATCCTCTTTTCCTTTTAAAGAGCATGTTGTTTCCAAAGGATGAGATTCTTTTAGGAAAAGCTCCGGCAACAATATTTATGATATCCATATCATGGCTGCACTTGGTATTAAGCATACCTCCGCTTAAACGACTTTCCCTATGCCACCTTCTGAAAAATTTGGCAGCATGCAACTCACCAAGAGTTTCCGATGCTTCTATGGAGACCAACGGACCGATTACCCCTTCTTCAATCAGTTCAATTATCTTCCTGTACATGAAGGTATAACGAAGGCCAAATCCAAGTACTATTCCATATTTATAATCTGACGCAATTTCATACAACTTTTTCAGAGCATCAAGACTGACTTCAACCGGCTTTTCAAGGAGTATGGGCTTTTTCTTTGTGACAGCCCATTCCATGACCTCCAGATGTGTATGATCGGGTGAAGCAACTATTATTGCATCAAAATAATCAGTGTTTTTGTAATCATTTACCATTACTGCATTTATCAAATTATATCTTTCAATCAACAACGGAGGTTTTTTTATATCGGGATCATAGACATAGGTGATATCCTCATTGAAATAACCTGCGTATGCAGTTGCTCTGTTACCACTGCCAATCAATAGAATCCTCATATCATACACCATACTTAATTTTGTTTATTACATCAATGACAGAATCAATGCATTCACTGACACTGCCATTGTTGAAAACAGTAAAATCCATGGACTCTCTATATATCCCATATCGTTCTTTATATAATTTTTCCAGCATACCGGGCTTGTTCCTTACCATTGGTCTGTTTGATTCATCAATGGAAGCCTTGATCTTATCAATATCCCTGTCAATGAAAATTACAGTTCCTTTTTTGGCTGCTTCCCTGTTTGGTTTTATTCCAAGAATTCCACCACCGGTTGAAATTACTATATCTTCCATTTCCAATGCAGTCATAAACTCCCGGCTTTCATATTCTCTGAATCTCCCTTCACCTGCTTCATTAAAAATATCTGAAATTTTTCCATACTTTTCTTCAATCACTGCATCCAGGTCGATGAATTTAAGATTGGTTTTTTCAGCAACTGACTTTCCAATGGTGGTTTTACCCGAACCGGACATACCTACAAGAATGAATTTACTCATTGTTATTCTCCATCCAGTTGTATATTTCAAGTATCAAATCCTGCGAAAATACAGTATTTCTCCATATTTCCTGTGCTTTTATTGCTTGTGCGACCAGCATCAGGAGTCCATTGGCTGTTTTTAATCCCAAGCGTTGTGCATTCTTCAGGAGCAGTGTTTTTGAAGGATTGTATATCAAGTCAATCACAACCTTGAATTTACTGATATCATCATCCCCAATGGCACAGGAACCAATATTAGGAAACATTCCCACAGGAGTTGTATTTACAAGACCATATCCGCCTTCTATATCATCATATGGAATAAATATACCGTCCTTTTTTGTGCGGCTGGCTATCTTTATTTCATTGGCCCCCATATCTCCAAGAACAGACATGACACTCCTGGAAGAACCTCCCGACCCCAGTATGGTCCAGTTGTTATTTTTCACACAGATTTCTGCCATATTCAATGTTGTTCTAAACCCAAAGTAATCTGTATTATATGCATGTATTCTGCCATTGTTGAAAAAAAGTGTATTAGAAGCACCTATCCTGCCTGCTTCGTCTGAAACAAAGTCAGCCAGTCCAAGTGCTTCAACTTTATACGGTATTGTAATATTAACACCTTTATAGCCACTCACAGACAATTCCCTTATCCTTGCAGCCAGATCAACTGCATTTGGAACTTCTATTAGGTCATAAGAACCTTCAAGACCTGTAATCCTGTGAAAATGATCGTGTATTATCCTGGAATAGCTGTGTCCCAATGCTGCACCAATCAAACCAAATTTCATTCTCACCTCACATAACCTTGTAAGAGCCCAGTAATCTGAAATACCCACAGGATTCCCTGGCTTTTTCAAGAGCTTTCATAATATTTTCATCAGAAGTATTTCCATTGAAATCCAGATAAAAAAAGTACTCAAAACTCCTTCTCGGATTTGGTCTGGATTCTATCCTCGTTATATTTATTTCATTTTCATAGAAAGGCTCCAGCATCTTATACAATGCTCCTGGTGTATGGTTTGATGTAAAAAGGATACTTGTCTTTGTTGCATCAGCCAACGGAGTTGAATCTGCACTAATTACTATGAATCGAGTCTTGTTTTTGGAATTATCCTGGATATTTTCCCTGATAATATCGAGTCCATATAATTCAGCACAACGCTTTGAAGCTATGGCTCCGTTTTCACCCCTGCCCCATAAAGCAACATCCCTTGCTGCAAATGCAGTATTCTGATAAGAGCATTCAGTCAGTTGTGTGTTTTCACTGAAAAAACCGGAACACTGCCCCAGTGCCTGCGGGTGTGAATATACATATTTAATGTCTCTCAGCATAGATCCCTTGATTCCCAACAGGCAATGTTCTATCCTTATTTCTGTTTCAGCTCTGATATATAAATCGTAATCCCTCATCATATCAGTAACAGCATTAACGCCGCCGGTAGATGAGTTTTCAAAAGGAACGACCCCACAGGAAAGTTCTCCATTTGAAATCGCTTCAAACAAATCAGAAAGCCTGGCATAGGCTTTTGCTTTGGTTTTTTCACCATATATCCATGCAAATGCCTGTTCAGTGTACGAGCCCTGTGCTCCTTGATAACCGGCTAGTCCCCATTCTTCCAGTTTCAGATGACTGATCTGCCTGTTACTGCATATAAGATCCTTCTGATATTTCTTGGATACCTCCATCAAATCCTTGGTAAACTCCACTGCATATGGATCAAGGCTGTGGTCACAAATAGCAGCTATTACATTGTCAATAACAGCCAGTTCCCTTGCCGGATTATATACAGCAGAACCTGAATCTCCCTTTAAAAGCGCTATTTCTTTTACAAGATTCATTCTTCTTTCAAACAGCCTTGCCAAGTCATTGTCAACACTGTTGATCAATTTTCTTTTTTCTTCGAGACTTTCCATCTAACCCTCCAGCAGGCAGTCCATCAGGGCTAAGGCTGCACAGGATTCAATAACCGGAACAGCTCTGATGCCAATACAGGGATCATGCCGCCCTTTTATTACCAATTCAGTATTTTCCTTCTTAATAAGATCAACGCTTCTTTGAGTTTTAGATATTGAGGAAGTCGGTTTCATACAGACTTTGAACACAATAGGCATTCCGTTTGAAATCCCGCCAAGTATTCCTCCCATATCGTTTTTGTAAGTCTTTACAATACCCTCTTCATAATAAAATTCGTCGTTGGAAATACTGCCCTTCATTCCGGACAGTTCAAATCCCCTGCCAAATTCGATTCCTTTAACACCTGGCACTCCAAAACAAATTCCTGCAATAGTACTCTCCAATGAATTGAATCCAGGTTCTCCTATTCCAGCTTTCAATCCATATACAACTGTCTCAATTTCGCTCCCAAGTGAATCCAGGTTCATCCTTGCATTGTTAAGAGCTTCTTCTGCCAGATCTGAAACCTTTGATTCAATGACCGGTAGTCTGTTTTTTCTGATTGATTCAAGCTGCATTTTGTCGAACTCCATCATATTCAATGAATTATCCTTAATTCCACCAATAGATTTTAAGTGTGAAACAATCTCTATGCCTTTTTCCCTAAGATAAGAAACTGCAATAGCTCCCGCAAAAGCAAGCGGTGCAGTAAGTCTGCCTGAAAATGCTCCACCTCCTCTGACATCATTGAATCCATTGTATTTTATGAAAGCTGTATAATCAGAATGACCCGGTCTTGGAATATGTGAGATATTCCTATAATCAGATGATTTTGTGTCACTGTTCCTGATTATACAGGTCAGAGGCATTCCCGTAGCAACCCCATCAAGTATACCGCTTAGAATTTCCGGCACATCTTCTTCACTGCGTCTGGTTACATGCCTTCCTGTTCCCGGTCTTCTTCTTTCCAGCATATCGCTTATCAATTCCATATCAAGGACAAGCCCTGCCGGCAATCCCTCAATGACAACGCCTATGGCCGGGCCATGTGATTCTCCGAAAATATTTATCCTAAGTCTTCGACCGAAACTACTCATGATATTCTACCTCCCACTTTTATTATATCCTTGAAAAAGTCCGGATAAGATTTATCTATGCAACCAGCATTCTCAATTATTATATCTTCTGCAGACACACAGCTCAAAGTCGAAAAAGCCATTGCTATCCTGTGGTCATTGAAAGAGTTGATTTTTCCGCCTTTGATTTGCTTTTTGCCTGTAATTATCAATCCGTCTTTTAATTCAGCGGCTTTTATCCCAAGACTTTCCAATCCGTGGCAAACAGATCCTATTCTATCGCTCTCTTTGTACCTAAGTCGTTGTCCGGTTATAGTTGTATTTACAGGTAATGTGGCAGCATATATTGCTATTGTAGGCATCAAATCCGGAAACTCAGAGGCATCAATATAATTGTCACAGACTCCTGACATATTTATGAGAATATCTTCAATTATTCTATCAGGCTGATATGATTTTTTATTGAGACCTTTCAATGATATTTGTCCACCCATGTGGTTCATAGCTAAGAAATATGATGCATTCGACCAATCACCTTCGACTGTAATTTCATCAGCATGCAGTCCACATGACGCATCCAATACATAAGGATTATTACCTTCAACCCTTATCCCGAAATCTGACAGGACACCCTTGGTCAGATCAACATAGCCCCTGGATTCAAATTTTCCTGTTGCAATAATTTCACCTTTCATGGAAGCTGCAGCCATTCCCATCATTAATCCGGAAATAAACTGGCTTGATACCGAAGAGTCTATTTCAAAATCATTACCTTTTAAATTACCACTAAATTTCATTGGCAGATATCTTCCATCCCCAGGAACTGAATAGGTCATTCCATATTTATCAAAGAATTCAAGTGCATGCTGCATTGGTCTTTCAGGAAGTCTTCCACTGCCGCTAAGTATTGTTTCACCCCCGATTGCCGAAAAAATCATCGCCATAAATCTTAGGGTTGAACCCGATTCACGGCAATCAATGCTCCTTTTATTGGATGTGTCTTTTTTGAATCCCCCCATCAATGCGGTTTTTCTATTATGATATCTGTTGCTGTCAACGATATTGATACTGCAACCGGCTGATTTCAAGGCTTCAATGGTTGCTGAAATATCCTCTGAAAGAACCAGGTTTTCGATTATACAATTATTTGCAGCAAATGCTCCGCATATAATCTTGCGGTGCCCATCACTTTTGGATGGCTGTGCATCTAATGTGCCTTTTGGATTGAATGGAGCAAGCCTCACATTCATTTAGAATCCCCCATTCCAATGAACTCATCAAGGGTCATTTCCTTTATAATACCTTTTCCGATTTTTTCAATGAATACTGCTTTTAATAGTCCCTTGTTCATTTTTTTGTCCAGAATCATTGCCTGACCCAATTCTTTCATTGTCAGTTCAGTAGAAACAGGTAATCCCTGTGATTTAAGTAACTTAATCAATCTCTTTGCTGTACCTTTTTCGGTTATACCAGCTTTTTCTGATAATTGGACTGAAACAGCCATTCCTATGGATACAGCATCTCCATGGGATATAACTCCAAATCCTTTGACTTTTTCCAGTCCGTGGGCAATGGTATGGCCGAAATTCAGAATCATTCTTTTTCCTGTGTCAAGCTCATCACCCATGACATAAGCGAGTTTGATTCTGACACATTTCCCTATGGTATCTTCATCTATGCACATAGAATTTTCAAATGAATTGAATAACAATTCATCATGTATCGCTGCAGCCTTTATCATTTCTGACTTTCCCTGTCGTATTTCGCCTGGACCAAGTGTCTTTAGAAGTTCTGTATTGATATAAACACCACTTGGCTGTTTGAAGCATCCCGCAAGATTCTTGCCAGCTTTAAGATCAACTCCGGTTTTTCCTCCGACAGAGCTGTCAACCTGTGATAGGAGAGTTGTCGGAACCTGATAATAGTCAATTCCTCTCATGAATATAGCTGCAGCAAAGCCCGCAATATCTCCACATACTCCTCCCCCGAAGGCAATGAAACAGTCTCCCCTGTTGATGCCTGCCATGGCTGCAGACTCCAGAACTTTTATAACAGTGCTTAAGTTTTTTTCTTCCTCGCCATGAACCGTAATAATACCTGCGTGTTCCCTGCCAATGGCTTCATGAAGCTTTCCACTGTGATATTTATATGCCAACTTATCTGCGACAATGAAATATCTTCCTTTTCTTTGTGTCAGTTCATGTCCAAGCACCTGCAATGAATCACGTGAAATGTGTATATCATAACTGCCGTTTTTAAGGTTTACAGGAATAACCATTTAAATCCTCCTGCCTATTGCTCCTGATATTATTCTCAGGCTGTTCATAAGTTCACTGAATTCATCCGGCGTTATTGATTGATTGCCATCACTCAATGCATGTTCGGGGTCATTGTGAACCTCTATCATTATACCATCTGTTCCTGCTGCTACAGCAGCCCTTGCCATTGGCATAACCATCCAACCCATACCAGTTGCATGGCTTGGATCTACAATTATGGGAAGATGTGAAACTCTCTTTATTGCCGGCACTGCACTTACATCCAGGGTGTTCCTGGTGAATTTTTCAAAGGTTCTGATACCCCTTTCACAAAGAATCACCTGAGTATTACCCTCAGACATAATGTACTCTGCTGACATAAGCCATTCTTCTATAGTCGCCGACAGACCTCTTTTTAAAAGAATTGGTTTATTTGTTTTTCCAAGTTCCTTGAGCAACATGAAATTCTGCATGTTCCTTGCACCAACCTGAATGAGGTCAATATCCCTGGCAAACCTCTCAACCATATTTTCTGATAATATTTCCGAAACAATCGGCAGACCTGTTGCTTTTTTAGCCAAAACCAGAAGTTCTATCCCTTCATAACCTAGTCCCTGAAAGCTATAGGGAGATGTTCTGGGTTTGAAAGCACCGCCTCTTAAAAAATCTGCACCAGCAGCCTTGACTTTTTGAGCAACCTCAACAATCTGGTCTTCGGTTTCAACTGAACACGGACCCGCAATAACCGCAATTTTACCTCCGCCTATCTCTTTCCCATCAACTTTCACTATGGTACTTTTTGGGTGAAAAAGTCTGTTGGCCCGTTTGAAAGGTTCCTGTATTCTCATGGCTTTGTGAACTATTTCATTGATCATAAGTGAATCAATGTCCATGGTACTGGTATCACCGACCAATCCCAGGATTGTGTAATCACTGCCAACTACTTTCTCAACCGTAAGACCCTTCTTTTCAATCTCATAGATGAGTTGTTCTATTCTTTGTGCAGAAGCATGAGGCTTCAATACTATAACCATAATTTCCTCCTATAAGGATAAATTTAAAAACAGAGACTCTGTGAGCCTCTGTTATCTTAATGTGTACAAAACAGCATCGGGCTCACTTTACCAAGTCCGTAAAAAAGAATGAATAAAACTGTTTTGTGTTTCTTATGTTCATTTTCATACCTTGCATTGATATTACATCAGATTTTGTTGCATTGTCAAGTGTGCTTGAATCAATATCCATACTGTTTAAAATCTGCATTTTCTATGAAGTTTAAAACATCAGAATCCAGCTTGAAGCCACGGCTTTCAAGAATTATAAATAAATCAGCAATCAGTCTGTAATATGCAGAATCTTTATATTCATTCAGGAATCTTAAATAACTGGCCTTGGCCTGTGCAAAAAGCTCCAGGCTTACACTGTCATAAAGCGGAGATACTGCAAATCCAACTTTGCCTATGTATATACCCATGTACTCTTCGGCCTTCAATCTTGCTTTAATATTGTAAGGATAGCTGTTAGGATATGTGTCAGAGAATTTTTTCCATTCATACACCAATTGGGCAACCTGGTCAATTTCGATATAAAGGTTTTCATCATCAGCTGCTGTAATATGGTCGGAATCAAGGATCATAGATAGTTCAGTATCTCTCAAGATCAGGTACTCATTAAGAATATCTGATAAAAACAACTCAAAATTAGCTCTGAGATAACTTGGAATGAGAGTTGCCTCAATGAAGCCATTGCTGATATCTACATTTATCCCTGCAGCCCTGGCCTTTACTATAAACTCTTCATTGATATTGCCCATATCATAATTGAAAGGAATACCTGCGATAATTACATCATAAAATTCTTCCAGGACATTAAACATCCTGTCATTTACATAAAAATCAGAACCGGCTGTCTGCCTGAAATAATCAGCTGCAATTGTCATACTTTCAATTTTTGAAGGATCGAGACCATTGAGCAAATCACAGAAAATTTTGTGCCGCTCTCCCTCCTGGGTTTCAATGATATATAAATCCAATCTTGCTCTTTGCCATTCCACCAATGCCTGAAGTTCTTTTTCGTCTGAAGTTCCATTTGCTCCGTTTTCTAAAATTTCATTCAACCTCTCCTCAAGCTCCTTATATTCTCTTTTACTTGTTTCTAGCTGCATTTCAAGATCCTCAATCATGGAACTTGAATCCTGTACAGGTTCATAGGAAATTTTTCCCTCTCTGTCAAAGTATTCATAAACAGCATCCTGATTCCTGACATCCAACCCATCTGAATTGAATTTAATCTGAAACCGGTCGTCTGCTATATCTCCCAGAATAATAGTTTCTCCCTCAGCCGGCATTGCTTTACTGCCTGTAAATGTACCTGAATAAATTTTTTCTCCATCAACAACAACAACAAATGCCATATACTGTGCTGACTCAAGAAATCTGCTTCCTCCCTTTTGATAGCTCCTAAAGCCATTGGAATCAATGATATAATCACTGTATTCAGTTGATCCATTGCTAAATAGTTTTTCCAGGAAGGAACCATTCACTTCTATTACATGGCTGTCCCAGTAGTATTTCCTTATGTCTTCTCCAGTCAATGAAGGAGTTTCTGCAATTGCAAGTCTTTCATAATCATAATACCCAAATTGTCTGACACTTTCGGTGGTAGCCAGATATATTTCAAAGCTTCCTTTGTTTGCATTGATTTCTGTTGGTCCATTCTCTATATTGCAGCCCACAATTCCAATGACCATAGCCAGCAAAATCAGAATTACAGGAATTTTTTTCATAATCAATCTCCTGTTTAGTTTTTTCCATTATACCATTTCGAGAAGGCTTACAGACATTTCTTATATATCAAAAACCCGCAAACAAGCTTTTAAATTGTTTGCGGGTCTGATTATTTATTGTGTATAAAATTTCAAATATCCGAAAAATCAGACTTTTTTTAATCCAAAGGTTGCGGTTTCACCATTTATATCCCATTCCTTCTGATATTCTGAATCCTTCAGATTTCCAAACATTCCATCTGCCAGTATTTCACTGCAGATATTATCTTTGTTTTTCCCGACAACCTCGAGGATTGTTTTACTGCCGTCGGCAAATAAGAGTATGTGATCCTGTACTTCAAAGCCGGCTTCTTTTCTCATTGTCTGTATTTTACTTACCATCTCTCTTACAAAACCTTCTTCAATGAGTTCATCAGTCATATTTGTGTCAAGAACTGCTGTTATACTTCCGGATGTTTCAGACAAAAAGCCTCTTTTCTGTGTTGTTTCTGATAAAACATCATCTTTTTCCAAGATTACATCCGTTCCATCAATACTAAAAGAGACTGTATTTCCCTTATCAAATTCAGACATTACATAAGATCCGTCAGCATCAGCAAGAGCTTTGTAGATTTTAGGAATTAGTTTGCCATATTTTGGTCCCAGTGTCTTAAGCTGTGGCTTCAAATTATAATCTATGAAAGTTGAAGCATCTTCTATGTAGCTGACCTTCTTGACATTAAGCTCATCCCTGATAAGTTCCAGATAATCTGCTGGCAATTCTGTTTCGCTCTTTAGAAGAAGCTCTGCCACCGGCTGTCTGTTCTTGATGTTTGCTGTATTTCTCAGGCTTCTTCCCATTACTACAGCACACAGTACTTCTTCCATAAACTTTTCGAGATTCTCATCTATAGCCGAATTGTCACATTCAGGAAAATCGCACAGATGTACGCTTTCAGGAGCCTGACTGTCTATTCCTGCAACCAGATTCCTGTAAATCTCTTCAGACATAAATGGGACAAATGGAGCAGATATCTTGGCAAGGGTGACAAGCACTGTGTAAAGTGTCATGTATGCATTGATCTTATCCTGGTTATTTTCTTTCTGCCAGAAGCGTTCCCTACCTCTTCTTACATACCAATTACTGAGCTCATCCACAAATTTCTGCATTGCCCTTGCTGGTTCTGTAATCCTGTATACGGCAAGGCTCTCGTCTGTATATTTTACAAGAGAATTTAATTTTGACAGTATCCATCTATCCATCAAACCCAGCTTGGCATATTCCAGTTTGTAATCCAGTGGATTGAATTTATCAATGTCAGCATATAAAACATAAAAAGCATAAGTGTTCCAGAATGTTCCCATGAATTTCCTCTGGCCTTCACTGACAGCTTCTTCGTAGAATTTACTGGGCAGCCAAGGTGCACTGGCTGTGTAAAAATACCATCTGACAGCATCAGCTCCTTGATTATCAAGTACAACATCCGGATCTACATAGTCGCCCTTGCTTTTACTCATTTTTTGCCCATCTTTGTTTTGAACCAGACCCAGTACAACGCAGTTCTTATAAGCAGGTTCATCAAACAGAAGGGTTGATATTGCAAGAAGTGTATAAAACCATCCCCTTGTCTGGTCAAGTGCCTCACTGATAAAATCTGCCGGAAAATTCTCTTCAAACAATTCCTTGTTTTCAAATGGATAGTGCCATTGTGCAAAAGGCATGGCTCCCGAATCGAACCAGCAGTCTATTACTTCACTGACCCTGCTCATTTCTCCTCCGCATTCAGGGCAGGTCAAGTGTATCTGATCAATGTATGGCTTATGCAGTTCTATGTCATCAGGAACATTTATTCCTCTTTGCTTCAATTCAGCTATACTGCCGATTGCATCCCGGTGACCGCATGAGCATTCCCAAATAGGCAGTGGTGTACCCCAGTATCTTTCCCTTGAAATACCCCAGTCCACTACATTTTTCAGGAAATTACCAAATCTGGCCTCTCCTATTGCAGGAGGATACCAATTGATTTTATCATTGTTCGCAAGAAGGTTTTCCTTAAGTTTTGTCATCTCAATGAACCATGAATTTCTTGCATAATATATAAGGTGGGTATCACATCTCCAGCAGAAAGGATACGAGTGTTCATATTCATTTATCTTGAACAGCAAACCCTTTTTAGTCAGATATTCAATTATTACAGGATCAGCATCTTTGACAAACATTCCTGCAATAAAATCTGTTTCCTCTGTCATATGCCCCTGTTCGTCTACCAATTGGACGAATGGAAGGCCGTACTTTCTTCCTACTACTGCATCATCCTCTCCAAAGGCCGGTGCAGTATGAACGATCCCGGTACCTTCTGTAAGGGTTACAAAATCACCCAGGCAGACATAATAAGCCTTCTTGTCAGGTTTTACAAAATCAAACAGAGGCTCATACTCCATTCCCTCAAGCTGCGCACCCTTGTAGGTTTCAACTATTTCAAAGCTATCTCCCAGAACACTGGTTGCAAGGGATTTAGCCAGTATTATATTTTCTCCATTATATAGCACCTTTACATATTCATTGTCAGGGCCAACAGTCAGGGCAAGATTTGATGGAAGAGTCCATGGTGTGGTTGTCCATGCCATAAAATATGTATTTTCAACACCCTTCACCTTGAATTTTACATAAATAGATTCTTCATGGACATCCTTGTATCCCTGGGCTACCTCATGGCTGGATAGACTGGTTCCACATCTTGGACAATATGGCACAATCTTGTGACCCTTGTAAAGGAGTCCTTTGTCCCATATAGTCTTAAGAGCCCACCACACAGATTCTATGTAGTCGTTCTCATAAGTTATATATGGATTGTCCATATCAGCCCAGAAACCGACCTTTTCGCTCATTATTTCCCAGTTGCCCTTATATTTCCATACACTTTCCTTGCACTTCTTTATAAAAGGCTCGACACCATACTTTTCTATCTCGGGTTTTCCATCAATACCAAGCATCTTTTCTACTTCCAGCTCCACAGGCAGCCCATGTGTGTCCCAGCCGGCTTTTCTGAGGACTTTGTAACCCTTCATTGTTCTGTACCGTGGAATCAGATCCTTGATGACCCTGGTCAATATATGGCCAATATGTGGCAATCCATTGGCGGTGGGAGGCCCATCATAAAAGGTAAACACAGGAGCACCTTCCCTGTTTTCGATGCTTTTCCTGAATATATCATTTTCCTTCCAGAACTGTCTGGTCTCTTTTTCCCTTTCGGCGAAATCAAGTTTGGTTGAAACTTTCTTGTACATTTCTTCCTCCATATATTTACATAAATAAAGCTCTATCATCCTCACAGGGACGAAAGAGCATTCTCTCACGCGGTACCACCCGGTTTGCTTGGCAAGCCACTTTTCAGATACATTACATATCCTGCATTTATAACGGTTGCTGCCGTTTCCCCTTACTGCCTTTCTGGGGAAAAGCTCCCGGATGATATTCAGAAAACCAAGTGTACAGTCTTACACCAGCCGACTGCTCTCTCTGCCACCTGCGAATCCTTACTTGTTCCGCTCAAAGCCTTTGCTTAATTATTGATATTATATATACGCTGAATTTAAGTGTCAAGCTCACTTGTTCAATCATAGGTCAGGCTGCTGTCACCGCTTATGGGTATTATTTCACCAAGAAAGACCGGTTCCTTCCCCAGAATATGAATATATATGAAATCCGGGAATTTGACAGTTGGAAAAACTAAAAAACTCTAAAAGCCTTTTAACAGGCTATTTTTTTGTCAAATTTTAATGAATTGTATTGC
>JAFGIJ010000095.1 GCA_016929655.1 Clostridia bacterium
CTGGTTGCGATAGAAATTGACAGGCATATGATACCTCTTCTTGAAGAGGTTCTTTCAGATTATGATAATACAAAAATAATAAACAGGGACGTTTTGGAAACAGATATTGAAGAAGTTATTTCTGAATTTCCTGAATTCACATCTTATAAGGTGGTTGCCAATCTGCCTTACTATATTACAACCCCGATAATAATGAAATTCATTGAATCTTCAAATCCTCCTGAACAAATGACAGTAATGATGCAAAAGGAAGTTGCAGACAGGCTCAGAGCAAAACCCGGCAACAAGGAATACGGCTCGCTGACTGTTGCCATCGGTGTATTCTGCGACATATCAAAGGTCATGGATGTCAGCAGCAATTGCTTTTACCCCAAGCCAGATGTTGCGAGTACGGTTTTGAATCTTCAAAATAAGGGAAAAGATATACTAAAGGGTATTGACCGGGATTTGTTCTTTTCCATAGTCAGGGCATCTTTTGCACAAAGAAGAAAGAAAATGTCAAATTCCGTTGTTAACACTGCAGGACTCTCCTTAACCAGGGAGCAGGTTGAAAAAGTGTTGGAAAACATCGGTGTTTCAAATGATATACGAGCAGAAAAGTTGTCTTTGGAACAGTTCATCTTATTTTCGGCTGAAATCGAGAGTTTGTTAAGAAATTAACGTAAAAACCCTTTTACAAACAAACAAAATCAAGTATAATGACTTCGATTACGTTTTGACCAATACCGGAATATACCGGTTTTTATAGGAGGTAAGAGAATGTTAAATAGTGTTTTGGACCAGGCAAATCTTAAAAAGCTTGAGGCCCTTGACAACAAGAAAGTAATGGCCAACCTTGAAATGGCAATAAAACTTTGCAAACCAGCCAAAGTAACAGTCATTACTGATTCATCTGAAGATATTGCGTATCTCAGAAATTTGGCAATTGAGAATGGTGAAGAAAGAAAACTGAAGATGAAGGGTCACACAATCCATTTCGATGGAATGCAGGATCAGGCCAGGGATAAGGCAAACACAAGATATTTGCTGGAAGAAGAAGTTAATTGGGGGATGGACGTTAACTATATAATGAAGGACAAAGGGTTGCCTGAAGTTCTTGGATTTTTGGATGGCGCTATGGTTGGCAAGGAAATGCTTGTTACTTTCTTTGCACTTGGTCCGCAGAACTCTGATTTTACAATTGGAGCTATGCAGATCACCGATTCATCCTATGTAGTTCACTCAGAGACTCTACTTTATCGTGCCGGGTATGAACATTTCAAAAGTATATTGAAAGGATCTGATGATTTCTTCTTTTTCCTTCATTCAGCAGGAGAGCTTGATGAAAGAAACAACACAAAGAACATAGACAAGAGAAGAATATATATTGATCTTGCAGAAAACACGGTTTATACAGTAAATAACCAGTATGCCGGCAACAGCGTTGGACTGAAGAAACTTGCATTCAGACTTGCAATAAAGAAAGCCCACACAGAGGGATGGCTTGCAGAGCATATGTTTGTAATGGGTGTACATGGAAAACCCGGAAGAATAACCTATTTTGCAGGGGCTTTCCCGAGTGCATGTGGAAAAACGAGTACAGCCATGATACCGGGACAGACAATAGTCGGTGATGATATTGCATACCTTAAGAAAGTTGACGGCAAGATCATGAGCGTAAACGTAGAACAGGGGGTATTCGGTATCATCAAGGATGTAAACGAAGCCGGAGATCCTGAAATCTGGAAAGCTCTTACAACACCAGGCGAAGTTATCTTTTCAAATGTACTGATTAATGATGGAACCCCATATTGGTCAGGAATGGGAATTGAAACACCCAAAGAAGGCGAAAACTACTCAGGCGAATGGTTTGAAGGAAAGAAAGACAAGAATGGCAAAGAAATACTTCTTGCGCATAATAATTCACGTTATACCATCAGAATCAGCGAACTTGAAAATGCAGATGTTCTTGCAAATGCTCCAGAAGGAGTAGATACAAAGGGTCTTGTTTTCGGAGGAAGGGATTCAGATACAACTGTTCCTGTAGTTGAAGCACTTGACTGGGCCCATGGTGTCATGATTGGTGCAACAATTGAATCAGAAACTACTTCAGCAACTCTCGGAGCCGAAGGCGTTAGGGTATTCAATCCGATGGCTAACCTTGACTTCATAGCAATTCCTCTTGGGGATTATATCAAAAACTATCTTGATTTCCAGAATGGTGTCGACGAAGAAACAAAAGTATACGGTACCAACTACTTCCTTAAAGATGATAATGGCAAGTGGTGCAATGGTATGCTTGACAAGAAAATCTGGATGTTATGGGCCGACGGAAGAGTCAATGGCGAATATGATGCCATCAAGTCTCCCGTAGGATATTTACCTAAGTACGAAGACCTCAAGAATCTTTTCAAAGCAAATCTTGACAAGGATTACTCAGAAAAGGAATACAACCAGCAATTCTCAATTAGGGTTGACAAATATCTTGCAAAGATGGACAGGATGATAGCAATCTACAGCAAGGTAAAAATGCCTGCTGAATTTACTGCACAGCTTGAAAATCAGGTCAGAAGATTGAAGGAAGCCAGGGAGAAGTACGGAAGCGTAATAACTCCTGACAAGTTCTAGGATTATTCCAATTGAATTGAGTCAAACCACCATCGGCAGTGCTGATGGTGGTTTTTTACATTCCGATTTAGGATTACCAATCGTATATACAATAAAAATAGGTTGTTATATAATAGATATAACAAAAGTTCGGGAGTGATTTCATGAACAAGGTTAAAATAAGGATAGCAGGCAAGGATCACTGGATAGTGGGCACAGAGTCTGAGGAATACATCCAAAAAATTGGTCTATATGTTGACAAGAAAATGAGCGATGTAATGAAGGCCGGAGAAAATAATCTGAGCACAGTTATGGGTTCTGTTTTGGTTTCTGTCAATATAGCAGATGATTACTTCAAGGAAAGAGACAGAGCCAATCAGCAAAAAACAAAAATGAACGAAATGGAAAAGCAAATCAAGGACCTTCAGAACAAACTCAATGCACTTGAAGCAAAGTGCAGCAAGCTGGAGGAAGAAAAGGAAAATTACAAGCTGAAATTGGTGGAGCGGGAAACGGAACTACGGCAAATGAAAAGGCCTTATTAAATAGAACCGCTTAAAGGCGGTTTTTCTTTGAAACAGACAGCAGGGGAGAATCATGAGGGAAAAAATAAAGGTTTATATTGAGAAGTGCAGGGATACAGCAAAAATACCTGAATATTCAAACCCGGGAGATGCAGGCATGGATATATACGCAGCTGAGGAATGCATGATTAAGCCGGGGGAAACAATTCTGGTTCCAACGGGACTGAAGGTTGCCATTCCGGATGGCTTTGAAATACAGGTCAGGCCCAGGAGCGGTATTTCGCTCAGGACAAAGCTCAGGGTTTCAAACGCTCCAGGTACAATCGACAGTGGCTATAGGGATGAAATACGTATAATTGTAAGCAATGCTTCCCAACCTGAATCTGCTGCTACTATAAGAACACTGGAAAAAGATAATGGTGGCGATGGAACATACAGGATAAGCCGGGGTGATCGTATCGCCCAAATGGTTCTCGCAAGGGTTCCAATGATTGATTTCATTGAAACCAGGTCAGTGGGTAGTATAGGCGACAACAGGGGCGGAGGGTTCGGTTCCACAGGTCATAAATGATGAAGCCGGAATATAAGACTATCAAAGAACCAGGGGTGTCTGAAAGCGTGGTTAAAAAATCCCGTTTCATTTCAAATGCAATTTCTGTTTCTGACGAAGAAAGTGCAAAACAATTCATTGATGAGATTAAAGATAAGTACCGGGATGCTTCACATAACACATATGCATATGTTGTTGGAAAAGGCACAAGAACAGAAAGATATTCTGACGACGGAGAACCAGGTGGGACTGCCGGGATTCCAATACTTGAAAAAATAAGACATTACAATTTGACAGATACTGCTGTGGTTGTGACAAGATATTTCGGAGGAACACTACTTGGAACAGGCGGGTTGGCACGGGCATATTCAAGTGGGGCAGAAGATGTTATTCTTAAATGTGGTATAGCAGAATTCATAAAAGGATATTTGGTATCCATTGAAACCGACTATCACTATCTGGGTAAGGTCCAAAACTGTATTCAGAGCAACGGCTGCAGGGTTGTTGATGAAAATTTTACAGACCATGTTATAATTAGAATGCTTATTCCGATACAGGAATATGAAAAAGTTAGAAAACAGATAACAGAAATTACAAATGCCAGGGCATTGATTGATGTTGTTGAAGAAGAATATATTGAAATGGAGAGTTGAATATGGCAGGGCATTCGAAATGGGCCAATATCAAACATAGAAAAGAAAGAAGTGATGCCAAACGTGGCAAGATATTTACTAAAATAGGCAGAGAAATATATGTAGCTGTCAAACAAGGGGGAGCTGACCCCGAAGGCAATTCCAAGTTGAAGGATGTTATTGCAAAGGCAAAGGCTGCAAATATGCCGAATGATAATATCGCAAGAAGCATAAAGAAAGCAGCAGGTGCAGGAGCCGGTGAAAACTATGAAGAAATAGTCTATGAAGGATATGGACCATCCGGAGTTGCAGTCATTGTTGAAGCTATGACAGACAACAGAAACAGAACAGCATCAGATGTAAGGCATGTTTTCGACAAATACGGCGGTAATCTTGGAACCACAGGCTGCGTTTCCTATATGTTTGACAAAAAAGGTATACTGATCATTGAAAGAACCGATGGCATTGATGAAGACTCTGTGATGATGGCTGCACTGGAGGCCGGTGCAGAAGATATCACATCAGAAAAGGAATTCTTTGAAATAGTGACCTCTGTGAATGATTTTTCCTCAGTAAGGGAAGGCATGGAAAAAGAAGGATTTGAATTCATTGAAGCACAGTTCAATATGATTCCTCAGAACACTGTAACACTGGATGATGAAAGCAGAGTCCTGTTCGAAAAAATCATAGATGCACTTGAGGACAATGACGATGTACAGAATATATATCACAACTGGGATGAATGAAGAATGACACATATAACAGAGTTAATAGCCCGATATGCAGAAACAGACAAAATGGGTATCATACACCACTCGGTTTATGCCGTATGGTTTGAAGCGGCAAGAACTGAATTCATCAAAAAAATGGGAATTTCATACAGCGGATGTGAGGAACGGGGACTGATGCTTCCTCTTATCGGACTTGAGTGTAAATTCATGAAACCAGCATATTACGAAGATGTCATAGCAATCGAATCCAGTATTCAAAAGGCAACGCCTGTAAGACTGGTTATCGTATATACTGCCAGAAACAAAAAAACAGATGAGATACTGGCCACTGGGAAGACAGTTCATGTCTGGACTGATGGGGAAAGAAAACCTGTCGATATGCGTAAAAAGGCCCCGGACATATTCCAAATGATGATAAACAACATTACCGAATAACAAAGCTCCATAATGGGGCTTTCGTTTTACCTCACTTGGTTACTATTCCCGGTATAGGTATCAATTCCGATAATAATCATCAGGTGGTTTGATACTTGAGGGGTTTGTAGTATAATTATTAAAGAACATATGTTTGGAGGCTCTGTGGATAAAAAAATAGTAAGAAGCTCAGTCAGAGAAATAGCAGAATTCAGCCTGCGAAAAGGGAGCATTGAAAAAGGGCGGACATCAGTAAGGCTTGATGATGTTTTTGATGGAACCAAGTGCCATGTAGAGTTTCAGAAAAAAATGACAGATGAATATGGTTCTGAAAGATTCAAAGCTGAAGTATTTCAAAGGCATGAAACATCAAATGATGAAATAAATCTTGTGATAACTGGCAGAATAGACGGAGTTCTTCATGAAGATAACTCAATTTGTATTTATGAAATAAAATCTGTTTCCAGGGATCTTGAAACAATATATGAAAATGAATATCCGGTTCACTGGGCACAGGCAGAATGTTATGCCTATATGATACCCGAAAGCAAGAATAAAGAGATTGTCATAAGAATCGTATATATTGAACGCGACAGCCGGAAAACCAGACAGTTCGAGAGAATATATTCAAGGGAACAAATAACCAGTGCTTTTCGGGAGCTGGTTGATCCATATCTTGAATGGATGACAGGAATCAGGAAATGGGAGATTCTTCGCAATGCAAGTATCAGGGCAATGGAATTCCCTTTTTCATATTATCGGCTTGGGCAGAGGGAAATGGCTGAAAAGTCATATTTGTCAATCAAGGACAGGACAAGGTTATTTGTTCAGGCACCAACAGGGATCGGTAAGACTATGGGTGCAATGTTTCCTGCAGTAAAGGCTCTGGGTGAAGGACTTGTTGATAGAATTTTCTACCTGACGGCCAAGAATGTCACTTCACTGATTGCAGTTGAAAACTACAGAAAACTCGCTGAAAACGGACTGAATCTGAGAACCATTGTAATAACTGCAAAGGATAAGGTCTGTCCATTGGAAAAGAGAAACTGTGACCCTGAGTTCTGTGAAAGGGCAAAGGATTATTACGACAGGCTTCCGGTAGCGCTGAAGGAGCTCCTTACAAATCAATTCATGGACAGGGATGTCGTCAGAGGCTATGCAGATAAGTACAATATATGCCCATTTGAGCTGTCTCTTGATGCTTCTTTATACAGCGACATGGTAATCGGGGATTACAACTATCTTTTCGACCCCAGGGTAAGGCTTCAAAGATTCTTTGAAGACATTGGTGAAGACTATTGCTTTCTTGTTGATGAAGCACATAATCTGGTCGACCGTTCCAGGGAAATGTTTTCAAGCATGATTGAGAAAAAGAAAGTGCTTGAATTGAAAAGAGAAACCAAAGCCTCCTGGGATGATCTCAAGAAAAGGCTTGAAACAATAAACAAGCTGATGATTGCTCTGAAAAAGGATATTTTCAATGATGAAAGACAGGAAGCCTACGCAGCATTGCATGATATACCCGGCAACATTGTCACTGCAGTAAGAAGATGTACCGTTCTGATGGAATTCTATCTGGACCATGACATGGAGGAAGAATACAAGGAGAAATTTCTGGAACTGTATTTTGACTTCATGTTCTTCTCAAAGATATCAGAATTATATGATGATTGTTATGCAACCTTTTATGAAGTTCATGGGAACAATCTTCAGGTCAAGCTGATGTGCCTTGACCCTTCCAAGATTCTTTCAAAGGTCATGGACAAGGGAAGGTGTTCAATTCTGTTCAGTGCAACTCTTTCACCGCAGGAATACTACAAAAATACACTGGGAGGCCGCAGGATTGACAGGTGTATGAGTCTTCCGTCTCCATTTCCAAGGGAAAACCTTAGTGTGGCAGTAGAAGGCCGTATCAGCACAAAATACAGGGAACGGCACAGTTCATATTATGATATTGCAAAATTGCTGCAGGATGCCTTTGATAAAAAAACAGGAAATTATATAGCATTCTTTCCATCATATAGATACATGCAGGATGTTCTACAAATATACAAGGAGCTGGCTACAGACGAAGAGCTTCTTGTTCAAAAACCGGGGATGGATGACTCTGAAAGGGAATTATTCCTTGAAAGGTTTGAAAACCACGGTTCAAATACTCTGGTTGCCTTTGCTGTGATGGGTGGTATTTTCGGAGAAGGAATAGACCTGGCAGGAGAAAAACTTTCAGGGGTGGTTATCATCGGAACAGGTCTTCCCACAGTCTGCCCCGAGCGTGAATTGATAATGAATTACTATAATGAAAAAAATGGGTCAGGTTTTGATTATGCTTACACATTTCCGGGGTTGAACAGGGTGCTTCAGGCAGCCGGCAGGGTCATAAGAAGTGAATACGACAAAGGTTTTGTAATATTGATTGATAAAAGATTCGGCAGTTATAAATACAGGGACTTATTTCCTGAGTGGTGGATACCGGAATATATTTTCTCTTCAGATGAAGATGTCACGGACTACATAGGATGAAATTCATTTGGATTTCATATGATATAATTCAATTATGGATTTAGTTACCAACAGGCAGATGCAGGCTGCCGATTCATATGCGATAAAAAAACTTGGAATACCCGAAAGGGTATTGATGGACAATGCCGCTGAAGCATTGGTCAAGGCTGTTTTATCCCGCAAAGAGGTAAAGGGTTGTAAGATAGCTGTTTTCTGTGGACCGGGAAACAATGGAGGAGATGGGTGGGCTGCTGCTTTAAAACTTTCTGTACAGGGAGCACTAATAACGGTTTATGCAAAAGATATTCCGTTTACGGAAAACAGTGCCGGTTATTATGCAGACAAGGCAATAAGAGCAGGTATTAGAGTAAAGGAATTGGTATCTTCCGAAGAACTTCAATCCTTCACAATAATAATTGATGCCTTGTTTGGTACCGGACTATCACGGGAAATAAAAGGCATATATCTTGAATTCATAAAAAGAATAAATGACTCCGGTTGCTTTGTGATTTCTGCAGATGTTCCTTCTGGCATCAGCCTGGATGAAGGAATTCCCAGACCTTTGGCTGTAAGGGCTGATCTGACAGTATGTTTCGGCAGGCCCAAGGTATCTCTGTTCAGTGAACCAGGATTTGAGTATGCCGGTGAAGTAATAAGTGATGATATTTCTATTCCGGATGAAGCATATGGGGATTTCAATTTTTTTACCGCAGATATTGGGTTTGTGCGAAAAATATATACAAAACGAAAAAGAACCGGATTCAAGGGTAATTACGGTAAAATTTTTATTATTGCAGGCAGTCCTGGCATGACAGGTGCAGCAGGGCTTTGTGCTGAGGCATGTTTTAGAAGCGGGGCGGGATTGGTTTATACTGCTGTTCCAGAAAGCAGGATATATGAATATGAGTCTCTCCTGAGGGAATCCATTTCCATACCGATTGCAGATAACAAAATGGAGTACCTGAGCAATATTTCAGCAGCTGAAATTGCAGAAGCTTCCAGGGATAAAACCGCTGTAGTCATTGGCCCGGGACTGCATGAAAAAAGCAATTCACATGAAATATTTAAAGCCGTGGCATTGACAACAAATATACCAATTATCATTGATGCAAGGACACTGGGTGATTTAGCTTCAAATCCGGGATTGCTTGACCTGGCAAGGGGAAGAACCATAATAACTCCACACCCGGGAGAAATGGCAAAGCTCATAGGTGTAAGTACAAAGGAAATCCAGAAATCACGAATAAAGAGTTCAATGGAATTTGCAGGGAAATATAAAACAATAGTATTGTTGAAAGGGCATAAAACCATTGTCACTGATGGTCACAGGGTATATCTCAATACTACCGGCAACCCCGGTATGGCTACTGCGGGGAGCGGGGACGTTTTATGTGGTGTGATAGCTGCAGCCCTGTCATATGCTCCTTCGTTGATTGAAGCGGTGGCAGCAGGGGCCTTCGTCCATGGCATGGCCGGAGATACAGCAGCCTTGAAGCTGGGTGAATACGGAATGAAATCAGGTGATATAATCACTGAATTACCATTTGTATTGAAGAAAATAACAGGAGAAAATTAAATGCATAATATGCCGGACAGAGCCTGGGTGGAAATAAACCTCGATTCAATAGCAAATAACCTGATGCAAATCAAAAGATATCTTGGTAATGAAATAAAAATAAACGGGGTAATTAAAGCTGATGGTTATGGACATGGGGCCATCATGACGGCAGGAATTTTATGTGAAAAAGGCATCGACATGCTGTCTGTGGCAACCCTTGACGAGGCAGTTCAGCTTAGAAAAAAGAAAGTCAAAGTACCTGTTCTGGTCCTTGGCTATACAGGTGTAGGCCGTATTGAAGAAATTATAAAAAATAATATTATTGTTACGATCTTTGATTATGAACTTGCCGAAAAGTTGTCCGACGAAGCAGTTTCAAAAGGGAGTAGAATCAGAGCTCACATTAAAATTGATACCGGTATGAACAGAATTGGTTTTCATTATACGGATGAGGAAACGATCCTAAAGGCATATGATTTGAAGGGCATTGATATTGAAGGAGCATTCACTCATTTTTCAACTGCCGATGAGAAGGATGCTGTACACACGAACCTGCAGTATAAAAGGTTTACTGCTATTTTGGAAAAACTCAGAACCAATGGAATTAATCCTGGAATCTGCCATACAAACAACAGCGGAGGAGCTCTACTTCACCCGGACAAATCCCTGGATATGGTAAGAACAGGTCTTTTGATTTACGGGCTGTATCCTTCGGATCATACAAAGAAGATTGACGGACCAAACCTGGAAGCGGCAATGACATTCAAGGCAAGGATTATAAAGGTCAAGGATATAGAGGCAGGAGAACCCATCAGTTATGGCAACAGCTTTACAACAACCAAAAAAACAAGGATTGCAACAATTTCCTGCGGATATGCAGATGGTTATTCAAGGGTTCTTTCAGGTAAAGCCAAAGTAATAATAAATGGGGAAGAGGCTCCGGTGGTTGGGAATATCTGCATGGACATGTGTATGGCTGATATAACAGGGATAGAGGGAACAATCAAAACCGGAGATGAAGTAATTATGTTCAACAACCGTATTACGGTAGATGACATAGCAGCTATGATGGGAACCATAAACTACGAAATTATCTGCCGTATAGGAATGCGGGTGCCCAAGGTTTATATTAGAAATGGCAAAATAATGAAAGTCACCAATTATCTATTGTGATTGACCGTGTTTTGTTAAAAATATATAATTGGACTGAACAAAAGATATGTGCCGGGAGGAACAAAAGATGAAATCAAAGATGAATACCATTCTTACAGCGGTTCTGGCGATAGTAATATTATTTTCCGGATTTGCCAGAAGTGCATCCGGACAGGACCTGGTCCTGGCTAGTGTCGACTATGTTGACGCAAAATTCAACGAACTTCTGGCAAGGATGAATACAATTCCAACCGGTGGCACTGTGGGCACCGACGGAAATACATTGACAAGGGTCAATAACCTTGAAGTACAGACCGGACAGCTTGAAACTGACTTGGACAGTGCCCGTAAGAGAATTGACTTCATGGACAATACAGTAAGAAATTTGTCTGAAGGAACTTCTTATCAGGTGGTAAAGGTTGACCCGGGAATAAGGATACTAGCTTCAGACACCGGAGAAGTAATACTGAGAAGCGGTACTGCAAGGGTCATAGGAAATGAATTCAATGAAGGTTTGTCTGACCTGACGGCAGGCAGTGAGCTTAAGGATGGAGCTGTTGTTCCAAAGGATCACCTTATACTAATACCAAGGGGCGACGGCAGGGGAATAATTACAGAAACCGTATGCTATATAATTTACAAAGGGCTATATTATCTGAAGTAATATGAAACGGAGAATGGATGGATTTTAATTTCAATATGCCGGTTGAACTGGTTTTTGGTACTGGTATTATAAGAAATAACACCGGGAAATTTAAATTAGGCCAAAAAGCCCTTGTTGTCACAGGCAGAAACAGCGCAAAATTGTCAGGAGCCCTGAACGATGTTGTTTTTGCCTTGGATCATGAAGCCATAGAATACTGTATATTTGATAATGTAATAAACAATCCTACGATGGAGAATGTTGCTGAAGGAACAGCCTTTGGCAAAAAAAACAAGGCTGATTTTGTTATAGCCATCGGTGGAGGTTCACCAATGGATGCCGCAAAGGCAATTGCTGCATTGATGACCAATGACATCGATCCTATTGATTTGATAGGAAATATTCCCACAAATAAGTCACTGCCTTTGATTGCAATTCCAACAACATCGGGAACCGGAAGCGAAGTTACACCATATTCGGTACTTACAGTGCCTTCAATGAACACAAAGAAGAGTTTCTTCAGCCCCTCCAGTTTTCCTGTCGTTGCTTTTGCAGATCCTTCATATACAAAAAGTCTGACACGGGAAATAACACTGGATACTGCATTTGATGCATTTTCACATCTTCTGGAAAGCTATCTGTCATTGAAAAGCACACCACTGAATGATGTTGTAGCGATTGAGGGCATTAAGGCATTCGCCAGCTGTATGAAAGCTTTGGCAGATGATGAAGTTGATGACAGAATCCGCTCTTTGCTTATGTATGCATCATGTCTGGGAGGCATTGCAATAACTCACACAGGCACCACACTGATACATGCAATGGGGTATTCACTTACATATTTCAAGGGGCTTTCTCACGGAAGAGCAAATACCATGCTGATGGGAGAGTATCTGGGATTCAACATGGAACATGAGCCGGAGAAGATTCAAAATGTACTTGATATTCTGGGATTTAAAAGCATTATTGAAGCAGATGATTTTTTCAATTTAGGTACTGATGAAAAACCAAATCTGACTGTTGAAGAAATAAATATGTATACACAGCTTGCAATGGGGCAGAGAAATGTAAAATTAAATCCAAGGAAGGTCATTGCTGAAGATATAAAAGGAATGTACCAAAGGATATTTGGAGGTGCAAAATGAAGGGGAATGCCAGAATATTGGTTATAAACAGTCCTCGTGAGGCAGAGGAGCATATAGCAGAAATAGGGGCAGAGGAAGGCAAGGTCAACTGGCTTGCGAGCCAGGCGGATTTTCTGACACTGAAATTTGAGGATGTTTCTGTTACTGATGCTATCATGGTAAAAAACGATACCCTTGAGATGGGGGCTCATGCAGCTTACAACAAGGGGGTATACGATGGCAGTGTAACAAAAAGCGATGTTATCATTGCTGGTTCCAGGGAATCACTTGAAAGAATCTCAAAAAGACTGCGGCTTCGTACAAGGAACACATCTGAAATTGCCGATGCACTTGATTATTTACTTAAAGTTGACACCATGAGAAAACCCAGTCTGATGTGCAGGGACAAGAGAATACCTATTGGTAGACGCACAATCGTCATGGGTGTTTTGGAAATGGAAGCAGGAGAAGATGAAGGTATTATATTTGAAAGAGCTGAAAAACTCATAAGTGAAGGTGCAGATATCCTGGATATTACCTGTAATCCGGTTATGCCCAGAAAAGAATCCATTGTATGTTCAAAGAATATAATCAGGAAGATAAGGCATAAAAGCAACATCCCCATATGTACAGATGTTTCACTTTCTGAAGATGCAAAATATATGCTTGATGCCGGAGCCGATATTATTAACGACATATGGTCTCTTAGAAGGGATTCCGGCCTGGCGTCAGTGGTTGCATCATACAAGGCAGGCATTATTCTCATGCACAATACAGAAAACAGAATTAAAACAGATCTCATGGGCACGATTTACTCAACACTTAGAAGAAGCCTGACTCAGTGTCAGGATTCCGGAGTAGGTATTAACAGTATAGTAATTGACCCTGGATTTGGTTTTGGCAAAACAACAGAACAAACCCTGGGAGTAATTAGAAAATTGAGGGAGCTTAAGTCACTTGGGGTTCCTCTCATGGTTGGTCCGTCAGGCAAGATGATTCAGGTATCAGACGCAAAAGTCAAAATGGTGGAAAATCTGGAAGCTATTGCATCAATTGCCGCAGTATCAATATTGAATGGGGCGGATATAATAAGAGTACATGATGTAGAACACCTGAAACGTACGGCAGAAATCACTGACGCAATTATCGGTAAGTAGGTATTTTATGGTTGCATATTTTTATATAAGTAAGAATGAGTTGGTTGATGCCCTTGAATGCGGACTCAAGCTTTCTGTATATGGAAAACCGATTCCCGGAAGCGGAGATATACCCATCAAGGCCATCAGAGCCTATCTGTCTCCAAGAGATAATATGGATTGTTTTGATGATCAAAATCTGGTATGCCTTAAGTTGGATTTATCAGGAGATAAGTTATTGGTTGCTGAAGATATTTACGCAGCAACTGGAAATCATAAGTGGTTCAATGAGTCTATTGTTCATGCCAGTAAGTATATGCTTGGGAAATACCGTAAACCCTGTTACTTGATAACTTTTACTGTACTTAATGATTATATAAGTGTTCTTGATAAAAAGCGGGATGTCCCTGTGCTTTATGAAAATTCTGCAGGTCTTTATATTCAGACGTTGAAGAGTAAATTCGAAGAGAGTGATTCGGGTTTTTATGACAAGGCATTCTTCGGATACATGAAATTACTTGTATCACTTAATAAAGCTACTGTAGAGTGGAATGATGATGAAATTACTGTCTTTTTGATGGATGGAGAAAGATTTATTCTGAAGAACCCTGCCAATGAAGCATAGAATTCTTGATTTAATATATAAAAATATAGGGTCATTTGTGTCCGGGCAAAGAATATGCGAGGAATTATGTATCAGCAGAACTGCGGTTTGGAAACATATCAAAAGTTTGAATGCAGAAGGATACAAAATAGTCTCTTCGGAGGGCAAAGGTTATAAATTGACAGACACCCCTGATATACTGAATGATTATGAGATTACGAGAAGGCTTGTGAAAAACATTCCGGTTTACTTTTATGAAAGGCTTGACTCAACAAACAACAAGGCAAAGGAGCTGGCGCAGGACTCAAATGATGAAATTTGTCTGGTAGTATGTTCCATCCAGCAAGGGGGTAGAGGCAGGATGGGAAGGATGTTTGAGTCAGCAAATGATAAAGGTGTCTGGTGTTCATTCATCCTAAAGCCTCATATTGAACCTGAAAATGCTCTATTGATTACAATTGCCGCTGCAACCGCTGTTGCAAAGACTCTTGAAACAGCCTATGAAATCAAACCGGGAATCAAATGGCCCAACGATATTATAATAAAAGGGAAAAAAGTGTGCGGTATATTATCTGAAATGAACTGTGAAACCAATTCAATTAACTATATAATCCTTGGAATCGGTATCAACATATCTCAGAAGCCTGATGATTTTACCAAAGAAACAGCAATGATTGCAGACTCAATGTACGGTATAACAGGACAAAAAATGCTGCGTTCTGAAATAATTGCATCCTTATGTTATAATATTCAGGAAGTTTACAGTGCGATTCTGAAGGGAAACTCAGATGAGATACTGAAGAATTGGAAAAGGTACACCATAACAGATGGTGAAGAAATATCTATATTGAAAAACGGCGAAAGTATCAGTGCTAAAGCCATAGGAATAAACTATCAGGGCATGCTGATTGCAGAGCATGAAAATGGCTCAAGGAAAGAATATAATTCGGGAGAAATTTCAATAAAGAGAATAAAAAACCGAAATTGAAGGGAGAAAAGGATGACACAGGAAAACAAACCAAATACCGATTACAAAAAAAGCAATACAGAAACCGGTTATAAAAAAAGCAACTCAAATTATAAGAAGTATAGAGGGAATAACAATTACAGACATAAGCCAGTTAATGGTAATTCAGGCACACAAAAAACAGAAAACAGGGTAAGCAACAATAATTCAGAAACCAATGAAAACAGCAAAGCAACAGAGAATAAAAACACACAGAAAAACAGGGGCAGCAATAAGAAGAATTACATAGGGCAAAGATATAATACAATGAAGCCGGTATATTCAAGGAAACCGGAATATGAAACTGCAGAAGATATAAAGAAAGATATCGTAAGGATTGAAAAAGAAATACGCCTTGATATAGAAGAAATAAAAAGCATGAAAATATGAGGTAGATATGCTGCTTGCAATCGATGTAGGAAATACGAATATAGCAATCGGCCTGTATGAAGATAAGAAACTTCTTCACATCTGGAGACTGGCAACTAATAAGGAGAGAACCAGTGATGAATTCGGTGTTTTTTTTCTTACCATGTTCAGCAATGTAAATCTTACACTGGACAAGGTCAAGGATGTAATAATCGCGAGTGTTGCGCCAAGTATCATGTATTCACTGAGGCATGCAATCAGAAAGTTCTTCAACTGTGTACCGATTTTAATTGAACCTGGTATAAAAACAGGACTTAATATCAGAATTGAAAACCCAAGGGAACTGGGAGCGGATCTTATCGTAGGCGCAGTTGCAGCTTTTAACCAAGTTAAGGGGCCGGTTATTATCGTGGATTTCGGAACGGCTACCAAGCTTAGTGCAGTAACGGGAAAAGGAGAATTCCTTGGTGTTGTCATTTGTCCAGGAATTCAGGTGTCTGCTGACGCTTTGACCTCAAAAGCAGCACAGTTACCAAGAATCCAGATAGAAAGACCTGAAAAAGTAATTGGAACAAATACTATACACAGCATGCAATCCGGGATTGTTTATGGAAATCTGGGAACCATTGAGTATCTTGTAAACAGGATTAAGGATGAAATGGCAGATACAGGAATAGACAGAAAAAGCATTAAGGTAATTGCTACAGGAGGTCTGGCTCGTCTCATCGTTGAGGGAACAAGTGAAATTGATGAAGTCAATGGACTCCTGACCCTTGAAGGTCTAAGGTTGATATATGAAAAAAACAAACCGGAATGAACCTTTGAACAAGTTTCTTGAATTGAATAAAAAAAGGAAGCCTGTCAGCTTTCATATGCCCGGCCATAAATATGGCCGGTTTCCTTATCAATCAAAGTCAGGGAATTTTGCTGAATATGATATTACGGAAATACCAGGTGCTGACAATATACAAAGTGCGGAGGGAATCATCTCCGATTCGCTTTTGATGATTTCAGAGTCATATGGTTCTGATAAGACTTATTTCCTTACCAACGGAGCAACTGCAGGTATTCTATCAATAATGAAATATTTTTCAAATATCGGAGGAAGTGTCCTGGTTTCGAGGGACTGCCACTCAAGTGTTGTAAATGGTGCGGTACTTTTCGGTGTTCCGATCGAGTTTATTCCAATAGGGTTTGTAAACGGGATACCAAGACCTGTGACAGCGCAGGCAGTCAAAAAAGCGGTTGAAGCAAGCAAAACATGCAAAGCTGTAATAATTACTTCTCCTAATTACTACGGGCTTGCAGCTGACATGGGCGAAATAAGCGATTATCTGAAGTCAAGAAATATACTGCTTGCTGTAGATGAAGCACATGGTGCTCACTTTGCATTTTGCGGACTTCACGAACTAAGCGGGTTGAACAATGGAGCAGATATTGTAGTTCACAGTTTGCATAAAACAATGCCGGTATATAATCAAGGTGCACTTATTCATATAAAAGGGAATGCAGTAAATTATAATGAAATATATAAAATTGTTGGAATGCTTGGAACTTCAAGTCCGTCATATCCAATAATGGCATCAATGGAAAAAGCAGTGTCCTGCTACAGACAATATGGAAGAAAAATGTACAGGAACCTTGCGGCAATTGTTGGAGAGTCAATGAACAATATTATCGCCATGGGCTTTGCATTTCTTGTCAATGATGATTTTTCCAGATTGGTAATTGATGTTTCCTTAAAGAATGCAAACGGATACCGGATATATGAAAAACTGAGTCATATGGGTATTGTCATGGAATCATGTGATGCAAGAAATCTGGTTGCCATAACTTCTCCTTCCAATGACAGAAGTGATTTTTCAAGGCTCGAAAAAGCATTGAAATCTATATCAGGGGACCCAACCGCCAGTGAGAAATCTGTTTCAAGAGATATTTCGTGGAATATTCCTGAAAAGGTACTGGATGTACATAAGGCAGTTTTGGCCAAAAAACACCTTCTGCCTCTGGATAGAGCTGAGGGAAGCATTTGTGGTACAATAATAGTACCCTATCCCCCCGGCATTCCATGCCTTTATCCGGGAGAAGCAATAACCGGGGAGGCGGCCTTGCAGCTAAGATATATTGTTGAAGAAGGCGGTGTTGTACTGGGATTGGATAGAGGAATGATACCCGTTTTGGAGTGAGCATGAAAAAAGGACTTTTTATATCAATTGAGGGATTGGACGGGTCAGGAAAAACAACCCAGGTCAGGTATATACAGGAATATCTTCAGCGTAAGGGTATTGAAACACTGTTGCTCAGGGAGCCTGGAGGTACTAAGATCGGGGAGAAAGTCAGGGATATTCTTCTTGATGCAAGGAATACAGAAATGGACAGTGTTGCAGAAATGCTTCTATACGCATCATCAAGGGCACAGATCATGGCAGAAAAAGTAATACCCGCCCTTGAAGAAGGAACTGCAGTGATTTGTGATAGGTTCATAGACTCCAGTATAGCTTATCAGGGATATGGCAGACAGCTGGACATAAATGAAGTGTATAATGTTAATTTTACTGCTGTCAGGCACATTCTTCCGGATATAACTTTCTTCCTTGACCAGCATCCGGACACCTCACTCAGGCGTAGGAAGGAAGCATCAACAGCGGATCGTCTTGAAAATGAGGAAATGGAGTTCCACAACAGGGTATATATCGGATATAAGGAACTATGCAGCAGGTATCCTGAAAGAATAAAAGTTCTTGATGCTGGAAAAAGCATAGAGGAAATAGGAAAAGAAATAACTGAACAATTAGAATCGTTTTTCGAAAGGATGTGAATATATGAAACTGGTATTTGCAATAGTACATGATGAAGATGAAACTGAAGTAATGAGATCTTTGAATGAGGATGGGTTCAGTGTAACCAAATTATCCTCAACGGGAGGATTTCTAAGGGCAGGAAATTCAACATTGGTCGTAGGTGTCCCAAAGGAAAGTGTAGACCATGTAATGGATATCATCAAAGCCAAGTCAAGGAGCAGGAAAAAATTGATTAATTCTTCCATAACACCTGCTGTAAACAGTGCTATAGCTCCGGGTTACCCCATTGAAGTAACCGTAGGCGGTGCTACTATCTTTGTGGTAGACGTAGAGAAGTACGAAAAGGCTTGAAATGATAACATTTAAGGATATCCCTGGAAGGGCATCCCTGAAAAAAAGGCTTGGAGATGAAGTAAAAACCGGCCACGCAGGACATGCCTATATCCTTGAAGGTCCGTCGGGTTGCGGAAAGAAGGATATAGCCAGGGCCTTTGCATATAAAATTCTCTGCATGTCTGAAAAAAGTGAAAAACCATGTGGAAAATGCAGGCATTGTACAATAGTAAATGCCGGGGGAACAGGGGAACTTTATGAGCTATTTCCTGATAAAGGAAGCATATCTATAAATTCCATAAGAGAACTTCAGCAAAACATTAATCTTATTCCTGTTTCGGCCAACAGAAAAGTTTATCTGGTGATTGATGCAGATAATATGACCATAGCAGCCCAGAACTGTATTTTAAAAACTTTGGAAGAACCACCGGAATATGCAACCATTATTTTAACAGTATCAAATTCTGACAAATTGATTGAAACAATACAATCAAGGGCAGTATTAATACAAGTAGGAATTAACTCAATAGAGGAAATTGAAGAATATCTTGGCAAAAATACAAAATTTGAAACCAGGGATATACAAATGGCAGCAAGGTGTGCTGATGGATCAGTTGGAAAGGCATTGGGTATAATCGGGTCGAAGGACTTTTCAGAGCAACGGATTGCCGCCATTGACTTTGCTGAATGCCTGATTTCAAAGGAATTTAAGAAAGCTTTGTCAGCCACAGGGGCTTTATCAAAGGGAAACAGCGAAATTTTTTTCACATCACTTTCAGCAGTTCTCAGGGATATGCTGATAATGAAAACCACTGAAGATTATGGATATTTGATTAACCAGGATAAAAAGGATATTATAATAAGAGGCTCGGATAGATATCCGGAGCATATACTGAGTAAAATGATTTCAATCGTAAATGAAGCATCAGACAGGCTGGCTGCAAATGCGGCAAAAAAACAGACAATGGATGCAATGATTGTGAAGATAACGGAGGAACTTGCCGGATGGTAAAGATAGTAGGAGTGAAATTTGACCAGGTGGGAAAAGTATATTACTTTTCTCCGGGTGAAATTGAAATAAAGAAATACGATGGGGTCATAGTTGAAACCGCGCAGGGAATTGAGTTCGGTAAGGTTATGATAGGTCCAAGGGACATAGATGAAAGTGAAATCAAGACACCCTTGAAGGCAGTCCTCAGATTGGCTACAGAGAAAGATCTTGCAGATATCGAGGAAAACAAAAAGAAGGAAAAGGAAGCCTTTGAAATATGCAATGATTGTATCAATGAATGCAAACTTGACATGAAACTTATTGCAGTGGAATATGCCTTCGACGGAAATAAAATTCTTTTCCATTTTACTGCAGACGGAAGGGTTGATTTCCGGGAACTGGTAAAGAAGCTTGCCGGCATATTCAGGAACAGGATTGAGCTCAGACAGATTGGTGTTAGGGACGAAGCTAAGAAAATCGGTGGACTGGGAATTTGCGGAAGGGTTCTTTGCTGTAATTCTTTCCTTGATGAATTCAGGCCGGTGTCCATAAAGATGGCCAAGAACCAGGGATTATCACTTAATCCTGCTAAAATCTCAGGGGTTTGCGGCAGGCTTATGTGCTGCCTGAAATATGAACATGAAGCATACGAAGAACTTCTGAGGGCCACTCCGGGAATAGGTACGCTTGTTAAAACTGCTGATGGTGTCGGTGAAATAATTGATGTCAGTCTTCTCAAAGGTTTTGTAAAAGTAAAACCACAGGAAGAAGGCGGTGATATAAAATCATATGCACTGGCAGATATAGATATTTTGAAAAGAAGCAATAAGAGAGCCAGAGTACTGCCGGATACCGATGAAGATTAATAATATTATGGTGGAGGTAATAGTATGGATGCATTGGAGTTTGCAATAAATCTTGAGCATGAAGGTGAAGCTTTCTACAGAAATCAAGCGGATTTAAACAGGGATAATCAACTGTATGGTATGTTTGTATCGTTGGCGGAGGATGAACATATGCATGCTGCAATTCTGAGCAAAAAGGCAAATGAACTGGGAAAACTGCCCCAAAGCAATCTTCCTGAAGATTTGTCAATTTATAAGAGTGAAAGCTACTTTAAAAGTGAGTATAGCGAAGTCCCCGACCAGCTTGAATTTTACAGAAAAGCGCTTTCAAAAGAACAGGAAAGTATAGATTTGTACACTAGGTTAATGAGTGAAAATCGTGCAAATGAAAAACTCTTTGAGTATTTGATAAATCAGGAAGAAAAACATTACAACCTTATCTACGATCTTATAACCCTGCTTGAAAGAGTGGAATCATGGGTCGAATCACCTGAGTTCGGAGTCAGGGAAGATTATTGATAAAATCTAAAATTTGACATGTTGAACAATCTGATGTAAAATTCGCTTGAATAATGAATGGGGGTTCGCTAATGCCACAGGTTCTTAAGGATGAAGTCAGGGATAAAATTGTCAGGACAGCTGAAAGGTTATTCATAACAAGGGGATATGAAAAAGTATCCATGAGTCTTATTGCAAAGGAAGCAGGTATGGCTGTCGGCAATATATACAGATACTTCAGTGGAAAAGACATGCTGTACAGATACCTGGCAAAACCTGTAACCGTGAAACTTATGGAACTTTTCAGCAAACCGATGAATTCCTATAATAAAGAAGAAATCGGAGAAAAAATTCTGGGTTTCCTTGAGATATATGACAGCGAAAAAGACCTGCTTTTCCTTCTACTTGAGAACAGTCACAATTCTGATTTTCATAATCTGAAGGAGGATATAATAAATGGTTTTGCAGAAGCAGTCAGCGTCTGGCATGATAACATCAAATCCGGAAGCAGCGGAAAACCTGACCCTTCATTCATAAGGGCATTTACATCTGCATATGTCAACGGAATCATCAGTATACTTGCAGAAAAAGCAGACGAAAAAGTTAAAAGGTCAAGGCTGTTCAGATTCTCAACTTTCATGAAAGACAGCCTGTATAGAGAATTTATGGCTATGGAGGGTCGTAATAATGAATGTCATTCTTAAAGCTTTGATTAAATATAGGAGTATAACAGTATTTTTTATTCTGGCATTGATAGCAGCCGGTATTCTTGCATTCATGTCTCTCCCTAAGCAGGAGACACCAGAATTTTCCATTCCGTATGCCATGATTACAACTGTTTATCCTGGTGCTTCCCAAACCGACATGGATATTCTGGTCACTGAACCCATTGAGAGAACTATAATGGGAATAGATGGTTATGAGTCATCTTTTTCTTATAGCTCAAACAGCCTTTCTTTGGTAATTGTCGAATTGGCATTCTCTGCCGACAGGGACGAATCTTTCAGTCTCATGGAGAATAGATTGAGGGAATTACAGACATCCCTCCCGGAGGGATGTCTGGATATTGATATAAACAGAAACATAACTGATACTGCCGGGGTAATAATCAGCCTTTCATCTGCATCTGCCGGCTCTGACGAGTTGTCTTACCAGGCTGATATGATTGCTGCTGAATTATCAAAAATAGAGGGGTTTTCAAGATTCGAGATAATAGGAGAAAAGGAAGATCAGATATCAGTATTGGTTGATTTACAGAAAATGATGGCTGCAGGACTATCACTGAATGAGATATCCGGTCTTGTTTCTGCAGGAAATCTGGATATTCCTGTAGGTAAACTGCAATACGGAGATAGTAGAATTGCAGTTGACTATACGGGAAGCTATAAGTCAATTGAAGATATCAGGAACCTCGAAATCGGTTATTCTCCTGAGCTTGATATAATATTGAAACTTAGCGATATAGCAGATATCAGTGAAATGGAAAAACCTTCGTCCACACTATATTACCATGAAGGTGAAGAAGCTGTTCTGATATCGGGATATTTTGAGGAGGGTATTAATACCCTTCCATTGAACAAGGAAATAAATGACAGGCTGAATGAAATAAGGAATGGGATTCCATCGAACATGGAGATTTCAATGGTCATTTCACAGCCCGATGAAATCAGTGACTCTCTGGGTGCATTTTCGATGAATCTTATTATAGCAATAGGACTTGTTATTCTCGTGGTGCTTATAGGAATGGGATTTAGAAATGCAATAGTAGTGTCAATATCAATACCATTTTCAATATTGATTACTTTTCTTGCTATGTATGCATCAGGAATCAGGATTCACCAGATTTCAATTGCAGCACTTATAATGAGCCTTGGAATGCTGGTTGACAATTCCATAGTAGTCAGTGACTCAATACAAGGTGAACTTGATGAAGGAAAAAATCGCAGGAAGTCCTGTGTAACAGGAACATCGAATGTAGCAATACCGGTTTTTGCCTCAACCATAACTACTATCGCAGCCTTTACTCCTTTTCTGTTTTTAAACTCACTTGCTGGGGATTATATCAAATCACTTCCAAAAATCATCTCAATCTCACTTTCTGCTTCTTATCTGACTGCAGTGCTAATCATTCCCGTTATTGGTTATATAGTCTTTAAAAAGAGGAGAGATACGGGCAGAAGGAAACCCATGGCGCTTTTCCCCAGGCTTTTAGGATGGAGTATGAACAAGAAGGTGGTTATCACTTTGATAGTTGCTGTCCTATTGGCAGGAACCATTTTTCTTGCAATGGATATAGACAAGGAATTTTTCCCGGCTTCTGATAAAAATATCGTTTATATAGATATAAGAAACAACAGCAGTGACGATATAGAAGGTACTGCAGAAATAATCAGGCGGATATCGGAATTCATTGATGACGAAAGCGAAGTAGAGGAATATATAGCTTCAGCAGGCGGAGGTCTGCCCCGATTCAATCAAATCATGTTTGTTTATACAAAAACCCCCGATATAGGACAGATAATGATAAGAACAAACCTTGATGAAAGTGAGCATAAAACAACAGGTGAGTACAAAGAATATCTTCAGATGAAACTTGATGGTATGGGTCTGGATGCTAAGATAGCTGTAAAACAACTTATGTACGCTTTTCCTATGGACGAAGATATCAGAATAAGGGTAAACGGTGACGATCTTGAAAAAGTAAAGGCAGCAGAATCAACAGTTTTATATGTTTTAAACAATATGGAGGGCATACAGAACATCAATAAGGGAAATACTGATTATATTGATATTATGGAGCTTGAAGTCAACAAAGAATCAGCTTCAAGATCATATGTTTTACCGGCTGAAGTTCTTAACGAGGTCAGCATTGCAATCAGTGGCAGAGAATCGGCTGTTTTGTTCGACAAGGACAGGGATATTCCCGTTTATGTTACCGGAGGTATTGCATCTGAAAAACAGCTGGATGGTTATATGATAAAAACAAACACGGGCAGCTATGTAAATGCAGGTGAATTGACTGAACTTACAGAAGCGTCGGTACTGGAGACGATGCCAAGGTACAATGGAGAATATTCAATGCTGATTACGGCTGACTATGAAACAGGGGTTGATAAAGCAGAGGTTCTCAATGAAATCAAAGACAGCATCGATGAACAGAATATGAAAGGAATATCCTTGGTTTATGAAGGGGAAGATGAACTTATAAAGGAAAACTTCGGACAGGTACTTGTCATGGGAGCAGTTGCCCTTGCAATTGTATTCATGATTCTATTAATCCAGTTCAAGTCATTTTCCCTGCCCATTCTTATATTCACTACAATTCCATTGTCTGCAATAGGTTCCATTGCAGGTCTTTATATATCAGGACAGCCTATATCATTTACAGCACTTCTGGGGATAGTCAGCTTGCTGGGTATTGTTGTTAACAATGCAATAATCCTGATTGACTATATCAAAAAGGAAATCAAGCTGGGTAGAAATGTACAAAGCGCCTGTATGAATGCAGCAAACCGAAGACTGAGACCCATACTGCTCAGCACCATAACCACTGTAATAGGTCTTGTTCCATTGGTAATAGGTACAAGCCAATTATTCAAACCAATGGCTATAGCACTGATGTCAGGTCTTATGGTTTCAACTATGCTTACATTGGTTGTTATCCCAATTGCGGCTGATACAATATTGAGAAAAAGAAGGGAGCAGGGGATTACAAAGATAAAAAAAGAACGGTGAAACCGTTCATGAATATAATAAATTATTAATTAACCACAAGTATCTATTTTTCTACTTCAACAACTTCTGCATCCGGTGCATTCTTCTTAACGGATTCAACACCATTGAGGCATGCACTTTTTGTTGAATAAGCTTCTCCTGTTGCTATTACCTGCCCGTTGCTTGCTTTGAGCCTGAAACGGAATTTTCCTGCTTTGTCCTCATAAACTTCAAATTTACCTGCCATTTTATTACTCCCTTCGATTATTGATTATGAATAGTATTTACCCGGATAATTACATTGCACACAGTATTATCAACAACTTAATATTGTAAAAGGGTATATATATGTATGAGGATGATATGAAAGCAGTAAAAAGAAAAATATTTATATTTGCAATCACTGTTTTGGTTATTGCAGCAATCACCTTTCTTGCAGTTGTTTTCCAACCCTGGCGTAACAACGGAGTCATGGGAACAGGAAGCATATTGTCAGCCGGTGCAGCCCATTCTGTATTTATTCTGGATGATGGAAGCATAAGGGTCATCGGTGATGAAAATTTCAGGCAGGAAGGTATTGACCGGTGGTATAACGTAGTACAGGTATCTGCGGGTTCAGCCCATACCATTGGCCTTTTGCGCAATGGCAGGGTTGTTGCGACAGGTGATAATTTCTATGGTCAATGTGATGTAGATGAATGGCGCGATATAACGGCAGTTGCCGCAGGATCATATTTTACAATTGGATTAAAGAAAGATGGCACTGTGGTTTCCACCGGAGATAATTATTTCAATCAGCTTGATGTAGATACCTGGGAAAACATAAAGTATATTGCGGCAGGAACAATAAATGCAGCCGGAGTTTCGAAGGATGGGAAAGTCTTTGTAAGCGGGGATAATTCCCGCAATCAATTCATGGCAGAAAAGTTCAATGAAATTACCGTGGTTGCAGTTGGAGCCAATCATATCCTGGCACTGAAAGAAGATGGATCCGTGGTTGGGGCAGGAGACAATTCATACAATCAATTGGATACTCATGGATGGACAGATGTAGTTTATATAACTGCAGGAGTAGGGCAGTCACTGGGACTGAAAAGGGATGGAACGGTTGTTTCTGCCGGTGATAATTACAACGGACAGATCGATGTAGATGAATGGAATAATGTTATCTCAATTTCAGCAGGCTGTGGATATACCGTTGGTGTTTTATCTGATGGAACAGCTTTGCTTGCAGGCAGTGCAGAAGGAATCAGCAGTGTTATAGATACAATACATACAATCATACCAAACAGATAATCTCTGGTAACTCCAAAATCTATACTGAAAGACAAGTGTTTTGTTATACTGTATTCAGTTGCTAATTTACTCATTGGAGAATCTTATGAATAAAAAAATAAAGGACATAGTTGAAGCTCTTACACTTGAAGAAAAAGCAGGTCTTTGTTCAGGACAGGATTTCTGGCATCTGAAAAGCATAAAGAGACTGGGACTCCAGGCAATAATGATAACTGACGGACCTCATGGACTTAGAAAGCAACTGGGAAGTGCCGACCATGTAGGACTTCAAAACAGTGTTCCTTCAACCTGCTTTCCAACAGCATCGGCTACAGCATGCTCATGGGACCGTGATTTGATGAGAGAAATGGGAAAAGCCATTGCTGAAGAATGCATCCAGGAAGGGGTTTCTGTAATTCTAGGCCCTGGTGCCAATATCAAAAGATCCCCTCTTTGCGGAAGGAATTTTGAATATATTTCAGAAGACCCGTTTCATACCGGGGTAATTGCTTCTGCCCTGATAAATGGTATTCAATCCATGGGTATTGGAACCTCCTTGAAACATTATGCCATGAACAATCAGGAAACAAGAAGAATGACAATCGATGCAGTCGTTGATGAAAGGACACAACGGGAGATTTACCTGGCAGGTTTTGAAAAAGCGGTCACCGATTCCCAGCCATGGACTGTTATGTGTTCATATAATAGAGTTGATGGTACATATCTGAGCGATCATAAAAGGTTGCTTAAGGAAATACTCAAGGAAGAATGGGGGCACACAGGACTGGTTGTAACAGACTGGGGTGCCTGCAATGATCGTGTTGAGGGAATCAGGGCAGGTCTGGAACTTGAGATGCCTGCAAGTTTTGGTATCAATGACAAAAGAATTATTGATGCTGTTGAGAAAGGAAATCTTTCTGTTGAACTTCTTGATAAAGCTGCTGAGAGAATTATTGAATTAATTTTAAAGAGTATGGTGAATCTTCGACCTGAATACAAATACAGCATACCGGATCATCACAGACTTGCCCGCAGGATAGCAGGTGAGTCAATGGTTCTGCTGAAAAATGATGGAGTTCTTCCTTTCTCTAAAACAGAAAAAATTGCAGTAATTGGAGAATTTGCAGTCATGCCAAGATATCAGGGAGCAGGTTCATCTCTAATCAATCCAACAAAACTTGATACATTATGCAAAATACTTGATGATCAGAAACTGCTCTATGAATATGCAAGAGGTTATGACATAAGCTCTGATATACCAAATCAATCTATGATTGATGATGCAAAAAAGCTGGCTGCCGGAACCGACAAAGTGCTGGTATTGGCCGGTCTTACAGAAAACTATGAATCAGAGGGATTCGACAGAAAACATTTAATAATGCCGGAGTCACATAATGAACTAATAAGACAAATAATTTCAGTGAATGAGAATGTCACGGTTGTTCTGATGAATGGAGCACCTGTTGAAATGCCATGGATTGGTGGTGTAAAAGGGGTCCTGGAGGCATATCTCGGAGGACAGGCAGGCAGTGGTGCCATAATCGATATACTTTATGGGGAAATCAATCCATCAGGTAAACTTGCGGAAACATTTCCGGTGAAACTTGAAGATACACCATCATATAGATATTTCCCCGGATATACCAGAACAGTTGAATACAGGGAAGGTATCTATATCGGATACAGGTATTATGATAAATTTGAAAAGAATGTATTGTTTCCCTTCGGATATGGGTTAAGCTATACAAAATTCAGCTATACAGACATGAAGGTATTAAAAACCGGGCAATATGAGTATGCTGTGTCCCTGAAATTAAGTAATATGGGAGAAACCGCCGGTGCAGAGGTGGTACAGCTTTATGTGGAAAGTCCTGAAACAGGAATATATAAAGCAAAAAAGGAGCTCAAGGGATTTGAGAAGGTATATCTCGAACCAGGTGAGACCAAAACTGTAACCATGAATCTTAATAAAAGGTCATTTGCATTTTATAACATAAACATTCCCGGCTGGCATGTTGAAAAAGGAGATTACAGAATTCTTGTAGGAGCATCAAGCAGGGATATCAGGATGGATGCCTGTATTGCCCTTGAAGCAAGCAGTGAGACAGAAGTTCCTGATTACAGTAAGA
>JAFGIJ010000096.1 GCA_016929655.1 Clostridia bacterium
CCTTCAGAATTTCTTGCCGCACGGCCAATTGTCTGTATCAGTGAACGAGCACTTCTTAAAAATCCTTCCCGGTCGGCATCGAGTATGGCAACGAGGGCAACCTCTGGTAAATCCAGACCCTCCCTTAGCAGATTGATGCCAACGAGAACATCGAACTCTCCTAACCTCAGGTCTCTCAGTATTTCCATTCTTTCAAGGGTGTCTATATCGGAATGCAGGTATCTGACCTTGATATCCAGATTGTCCATGAATTCCGTAAGGTTCTCTGCCATCCTCTTGGTGAGAGTTGTTACAAGAACCCTGAATCCTTTTTTTACAGTATCCCTGATTTCGCCAATCAGATCATCAACCTGCCCCTTCACAGGCCTGACTTCTATTTCCGGATCAACCAAACCGGTCGGTCTTATGATCTGTTCAACCGGTACCCCTGAAAGTTCAAGCTCATAGGCTGCGGGGGTTGCACTGACATATATGGTCTGATTCTGCCTCTTTCTGAATTCCTCAAACATTAGCGGCCTGTTGTCATATGCAGAAGGCAGTCTGAATCCATAATCAATCAAGCTTGTTTTTCTTGCCCTGTCACCCTTAAACATACCATTGATCTGTGGAATAGTGACATGGGATTCATCGATGAACATAATATAGTCATCTGGGAAATAATCAAGCAGGGTGTATGGGGGGCTGCCTTCTTCCCTTCCTGATATGTGCCGTGAATAATTCTCAATCCCTGAGCAAATACCTACATTTGTAAGCATTTCAATATCAAATCGAGTCCTTTGCTCCAGCCGTTGTTCTTCCACCAGCTTGTTCTGGTCGTGAAGATCCTTCAGCCGCCATTCCAGCTCTTCCTCAATGCCTTTGACAGCTTTGATCATTTTGCCGTGTGAAGTTGCAAAATGCGAAGCCGGGAAAAGTGCCATGTGGGTTCTTTCTCCTTTGATTTCTCCGGTTACAGTATCTATTTCAAGGATTCTTTCAACCTCGTCACCAAAGAACTCTATTCTTATTCCAACCTTTTCATCAAATGGAGGAATGACTTCAAGAACATCACCCCGCGCACGGAAAGTTCCCCTTTTAAGGTCGATTTCATTTCTGGTGTATTGAATGTCAACAAGGCCCGTTATGACTTCATCCCGGTCCTTTTTCATCCCTTTGCGAACCGAAACCATAAGCTCCTTATAATCTTCTGGGTCACCAAGGCCATATATGCAAGATACTGAAGCTACGATAATAACATCCTTTCTCTCAAGGAGTGCAGCAGTAGCTGAATGCCTCAGCTGGTCAATGTCATCATTGATTGATGAATCCTTTTCAATATATGTGTCAGAAGAAGGGATATATGCTTCAGGCTGGTAATAGTCATAGTAACTTACAAAAAACTCGACACAATTATCCGGAAAATATTCCTTGAATTCGCTGCAAAGCTGGGCCGCCAATGTTTTATTATGTGCTATGACAATCGCCGGACGCTGTACTTCCTGAATTACATTTGCCATTGTGAAGGTCTTGCCCGAACCGGTAACGCCCAAAAGAACCTGGTCCCTTTTTCCCTTTATAATGCCCTCGCTCAGCTGCCTGATTGCCTCAGGTTGGTCACCCTTAGGACTGTACTTTGATGATATCCTGAACTTCTCCATATCCCCTCCATTTCCCCTCAATTATACCACATTCTGGCTTTGTCGCACATATGTTCGTCTAATAATTACGACAGACGTAAATATTTACGTCTGTCGTAATTATTTTTTTTATTGAATATTTAAACTAATCGGCAACATTTAATTTTCAGTTTATGGTCATGGCTTGCATTTTGGTATATTGTCTGGAATATGGGTGATATACGTGAAAAAAGCCCTTTAAATATATATCATGTATTTAACAGGGGCAACAATCGAGAAAATATTTTAAAGACCAATGAGGAAAAAGAACTCTATCTTTTTTATTTCAACGATTATATAAAGCCTACCAGCATAAAAGTTCACTGCTCATCCCTCATGACAAACCATTCACATAAAATCCTCGAAGGACCTTTACCAGAAATATCTAGATTTATGAAATTATTTCAGTCAAAGTTTGCGAAACATTACAATATGTGGCACGATCGAACTGGTCATGTTTTCGAGGGTCCATTCGGAAGCAATCCGGTATTTAGCAGCAAAAATTACACTGACCTATTCAGGTATGTTTCACTGAATGCTGTAAAGGCAGGTATTTCAAATGATCCTTATTCGTACAAATGGTGCAGTTTGAACCAAGAATACAAACTTAATAATCTGGCATCTGAAAAAGAAATCATTCGTTTTTTCAACCTTGAAGGTCTGAACATCGATAGTTTTCTCAAAGATAAATCAGACACAAGGATATCATGTTTTGACAAGATGAAATTCAAGCTGGATGAGGCAAAGGCTTTCTTCAATGATCAGTTGATAAGATACTCGATACACTGCATGGCTGATTTTTGGAATTCATCCTCTGATGTCATTACAAAAATTCTTAAAAACTGTCGCTATTATGGAATCACAATAATGCAGTTACAGAAAATAACCAACCTATCTTATGTATTTATTCAAAGTTGCGTTCCATCTGAGGATGATTATATTTGACTACAGGTATCCACCTTTTGCATTGGGCAATGCTTTATATTCGTCTGAATTAATTACAAGATTTTTTATAAAGGTAATAAATTCAATGAATTCAAGGTGAATTTCACTCAGACGATCTTCTTTATCAAAGCTGAAATCCCATGGGACAGTCCAAAAAATTGAATGTTCCTTGCCATCAATCACAACATGAAAGTTGATAATCTCAATGTGGTCCCAATAACTCCGCACATTCAGATTTTGGGGATAAGCCAGAATATCCATATCCTGGAACATTTCCCTGACTATTCTCCTATCTCTGTCTGACATCACATATTTAGTTGCTATTACCCCGTCTGCAACCAGATCCTTGGTAATTAGATTTGTAAAAGTATTAATTGAGTTTCTTCCATTGGGTCCAAATGTCAGTGAAAACTCAAATTCTGATATTTCCATTCGATTATCATCGCTTCTTTCAAAAACCAGAATCCCAATGCATGCTGCCAACAAACACAGAACCAATGCAATGCTTACCCAACTGGTTATGATTTTCATGGCAATCCTCCCCTATATATTACTTACCTCCGTAGAACATGAGATAGTCAATAACGTGATCTTCAATATATGAAATGTCATGATTTCCAGCGAAAATTCTCGAATCAACAGTGTAATTCATTTTTTCCAATTCTACGGTCATCTCCTCTGTGAATTGCATACTGTATAAATCCTTATCACCACAGTCGATGAATATAGACAGATCTTCAAGATTCATTTCAGATGCAAGCACTACCGGATTCCGGCTTTTACTGCTATTTTCATCAGGATAATACCATCTCAGCAGCTCAATCTCCGTCAAATCCATTCCCGGGGTCCACAATACAGGCATGTGTGCTCCTACCTTTGAAAACATATCCGGATTTGCAAAAGCCATACGAAGTGCCGCAAATCCTCCTGTTGAAATTCCTCCTATAAATCTGTTTTCCGATTCTTTTGATATATTGTATGTCGATTCAATATATCCTATAACTTCTTTTTTGAAATATTCTTCAAACATTCCCACATATAGTCCTGTGACACCATCTTCTCCATAAATCAATGTCTCTTCAGATGAGTTTAGAAGATAACTGTTGTTGATTTGAGGGGACACAATCAGCATGGGTTCAATCAAACCCTGTTCAGTCAGAATATCAGCCATCCTGAAAAAACCAGCCTGTTTTGTGATGCTTTGATTACTGGCATAGTCATGAAGCAAATATAGTACTGGATACTGCTCCTCATCGCTGTAACCCCTGGGAACATGTATATCAATTGTCATGAATATTCCCAGCGCTTCACTGTTTATACCTACCTTGTTGGTCCTTGAGTCGCTAAGATATCCTTCAGGGGCACAGGAAGCTATTCCCGACAAGAATATTACCAGAATAATCAAGATGGAAAATTTCAGAAATTTGAATCCCACGGGAATTCCCCCTTCTTAAAATAGTTACCTCAACATAATTAAACTTTAAAAAAGTAATGTATACAACACTTACTATCCATCATGTCATAGTTCATACATAAATTGTCGCTTTATCTTTCTTATCCTTGACCTAATAATTACGTCTGGGTAAAATATTTTAAATATTTTGCTCAGACGTAAATATTTTGCTCAGACGTAAATATTTTGCCCAGACGTAAATATTTTACCCAGACGTAATTATTTTCCTCAGACGAAATTATTAGAAGGTGATGGTATCGGGTTCGCCTACTCGGCCGGCAAGGATGTAGATGTCTTCCTTTGGGTCGTAGATATATTCTTTTTCAAGACGGAAGGATTCTATTTGTCCGGTGGTTTTCACGTGTAGACGTGGACCGGTGCAGTGCCAGTTTTCGGCATCGCCAAGTGATATATGCTCATCATCCAGATAATCGATGGGAAGGTCCCGTGCAATGTATTCCAGAACCTTGCTTTCAATCTCTTCAATTGGCACCGTGGGGCATTCCTCGAACTCAAGTAAAAACCCGTGCCGTATATCCCCATGCCTTGGAGCCTTTGTAATATTAAAATATCGATCAAGGACCAGATTGGTAAGATCCTCTGCAGAGTGAGCCATCTTCCTGTATTTCACAGACCTTAAGACATGCTTGGCCAGCACATCAGGCTTGGGTCCGAATATCGTGGGCTTTGTCACTATGACTTCCTCACCGATTGCCACCATAACATCAGCATCTATGCCAAGGATTTCATATATCAGGTCAAAATGCTCAACTATGACCCTTTTGTTGGCATCGATTGCTCCTCTGATTGCCCCCGCAATTACACCGGGCTGTGTGAATGCCGTTTCAAACCTGACATCGACATGATAAGTATGACTGCTGTAAAACTTACCTTCATAAGCTTCTAAAAGAGGAAGAGGCCTGACATTGATGCCATCATCATCGTTGGTCAGCTCCAGGCCGGGAAACATTCCGCTTATTAGCCGCGACTTACCCGCACCTTCACCTCCTATAAAACCAATCAGCAGATCCGCTGCATTGAGGTGCCTCTGAGATAACTGATGTCCCAGATTATACATCCTCTGTCTGCCCCTTGGTGCAAAATATGTAGCATGCATCAGTTGTTCCTGTAAAAGATATGAACTCATAAATTTTCCCCCTTTGCCTCAAATTCTATATCAAAGAGCGGTGCATGCTGCTGGGCCCCATAGACATCCCTGTCTCCAGGACCGCCTGATACCACTTTTCTTCTGATTGTCGCCTTGATAGCCTTGGCCGGAATAAATTCGACGATATCTGCAACATCTGCCTCGTCCACTGAATAAAGACCTGCAATAAGTTCCCGGGTGAAAACTTTACTATCAACCGCAGCTTCAAACAGCTCCTTTGTCCTGAATATTATATCGAATGTCAATTCGTAAGGTCCGGAATTTTTGCTTCTAATGACCTTTGCCGCATCTTTTAATTTTACTTTCATATCAAACCTCCAGGATTTCCATGGGAAACATCTTGGCTTCCATGGGTATCAGATGGTATACACAGAATTCATAAACTGCTCCTGCTTTGATGTCCGAAGGAGAATATGGGAAAGCCAGATTACCTGCTGTCGAAATTCTTCCCGGATATCCGTAATGCAGTAATGTAGACCTCGAAAAGGAACAAACCGATTCAGATAATTTCCTGTCCATTGCAACTACATCAATTATAAGACCCAGTTCATGGGAAAGGGTGCCCTCAACGGGTTCGTTGTCTCCCATTACGCCGTTTTTTCCATATATCCTGAAATTAAGAATGTAGTTGTCTGCCGCACCATATCTTTGTTCAGCTGTTTCCCTGACATATTCCAGAATGACGTCAATTCCATCAATCATAATGGGATCGCGGATTCCTGCAATGGAAATCGTCCTGAACCCAGCAAGCCTGGCCCCTTCAATCTTCACCATGGGTTTTTCAGATTTTATGAATCCCGTTCCTTCGACCCTTACTGTTATGTCATCAATTTGCTTGAAACTGCATTCCTTCAGGTCAATGATACCATCGGGTCCATGGAGTAAATATGGATTGGATTTTTCATAAAGAGTGTGCGCCGCCACTGACATTTCAGTGCATCTGCGTATGGGATTCAATGGAAATACTTCAAATCCATTGTCATCGAGAACCCCCATCATACAGTCACTGCCGCTTCCAGGATCAGCTGCAATAGCCGCGCATTCCAGAATCTTCCCCATATGTAAAGCAAGTCCGGTTGGATAACCTTTCATTACCGGAAGTGCCGCAAAAACAGCCGGATCATAGCACCTGCCCGCCATAATGATATCTGCTCCATTTTCCAGTGCACGTATAATCGGTTCCATTCCCATCTGTGCAACAATTTCTGTGGCATCCTCCACATCCTTTTCAGTGAGGGCAGGAACAAAAGCAAGTGGCTCTGTTTCTCCATTCTTTATATTCCCAAGCACCCTCTCCTTATCGATGTGGGCGGAAATAACTGCAAGCCTGGCATTTCCGAGTTCTGAAAGTACTTCCTTTTCAATTTCGAGGCACCATTCAAGATGACTGTTTCCCCCGCTTCCACCGGCTGTTCCGATGATCAGCGGAATGTTGCATTTTAGGGCACCCTTTGTAATTATCGCAAGATCCCTCTTCACTGCGTCGCGGTCAGTGAAGGGTATGCCTGCACCAAGATAGTATGGTCCGGGATCGGTAGAACCTGCATCCACTGCAATTACATCCGGTAAAAGCGCCAGTCCTGCTTCAAAGGATTCCTCCGGGAAACCATAACCAAGTATTGCCGTCGGTGACAGCACCTTTATCTTTCTCATCCCAACCTCCCTGACAAAGCCAATATTCTCTGCATTTCGTTGTAGACTATCATATATCCTTCATCAAATCCCATACCCGGTTTTGCCAGCATAATATCCGGTTTTACCGCCATGGCAACATGCACACAGGCTCTTGAAGATACATCTGTTTCATTACATGTACCGCCCTGATATGCCCCTATTCCCTTGTCTTTACAATACAAAACTGCTTCTGCTGTATTGTTGATACCACCCAGGTCCGGTGTTTTTATCTGAAGCATATGCCCTGCCTTCATATCTGCGAAATATCTTATGTCCTCAAGGGTATTGCACCATTCATCGGCTACTATCTGCACGCCATCTGTCATTTGATTGATACGGGACGTCAATTCCGCCAATGCATAAGCCTGTGCTTCCCTTTCACCCATATCCATCGGGCCCTCCACCCTCAGTAAAAAACCCTCCGCAGCTTTTTTAAGCTTCATCAGATAGTCCGCCATGGCTCCGGTATTTCCACCAAATGCTATTCCGATTGTTCCATATACATCGATATGAATCACCGGCCTGTAATCAGTTCCGCCAATTTCTATAATCCTCTTTGAAAGCCACTTGACATAATCTATGAGAATACTGCCGTCACTGCCCAGTTTTCCTGCAACATTATTGATGAGACCATGGGGAAGACTCCCGGCTCCTTTCATAATTATTCTGTCAGCAGTATCATATCTATTATCACCCGTTTGTCCAAATATGGTTATGGGCTGACGGGATACCATCGTTCCATAATCCTCTGCAACTACATTTGTCATAAGAGTTTTTCTGTTCTTTGAAGCTGCATCCAGCAGTGCCTGCGACAAACCATAACGAATAGCAGTATGGAACCTTCGGTCTGTATCGGGATTGATCATTTTATCAAAAAATCCTGCAGTTTCCCTGAAATTCAGAATTTCCCTGCCTATCAGCATTGGAAATATATATTTTTCTATTAC
>JAFGIJ010000097.1 GCA_016929655.1 Clostridia bacterium
GCTTCCCATGGCAAAGGTTTCTCCTCCTGAATAATCCGTGCCACTGCCGTTGGCTGCTGTGTTCCAGCAATTGAAAGTATATCCGGTTTTTACAAGACTTCCGGTATTACCGAGGACTGTTACGGTGTCGGTTATGTTATATGTGTTTCCGTCAATCGGCACCAAGCCTCCGGTATTAGTGTTTCCGTTATATGTGACTGTATAATCGACGGCTGTCCATTGTGCATACAGGGTTACATTGCTGCTTCCCATTGAGAAGGTATCACCACCGATATATGGGGTGCCGCTGCCATTGGCTGCTGTGTTCCAGCCATTGAAAGTATATCCGGTTTTTACAAGACTTCCGGTATTGCCAAGTACTGTTGCCGTATCACCGTTGTGATAGGATAAGCCATCGGTCGGAACGGCTCCGCCTGTATTGTTGTTTCCATTGTAGGTTACACTATAGGTCGGAAGCACAGCATCCTCAAAATCCAGATTGTCAATGCACAGGAGCAGGTTGCTTCCACTTATGGTAAAGTAAGTAATGTTATTGAAATCAGTATTTCCTGACAAGTCAACTGTTTGTGTAACCCAATCGCTATTGGAAACAAATATTACGGCACTTCCGATACTTGGTGTTACAAGTATGTTTGTATCAGCCATAGCATCAATATCGAAGCTTTTCAACTTGAAACTGCTGCCATCTGCGGCTTCAATTTTAACTGAAGTATCCGTGCCGACATTCATATAATAATCAGAGTCAGCGTCTCCCAAAGGTGACCATGAATCATTTGAGACCATTGTGCCGAACACAGTCCCGCCAAGGGTATATTTTATTCCATCATTGGTAAATTGAGCACCATATTCGGTAAGTGAACTGTCATCATCGAAATTTTCATCAGATGGAGTTACGGCAAAAGCTGTCATGGACAGCGCTGTTATTATTGCCAGCACCAACAAAGCAATATAAAATCTTGGAACAAATTTTCTGGTTTTCATATCTTACCCCCCCATATTTTCAATTATACTATATGACTTCAACAAAATGAAATATGCTGAACATTGGAAATTTGCCATATTTTATGATACCAACATGTCTTGTATATAGATTACCATTGATTTGATTGTTTATGGATTACCAATGGATTCCGCTAATACCCGAATCGGAAAATAACTGCGGAGTTCCCGGGTTTTGCTCTCTGTTCAAACCTCCTTGAAGGAGGTGAAAACAAGACATTTCCGGGTACCCTTGAGGATATATGGTCACATGTGCGAGCCGATATATGAATCATGTGTGCATTATTTCCGATTGCACATGAAAATTTAAACAATGGAGACACACATTGAATTTCACCGGATTCCAGAGCACGCATTGACCGAAGTTCTTCGAATATGCAGATGCTTTCTTCGAGTGGTCCGTCTGTAATCATACCTGGTGACTGTCCAATTATCCCATTGGGATCTCCCCACCCGAATTTTCCTTTACGCGAAACTCCACTATCCTGGCTACAAGGTCGTATGGAATGGGTTTGTCCAGCGGAAATTGTACAGAGCCCTTTGCCCACTTATAGCCCTTAAGTTCCTCTCTGAAGGCTTCGATTCCCGAAGGTGCCGGGTAGAATCCGATATGCTTCCTATATGCTGCAAAATGCACCAGATTTCCTTTGAGATAAAATGTGGGCATCTGATAGCTTATCTTTTCAAGTGCTCCAGGAGCATGTTTGTTGATTATCCTACGAAGCTCAAGAAGGATATCCTGTACATCCACGGGGAATTGTCTTATATAATCATCTATGGAATTTGTGCCTTTCTTCATTTCATTCATTGGTATCATTTCACCTTATATTTCAGCAAGGCCTCAAGTATAACTCCATACACAATTCCAGCAATGAAACTAACATGATCCTGGAATCCGGTTGAACTGTAGTATGCAAAGGAAACAATCAGCCCGAACAGGGCTCCCCTGACCAAGGCTCTTCCCATATTAATTTTAGGCCAGGGTGCACCAATCAACAAGCCCATAACAACACGGTTGTACCACAGTGAAAACACCATGCCTGCTGATGCCGAAAATCCTGACCTGATGTATGCTCCTGCTACACATATGAGCCCTAGGACTGCTCCGCCCAACAATGCCAGCTTTAACCTATTCTTCATGATTTCACTCCTCCGGGTCTTAACCCCGCATGTTCATTTCCTTCATACCTTCTGTATTATCGGAACCGCATGCCTGCAGAAATTATCTGGATTCTGGTAATTGGTACAACCATAGAAGGGCTCTCCGCTCTCCTTGTTCCTCTTTACAATCATATACCCATCAGAACACCTGTCACACTTATATATATCATGCCTGTGTCTCTTGTCATTGGTCATGAAATCACAAATCTCAGGTTCATTGGTGCACATGTACAGGGCAAGTCCGTAGTTCTTGTTGAATTCATATTTAAGCGGATAATTGCATACAGGGCACCTGAGCTCAAAATGGTCAACCCCTTCCCTGTTCAGATCACCTGGATGAGGTATTTTGAAGTCATCAATGACCTCCAGCAGGAACCTGGATGGTTTGTTTCTCGGTGCACATATGTATACCCTGTTCTTTGTCCGGGTAAGGGCTACATAGAAAAGTCTTCTTTCCTCTGCAAATTCTATGCTTCGGTCTCCGTGGACCACCAGCTGCATTATAGGGTCATCCTCTATCTGACAGGGGAATCCGTATTTACCCTCAAACATATTGACAATAATAACATTGTCATATCCAAGACCCTTTGCACTGTGGACCGTAAGGAACTCGAGCCTTGCCTTTGGGTGTTCAACGCACTTCAATGAATTACCGTGCATTCTGAACTTGCCCGTGTTTATAAGTTTGTTCAGGTCGAAGTTGTATCTGCCCGCAAGGAGTATGGTGGACTTCGGACCATGCTTCTCCACGATATCTCCGATCATATTTTCAACAAGACCGGCAAGATTGACCCACATGTCCTTCGTGTCGTCGAATGACCTTATGATTACCGGATTTTCAATGTTCCTTGGTGAAATGAGCCGCTTTGAAATCTGCTGTTTGTTTTTCTGGATGAAACCTCCGGCAATGTCAATGAGCTGCTGCGCATTCCTGTATGTACGCAGTATCTTCAGCTCCTTGCCACCCTGCATCAATTCCCTGAACCGTGTGAATAAGGTTATGTCAGAACCTGCGAATGCATATATGGACTGCCAGTCATCACCTACAGCAACAACCTTTGCATCTGTAACATCCGCAAGCTTCTTTGTGAGGTTGAACCTCTGTCTGGCTATGTCCTGGAATTCGTCGATTATTATATACCTGTATTTCAGCTTCTTCTTCTGGGTGGCAATTTCATCAAGGAGGTAGTTTGCGTCATTTATCATGTCTGAAAAATCTATCTGATTGTTCTTCCTGAGGCACTCCTGATAATGCAGATATACCTTTTCGGCAATGTCGAGGAACATGAGGGTTCTTGGATTATCGGTCCTGCTTCTAAGATGGTCGAATCCTCCTTCGGCATACCCGTTGGTTTTATATAGTTCGATGAATTTCATAAGGAAAATTATTAGTTTATAGACGTACTTATCCTTGCTGGTATCTACAATCTTCTTATAGACTTCCCTGGTGTCGCGCTGTGTTAGTACAAATCCTCTTTTTGTAAGCTCTTCGCGAAGATGCAGCATTATGTTGCGCCCATCGTCATAACCGGACCAGGTTTCTATAAGCTCTGTCTTATAGTGGCGGTGGACGGTTCTCTTGGTATTTATGGAATTGATGTATTTCTCAAGCTGTTTCCTGCTCAATATATTGCTCTTGTGGGATTGCGTTATTCCATAATGCTCAAGGTAGGCTTCATTCTCACCCTGTCTGATGAAAAAGTCAGGAGTATATTTCTTTGTGGCATTCATGATTGGATAATCATAGACCTTCTCGTACTCATAATCGATGTTATACATGTACAGGAAATTTGCTATCTGTACTTCCTGGATGGACCGCATGAACTCACCTGTTATTGTCCTAAGCTTCTTGCTCCTAAGGCTGCTGACCCGGAGGTTGTATTCATTGAGGTTGCTTTTCAAGGTCTGGTATGTCTGCCGGGCTTTGTATAGGTGGTATTGTTCCAGATTCTCGAATTCAAATGCTTCCTCGGGAAGGTCAAAATAGAATCCCAGGAACAGTACCAGTGTCCTTAGGAAGTTCCTGTCCCTGAAAACCCTCTTTTCTAGCATCTCGAAGATATATCGGTATGAGGAATAATTGACCTCGGGGCTGTCGTATGAATTGCTTTTGATCAGGTCGAAGGCAAACTTGTGGAATGTACATATCCTCGCAGGAATGTTCAGTTTTTGGTTTATCCGTTCCTTCAGTTCCATAATCGCCTTGTTTGTATATGAAATTACAATTATGTCATCCGGTGAAACACCCATCTTGTCAACCAGATACCGGGTCTTTGCTGCCATTGTCGTGGTTTTGCCCGAACCTGCTCCTGCTACCAGAAGGCAATAGTCCTCGTCAGTAAGAACGGCAATACGCTGGTCCATGTCCAGCATTATGTTCCTGTCGATGTCGTCCAGTATTGTGTCAAAGTAATCACTGTATTCGGTCAGTTTACTTTCTATGAAAGCTCTGTTATGGGTATCAACCAATGTCCTGAGGTCGGAATACTTCTCAGAAAGGGAATAAAACAAGGATGAGTCATCACTGTCTGACACTTTTCCTTCTTTATATAGGTTGCTTTTAAGTTTATTGACCACATAGTCGTACTCTGTTGAAAGTGCCCTCATTTTACTCTCGGCAATATATTCATCAGATTCGATTGTATTCTTTATGTCCTCAAGAATGTCATTTGCAGAGCGTTTTGATTCAGCATGTTCCATGTCCTGGGCAGTATATGGAGCTTTTTCGTCTTCAATGTGAAAGAATTGCGATGGCAGACCACAGTGTGGACAGAATTCCGCCCTGTCGGATATTTCCCTTTCGCATTCCGGACATTTCATCAGACTCATGTTTATCCATTCAATATGTATTTTCTTCCCACAATTAAATACTATCATATTTTTTCAAAAAAAACTTTTTCTGACACATAAATGACATATAGCCTGGATATCATGCATATATAAAATTTAAAGGAGCAGAACAATGAAGAAAAAACTTATCATGATCACAGCTATAGTAGCAGTAGTAGTA
>JAFGIJ010000098.1 GCA_016929655.1 Clostridia bacterium
ATTGAAACGGGCAATGAAATAATTGCATGCAGCTCCACAGGCAATGCGGCTTCATCACTGGCCGGTAATGCAGCAAGAATGGGGCTTAAGACGGTCATATTTGTTCCTGAAAGAGCACCTGAAGGAAAACTTGCACAGCTTTTGCTGTTTGGAGCCAGGGTTATTGTGGTCAGGGGTGATTACAGTGATGCATTTGATTTGTCAAAGAAAGCCATAGAAAAATGGGGTTGGTACAACAGAAATGCTGCCATCAATCCTCATCTTGTGGAAGGAAAGAAAACCGTGGCACTTGAAATTGCTGAGCAGATGAACTGGAAGGTTCCGGACTGGGTTGCAGTTTCGGTGGGAGACGGCTGCACTGTGGCGGGTGTTTACAAAGGTTTCTATGATTTGCTGCAGCTTGGTATAACCGACAGGATTCCAAGGATACTCGGAGTTCAGTCGGACGGGTGCAGCCCATTTGTAACAGCTGCCGTTAACAAAGAACCATTGAAGATTGCAGAGGAAAACACGATAGCCGACAGTATTTCCGTAGGAATACCCAGGAATCCGGTCAAGGCATTGAACGCTGTTGAAAAATCCAATGGCCAGTGGGTTGCTGTATCAGATCAGCATATATTGAAGGTCATGGCTCTTCTTGGCAGTGAAGAGGGAGTATTTGCTGAACCAGCCGGAGCAACAGGTTATGCGGGAGTGGAAGCTGCCGTTGAAATGGGAATAATTAAACCCGGTGAATCAGTGTGTGCCATTGTAACTGGCAATGGATTGAAGGATGTTAAAAATGTAATGAAGGCTTCAGGGAAACCTATGTTCATGGAGCCTGATATAAAGGAACTTGAAAAATATATGGATGTATGAACATCCATAGGAGGATAAATAATGAACAAAATACCATTCGGACCGACTTATGAAGAAATGCTTGAAAGGGACAGGATTGACCCAAAGATAAAGGGGAGAGCCCTGAAGGCAAGGGAAGATGAACTGGATTCCATGAATCTGTTCAATATCACGTGGAAAGATGAAGAAAACAATGTAATGAAGGTTGTACTTCCAGGTGAACTGACAGGGATTGATGCCAACATAGTTGTAATGCTCGGAAAGTATTTTCCATCGGGATCACATAAGGTGGGCCCCGCATATTCAACCTTGATTGAGGGTTGCGTTGACGGAACTATCCTGCCGGGTGAACATACGATACTTGGTCCGTCGACGGGCAATTTTGGAATCGGAGTTTCATATATATGCAATCTCATGGGGTATGACTCAATAGTAATCATGCCTGATAACATGAGCAAGGAAAGATATGACCGCATAAAGAGATACGGGGCAAAACTTGATCTCACACCCGGTACGGAATCAGATGTAATTCTGACGCTTCAAAGAACATATGAGTTGATGAAGGAACCAAAGAACAGAAGTCTCGCACAATTTGAGTTGCTTCCCAATTACAGATTCCACAGATATGTAACCGGTAATTCAGCAATTGAAGCCGTCAAGGGAATAGGCAACGGAAGAATTGCATGCTTTGCCTGTGCACCCGGTTCTGCAGGAACAATAGCTGCCGGGGATGAAATCAAGAATGCTTTTCCGGAAGCAAAGGTTGCTGCACTGGAACCATATGAATGTTCAACGCTGACAAACGGTGGCAGAGGACAGCATAGAATAGAAGGAATCGGAGACAAGATGTGTACTCTCATCCATAATGTACTAAACACTGACTTTGTTGTTCTTATACATGATGATGACTCCGTAAAAGGCCTGAAGGTCATCCACGATGGAGCAGACATCCTTGCCGAATCCGGTATACCCATGGAAACCGCCCTCTATCTTAAGGACAAGTTCGGGGTGTCGGGCATATGCAATATAATCGGGTCAATAAAGATGGCCAAATTCCTGAGACTGGGCCCCGGTGACAATGTAGTCACTGTTGCTACCGATGGCTTTGACCGTTATGATTCCGTTATAGAGGACCTGGACAGGCGCTCCCTTGAAACAGAGGATTTTGTACTCAGAAGATGGAAACGGGATATATTTGACAAAGCTGACATGGAGGATATATTTGATTTTCGAAGGCCTGAAAAAAAACAGCATCTCTTTGACCAGAAGGAAAAGGACTGGCTTCCTTTCGGATATACAAAGGAATACATGGATTCAATGAAACACCAGGACTTCTGGGACAATGAATATAATAAGATTAAACATTATGATGAAATGATATTGAAAATGCGCTAGAGGTAGCCGGAGGATTAAAGATGGATTTCAATGAAATATTGAAGAAAGCAGAGGAGTACCGTGGTGAAATTTCTGCCTTTCTGAGGGACATGATAAGGATTCCCAGTGAAAGCTGTGATGAAGAAAAAGTAATCCTCAGAATAAAGGAAGAAATGGAAAAAGTCGGATTCGACAGAGTTGAAATAGACCCAATGGGCAACATACTCGGTTACATAGGCCACGGCAGACATCTCATTGCAATGGATGCCCATATAGACACCGTTGGAATCGGGGACAGAAAGCTCTGGGACTATGACCCATATGAAGGCTATGAAGATGATGCTGTAATCATCGGAAGAGGGGGCAGCGACCAGGAAGGTGGAATGGCTTCAATGGTTTATGCCGGTAAAATCATAAAGGACCTTGACCTTCTGGATGATTATACACTTCTGGTAACCGGGACAGTACAGGAAGAAGACTGTGATGGGTTGTGCTGGCAGTATATCATCGAGCAGGATAAAATCAGACCGGAATTCGTTGTGATTACCGAGCCTACTTCCCTGAACATATACAGGGGCCACAGAGGCAGAATGGAAATAAAGGTATCAACATC
>JAFGIJ010000099.1 GCA_016929655.1 Clostridia bacterium
AACTGCATACAGACCTTGGTTATATGTAATTATATCGTCATCTTCAAACGCACAAATGTCATACCAGGAGCGAAAGGATGGCTTACCTTTGGTTCTGGGTGCCCGGTATATTCCCCCTGTGACATTCTCTTTTATATAAACCAATGCATCCTTTAAAAGATCAATATTTGGATTTCCTCCGTTTTGTTTCAATCTGAAACTCCATATGATATAAATCAGGGCATTCTCAGCATATCTGTACCTTTCAGGGTATACAGCATCGTAGGTCTGCTGTTCCATCCCAAGCGGAAGTATCATGCTCTGCCAAAATGCGTCACGTGTATATTGTTTATTTGAATAATCTATGCCCGGCACAATCCAGTTGTCGCTGTATCCTGTTTCATTTTTTCGGTAATGCATGTAGTTTGATGCAAAAAGCAAAGAGAAAAACAAAGATTTTTCTGATGAAAACATACCAGATGATTCAATAAACAAATTTAGTCTGAAGGTTTTCAGATCATCAGCTTCAAATTCTGTAATAAAAAAGTCAAAGGTTTTTGGTTCCTGGAAAAAGTTCTTTTTAAAGATTTTTCCATCTTCATGAACATTTTCACCACTGTCTGATGAAGAAACCAGGATATAACCACCGGCGTGATTCAATTCCTGGGTTGAGTAATTATCATAAGTTGCCGGATTGTCACTGAATAGTGCTACATATGAATTTCTATTTTTAACAGCAGCTACAGGAAATGCCTGTTTTGGTATATCAATTATATGATCAGATGGATCGTGGGGACTTTGTCTGAGTATAACCCGCTTATCCTCCGAACCATTGAAAGACCATGCCAGGCCTTTCTTATAACACATTTTTATATATACATAGTAAGGATCAAATATCTGACCTTTTAAACAAATTTCTATTTTATAAACTGAACCCTGATAATTAGTCTTGAGAGCAATATCCAATCCATCAATCGTAATGGTTGATTGTGTCTCCATGAATGGATAACCTGAAAAAGGCAGCTCAACAGGCTCTGCCTTTCCAGCATAACAGATACCCAGCACTAAATTCATCCCTGATTCAATCACGCCAGTCATTCCTTACCATTCCATAGAAATCGACATCTACATATTCACCTTTATTATTCATAGCAAACTCTCTCATTCGTCCCTCATGACGCATTCCGGCTTTTTGCATGACTTTTCCTGAAGCAGGGTTATCTATATGATGATAGGCCTGTATGCGGTTGAAGCCAATCTCAAAAAACAAAAATTTCATTACTGCCTTCAATGCCTCAGTCATAATCCCCATACCCCAGTACCGTTTTCCGATGCAGTATCCTATTTCACACTTTTGCAAATCCTCAAAAAGCGCAACCATAGATATCGATCCTATGGGTTGCCCTGAATCTTTGTGAACTATTGCCCAGTTGTATATCTCCGGTCTGTCATATGATTCCAACCATGAAGCAAGAATCTTCTCTGTATTTTCCACATTGTCATGGGCAGACCATGTAAGATGCCTGGAAACATCCGGGTCACTTGCCCAGTTTCGAAAAATATACGGTGCATCACCTTCCATGAACCTGCGAAGGAGCAGTCTGCCTGTTTCTATGTTCAGTGTTCCCTTATGATTCATTTTGTACCTCTCTTTATGCCATTAACACTTCAATCATCTTTTACATCTATGCTCATTATCCCTGATATCATAATTATTTTTCTTAAAAACCGATTGTACATTATAGCTGATTTAATATTCTTGTATATTATATTAAGCTTCATAGAAATCATGGATGTTCTGTATTTTTTCTTTATATTGTCTTCATATACAAAAGACTCTGCAAGTTTTCTTCCGCTTTTCATTGCATAGCTGATACCTTCGGCTGAGCTTGGACTTATCATACCTGAAGCCTCACCTACAAAAAACACATTATCCCTGCAGAGCAAGATGCTTCGAATGCTGCCGGGCCTATAAATAACAGCTCCGCTTCTTTTAAGGACTTCACCTTCAATATATCCGCCTTGTATTAACTTTTCCGAAAGGCTATTGTGCTTTTCTATGACATTATCACCCCATGGTATTGCACTTCCGAACAGTACTTTGTTGTCCTTTTGTATCATCCAGGAATAAAAATCCGTTGTTTCCTTGTCAAATATAGAAAAATAGTATGGCAATATCTGCCCTTTTTTATATGTATCCTGTATAGAAACGTACTTGTCGGGAACTCTTCTGTCCGGGGCTATGATGCTTCTCGGCATTGAAGCGGCTCCGTCGGCAGCGACTAAATATTTTGCTTTGATTTCAAGATCCTTTTCAGCGTCCCTGAATTTTATTGTAAAAATTTGATCTTTATATGAACAGGACTTAAAAATACATCCAAAGAAACTATCAACACCCGGTGGAATCAAAGATACCAGCCACCTGTCAAATTTCCCACGGTAAATATTTATATAATGTCTTTGATAAAACCTTACCAGATTATTGTCAAAATCCATTGATTTCACACTGAACGTCTGTGGTCCTGCCAGAACATTCTCAGGTACTCCAAGTCCTTGTTCAGCAAGTTCCCTTTGTGCTGCAGGTGCAAGAAGCCCACCGCAGCATTTTGGTCGAATGAAATTTTCGTTTTCCCCCAGATTGCGTTTGTCAATTATTGCGATCTTCAATTTTTCCGGAGCCAGCCGGGCAAAGGTTGCTCCCGCAGGTCCTGCACCGATTATTACAACATCATACATATCAAACCGTATTTCCCTTTGGATTTTCCATGAACCACCTTTGGGCATCTTTCAATAAATTCCTGAACTCCTCCATATTCAATTTGTCCAGCTTCTTTATTCTGATGCAGCTCTTTCCAGCTGAAACCTTGCCCAGTTTATCCTGATAATATTCCCCTATCGGCATCTCAAATGTCACCCCTGACACATAAACATTGACACTGCCCTTTTGCGGAGCAAGCCCAATAACCGGCCACATATATTGTTCCTTTGTAGTCTTATATGGAAAAAGCCCGTAAGCTATCATATTCATACTGTTACCTGAATAAAATGACCTGTCAAGGTCTGGTACTGTTTCACTTATCAGAGAATCCAATTCCCTGAACATATTCTCAAGTTCTCCTGAATTTCTGAACAGTTCCTCTATATTTTTCGCTTCAACCTTCATAAAAACTCCAAATCCATTCATCGTAATGCTCCCAATAAACCCTGCAGGTACTTAAAACCCCGACTTACCGGTGATATGGTCAATTGATATTTTGATTACTGTTGTGCGTGCTTTCTCTGCATCAATATATTTTTTACCTTTATCAATGAAATCAGGCGAATATTTTTCTATCAAGCCAAGCAGTGCCATGCTTTTTTCTTCACCTTCAATAATGGATGCTTTACCAAAGATAATTGCACTTTTATATTTTGATGTGAACTTTTCGGGGACCAATTCTGTTTGAGAAACAGTACAGAAAGAAACCTTTGAATCTCTGGCAATGGAATCAATTTTATGACCTTCATGGGCGCAGTGAATGTATATGCCATTGTTATGATATAGGTAATTGACAGGTATTCCATATGGGTAGCCGTTTTCACCGTGAACTGACATAACACCATATTCTCCTTCAGCAAGAATTGCTTCAATTTCTGTCCCCGTTATTTCCTTTTTTGATCTTCTCATTTTTCTAAACATCATTTTTCACCCATCTAAACAAATTTTTCAATGAATAAATCTATATCTGCTCTATAAACTGTACCTCTGGCTTTTGTTTCATCTACCGTAAATCCATGTTTCTTCAACATTAAGTTCATTCTTTCGTTTTTTGTGTTTGTATAAGCACACAAACTGTGTGCTTCCAAATCATATATATCATATGCAAACTCTCTGAGAAGTTTTCTGAGTGTTATTATGTCACCCTGGTAATCCGGACTTATAATCAAGTCATAGAAATGTATATCTTTCCCTTTTTGTTTCCAGACAAGATATCCCCGTATCCCATTGAAGTCATCTGCAATAATATAATTTACTTTGTCATCAAGATTTTTATTAAGATAATGAAACCAACTTTTGTCACCATCTTCAGTAAATTCCTGTTCAAAGGAACTTTTCATTCCTGCCTTCAGACATTCCAGAATCCTTGATGCATATTCACCAAGAAACTCTTCCTTACTTATGTCCTCCGGGTACCTTACTATCTCCATATCAGCTATCCACAGATTTCCCGCATTTCGGGCAATACATGTATGCAGAATCCAGCTTATATCCACAGTATGGGCAATAATTGAACTGGTCACTGTCAAGTGAGCTGTCTCCCTCGCTGCCATTTGAAGCCATTTCATTGCTTATCCACCTGTCAGCAGGATCTCCCTCTTCTTCCTTGTCAACAATATCCATGATGGAAAATCTTTCTTTTCCTGTTGCATTTTTAAAGTTATATATAACCTGTCCAATACCTACAATGACAAATATCACTCCAAAGAGAGGAAAGAAAAATCCCATTGCTCCCATGCCTCTGGTTATCATGGCAGCCATGCCTGTCCAGAACAGTCCAAACAATACAACCCCAATACCCGCCATTGCATTCAACCCGGACTTGCCTCTGCCTGGTTTAATACTTTTCATATTACTTTAACTTTCCCTTCAAAATTTTTTTAGCCTTCCCAACATAAAGTTTTTTACAGCTTTCATCATTTATTTTCCTCAGCATACGAAAACCCTGTTCCCTGTATATATTTATTGCTTTGTAACTCCAGGTCTGGGTCTTTAAATAAATATCAACGTCACCTTCAATGTCTATCATAAGTTTCATTCCGGCAGACACAAGTGCTTTGCCCAGCCCCATACCCTGGTATTCGGGTTTTACTGCAATCCATGAAACCCATGGCACCCTTTTACTTCCAACATATTCCCACCAGGCTGTAAAAGTAGCAACCTTCATGCCCCGGGAATCTTCAATGAACAGGCATCTTCTTTCAAGTTCCCTTGAATATTGAAAATACTTTTCCAGAAAATAACCCAGTGCTTTTTCAGTTGATTCAAATTCATTGACAGAAAATTCGATTTCCGCCCATTCAAACTCATCATCCGGCATATATGAGACGAATTTATATCCCTCAGGCAAAGGGTAGGCCCTGACGGGTCTGCCCCTTTTCCTTTTCATCAATATTTCAACATATTCCAATGATTTATCCAGCATGCAATCATTATACATATATCAGGCATGCAGTTTCAAATTAGTACTAATATCAATAGCCTTTTTGAGGGTCTCCATTTTTCCAGTATTCGTCATAGGTAAGGATTTCGGGCCATCTTGCTCTCCTGTCATCAGCCACAGGGAATTCACCGAAAGGCTTGTGTGGTTCAGTCTGATACCAATAGGCTACTGATGAATAATAGTCCTCAAATTCCTTGTTCTCCACAGTCCATGCATGTTCTATCTCAACCCTGATGGATTCTTCAAACGGTACCGGATCCTGTATATGGAATCTATAGCAGGTCATTTTATCACCCGGATGTTTGCAATGCTGCCAAATACTGCATCCCGCAAAGGCAGTGTGATGAACTTCAGGGCACCAGGCAGTCAAAAAGTAGTCTTCTGTTCCGGTTCCCCATATAGAAGGATGTTCTTCACCATCAATATAGATTTTTTCATCACCTTCGCCAAACCAACCTGGAATCAATGCCTTTTCAACATTCAGCACTACACCTGCCAGATGACCTTCTCCCCCGGCATCAAGTATCTTGTAATCCATACCTCTAGTTGTAGGATATTCCTGTCTGTACTGTGCATGAAAATACAGTGTATCCTCAGGAAGTTTCCTGTATTTCTGCCAGTCAACATTCCAGTAAAAAGCCCGTATGTCCTTTTTTGCTTCATTTGTTATGGTCATCCGTGCTTTCTTGTGAAAAGGCATTTCAAACCAGCAGTTTCTACCCGTGCCATTATGTACTGAGGTTATTGGCATGGAAAGACAGTCAACCTCCATACCATGACCCGAACCGAAGAAATCTCCCAGGGGAGCTTCAACACTTGGTTCTTCCTCATCATCCCAGTAAAATCGCAGCACCAGCATCCTGTTGTACATCTCAACGCCCTCGCCACCAACGGTACACCACCAGTGTACAATTTTACCAGGTCCTTCGAGCTCCGCCATAACCAGGGTTTCCCCGGCCTTGATTGGCCGCCAGTCATTGTTTCCACCTGACCTGTCCCAGCTGCCTTCCCGCATTGCCCTGAAGTTCTTTTTTTCAGTCAAACCTTCAAGCATAAAATCCTCCTGTTGAAAAATAAGTTATGTAAGTATTCCAAACAATATAAGTCCCGCAATTAAGCTGATTGTATTAGCTGCGATGGAATATCCTATTCTGTAACCAGCCGGTCTTGATTTCAATATAAATGCATATGCAATTGTTTCACTGATGAAGATAAATATTTCAGCCAGTACATACATGATGATGGCGAAGAATATACCTCCAAGATAGGTGCCGAATATAATTGCTGCATAAAGGAATATCTGTGTAAATATATTAATGCCCAGAACCCAGCCCCAGTATTTGGCAAAACCAAATTTGAATGCAAGGAACAGCAAACCTTCAATTGTCAGTGTAAGAAGCAATGTCAGGATAAACTTCATAAGGAAACCCGGAATAACAGCTCTTTCACTTGCTTCGCCGCTTAAATAATCAAAATCCACGGTACTGTCAAAGACTTTTTTGTCTATGACATTTGATACCTTTATATTTCCATCTTCAGTTACAACGATAATCCTGAACCTGTCCGGCGGCATATATCCAAAGGATTTTGTACTTTCACCATCTACAACCTTACATTTGATATCATCGAATATAATATTTTCCCTGTTTACGACGGCGGCTCCCCAGCCATCCACATAATATTGAGACAAAGCAGCAACCATTTCACTGTTATAGTCATCAGTCAGATATTCAGGGTCAGTTTCTCCCTGCCTGTCCACTTCAACAAGCAGATCCATATAGCACATTTGATTCGGCATGTTGACAGCCTTTATTGTTATATTGGGTTTTGGTCCTGCATCAGCCGAAGCAATTGAAGGTAAAATTATCATCGAAATGATTATAGCCAGAATAAGTGAAAGTCTTTTGCTGTATCTATATTCATTATTTTTACTCATATCCCACCTCTATAAAATAATATCTGATTTTTCGTTCAAAGCCACATTCTGTTTCATAAGCTCATCAATCAGTGTCATGAACATATGGAAAAGATTTTTAAGTTTCTCCACATCCTTGATGACCCCTGTAACCTGAAAGTAGATTTCACTTGACCAACGGCTCTTTTTCTCTTTATACGGATGAACCTTGAGAACAAGATTTTTTTGAAAAGCAATGCTTTTCCTTAGTTCCTCATTCTGAAAAATTTCTTTTACAACAGTTTCATCGTTTCCTTTGATTATGTACTTGTCGTCAAAGTCATAATCATATGAACCGATGACCTGCATCCCGAACAAACTGCTGATTCCGGAAAAAATATTCTTTCTCGTCAACTTGAACTGTATATCATTTTCTCTTTTAAATGGAACTCTCATTCTGGTATATGTAACACTGCTTTTGCCAGTATTTACTGTATATGTGTCAAGTAGAATCCTGAAATTACCATATTGCTTTGCAACTGCCGGAGATTTTGCAAATGAACCCGGAATAAACAAGGCTTCTGTTTCTGCAGCCAGGCCGGCATACACATCCTTAAGCGGTGGTCCGAAAAGTTTCATGATCAATCCCTCTCCAAAACGATACATCCATTTTACCACGTATCCTAAAATATGACATTCCGGCACGCTTCAATATCAGTTCTTTATTATTACACTAAAACAATTTTGTTGCTTTGTTCTCAGGAAATATCCTCTGATAACAATGCAAGTGTCTAAAGGAAATCCTCCTCTGTATACCGTTTTCTGTTTTCCTCCGGTCGGTTACTGGCTCTTTCAAATTCATATCAGACAACCTTTGATAACCTCTGCAACAGCTCCAGATTACACCTACCGTGAAAAATATCCTATGTTCCCTTTTTTAATATATCCATATAACTTTCATATATAAATATACGGTTTCTCTTCTGTTCACCACCAGGTTTCAGTATATTCATGCCATTCAGTCTTGCAACTGCTGCCGCTGTAGAATTAAATGATAAGCCAAGTTCCCTACTCGTTTTTGTTATGTTTATTATAGGACTATGCTCAATGTAACCGAAAACTTTCCTCAGTGTTATCCCTTCCCTGCCTCTAATGGAATTTACTATAGTTATATTCCTGTTGTGCAGATACTTCAGCTTTTCAATGGTATCAATCGCTTCAGTCGCTGATTCATCAACTGCTCTTAGAAAGAATTTCAGCCACTGTTCGTAGTTGCCTTTTTCCCTGACCTCATTCAA
>JAFGIJ010000100.1 GCA_016929655.1 Clostridia bacterium
GAAATCCTGACGAAGTGCCTTGGTAAAAAGGCTGTCCTATATACTGACAAAGCAGTAATGTACCCTGAAGGTGTTTTACCGCTTTTTGTTATAGACTGTATTCGATTTTCTTCATATCCCATATATCCAGGCTTTGCAGGGTTACCGGCTTTCCTTTTGCCGTGATTGATATTCCGGTACTCTGCGGGTTTTCAGGATAAACCCGGACACAGGCACAGTCTTTGTAATTGACAAATACCTCAATAATACTTTTATCAATGAATATATGCAGGCGAAGGGATTCCCCGTCTTTTACATGAACCTGCATTGATTCAATTGGTCTTGTAAATATATCTTTGTTTGTGGTGGAACCCGTTGAATCTATTTCAAATACACTATCTACTATATCCATTTCTTTTCTTCTGTAAGCTCTGTTATAACCTCTTTTATGGTAGTAACGCAGCCTTGTAGTTTCATTGTCTGATTTTAAAACATCAATCTCAAGCATGTTGGAATCAGTTGCATCAAACTCTGCAATTATTTCAACTGCATTGCCTCTTATTCCTTCAAATTCAAACTCTGTGCCCGGTGGCATAACAAATCCATCAACATGCCTGTGATTACACCTCAGGGATTCATAATTTCCGGTAGGTTCAATTTTCATTTCTTCATTTTCAATGCTTAGTTTCCTTGGAAGTGTCATGGTGCTTTTCATAACACTGTCTTTTTTCCCGGTATTTACATTGTGGATGACTATAACTCCACCATTTCCATCGGGACAGGCAGAAGGAGCATGAACTCCACCCTCATGCAGAACTCCGTGATTAGCCTTTATATGTTTATTGACGATGAATTTATCCCGTTCCTTGTCATATGTGCCGACCAGCGCCTGTCCTCCGCTCATGTGGCTGAAAAATAACATGATATATTTGTCATGGCCGATTGGCCAAAAATACGGGCATGCACCATCATCCCCCGGCATTGTAAATATGTCTCCTTCAACAAACTGATGCAGGTATTGCCAATTGATCAAATCCTTTGATTTGAATAAGAAATCAGCAGCACGATATTTCCACGGACTGCCGTATGGAAGATATCCTCCGGACAGAGAATAATAGTTCCCATCCTTTTCCCAGATACATGGGTCAAAGACCTGATACTCCTGCCCTTGACTGTCTATATCAATAACAGCCTTGCCTGTAAGCTTTTCCCAATTGAGCAGCAGGTCATCTTCAGACACTGCAACCATGTTTCCAATTGTGGTTCCGTGATACATGGCAATAACCCTGTTTTCCTCTGCAAATGCCGCTCCGGAAAAACATGCCTGTTCGGGCCCCGGATACAATGCATAGGGCAGGTCCTTCCAATGTATGAGATCCTTGCTGAAGATGTGCCCCCAGTGTTGTTTCGGATATTCAGGTGGATATGCCTGATAAAAGAGATGCCAATACCCTTTGTAAAAACACAGACCATTTGCGTCATGCATGGCACATTCCGGAGAAGTCGCATGATATATTGGTCTGTGTGGGTCTGTTTCAAGAACTTTTCTGGATTGCGCAAATCGTTGCAAAAGACCTGATGACTGCAACTGGATGATCTGTTCTTCGAAATCCTTTCCATATGTTTCCCTTGGAACCGGTGAGTAGTTTTTCATGGTAACCTATATCCTGTATTTCAATGTTTCATCAATCATTGCATTGTAATTGTCAAACTGCTGCCTGGTCACTCTTTCGGGAGGTGTGCCGGTCGTTGAAATTATTAGTCTTTCAGGCCCTGCTTTTTTAATTATATCCCTGACCCTTTCCCTTATATGTTCCGTAGACTCGCTGCTGATTTCACTGAACTGGATGTTCCCCGTCAAAGTAATCTGTTCTTTCGTAATCTTCCGTATTTCCTCCAGGGATATATCACCCCAGGGTAAGGCTTCCACCGGGTCAATCTGGTCAACTCCCATTTCCATGAATCTGCTTACCGCATGCCTGATATTACCATGGCAGTGAACTGCGACCATTTTTCCCATGGAATGACATAGATCCATCAGCGGCTTGTCATATTCATACACAAGTCTGTCAAAATCATATGGGGACATCATGGGCGGGGTAGCATGTTCTGCACCTCCAAAGCGAATGATCGGACTGGAAGTTCCTTCTAGTATTGTCTGTAATATTTTCTTTGTTCTTTTAAATGCGATTTCCATCAACCTGTCAATTTCACTTTTATATATTGCCGAAAACATTAGAAAATCCTGTGGGTCGAACAGTCTGCAAACTGACATTACAGGAGATGGAATTGTACACCATGAAATTCCTCTTTCGCCAAGTTCACGAAGCTTATCTTCCTCTGTCTGCAAATCACATTCAAGGGAAATATATTCTGCCTCAGCCAGTTCCATTGCATTTTCCATGGATTTACATAGATGTTCTGTTATCCATAGGTGACCGCTGCCTTTTTGATATACCTCAGTTTTTTGAAGATTGCCCGTCCGATAAACAATGGTTGTCTTGTTTCCACTTTCTGTTTTTTCGTGAATACTTATTTTTTCAGGGTTTATGAATATATTCTGGGAATCGATGCAGGCAGGTTTGAAAAGAAAAATATTGTCACATTCCCTGTCCATTCTTTCAACAAGACGTTGATACAGGGGATCATTTTTCCGCCAGTCATCAATATCATGGTATCCATGGAAAGGAGCTGGAACAAAACGCCCTTTTTCAATCCCAAATGGAATAAGGGTAAAAACAGGAATTCTGTCAGGTTTTTTTCCTGCCAAAGTATTAATAAGCCTTACACGCGATAGCATAGACTGTACTCTCCTCAGCTCTTCAAAAAATCAACAATTTTTCCAAATACATGCCTGGCTTCCCTGATTGGATAAAAAATCCATACATGGGGCATTTTTTTGTAGATAAGAAATGTCATGTCTGCATTTTCTTTCTTTGCTTTTTTGAACAATTCATGACAGTCTGCATACACAATTTCATGGGTGCCTGATGTCATCATCATTTTCCCAAGACCCTTTATACTGCCAAACAAAGGTGAAACCAGTGGGTTCTTCAGATCCCCTCCGTCGGCATACTGCAATGCATATTTCAGCAGGCTCTCTTTCTTCAGGATAAAATCTTTCTTTTCAATGGGACGAATCCTTCTGTTGTCCATCGCCAGGTCAAGCCAGGGGCAGATCATAAGGATTTTTGAAGGCCTGACTTTAAAATCGTCATTCTTCAGTTTCTGTGCCATTACAAGTGCAAGTCCTCCCCCGGCGGAATCACCTCCAAGTACAAAGTCATCTCCGGGGTATAAGGAAACCAGCTGTCTGTAAGACTCTTCCGTCATGCTCAAGGTGTCTTTATAGTTGTACTCCGGGGCAAGGGGATAATCAACATAGGTCGCCCTGCATCCAAGTTCCGATACAATCCTTGACAAAAGAATCCAATGGATTATCCTTCCCTGTGATACATATGCGCCACCATGGTAATAAACGAGATGAAGATTACTCTTTTTCTCCCTGGGATGAATGGTAACACATTTTTGACCCATGACTTCGATTGTATTGATTTCAAATCGTCCCGTTATAACTGCCGGAGCCAAAAACCTTTTTCGTTTCAGAAGCCCCATGCTATTCATGAGCTTGGTCTGTCGTTTCCCCAGAACATTGTTCATACTATCGATTATTCTGATGGTATTGCTGTCTTTAAAGTAATATTTGTGTTTCCTGGCTGTCATAATTCTCCGTTCCTAATACATGGGATGCGAGTGACTTGAACCATCATCTCTGTCAACGACAATGATGTCATAACCGTCAGTTACATAAATCCTGTCTCCGAAAATATAGATTCCCGTCTGAAGCGATTCGTCGGCTTCATAGATAAGCTTCCTGCCGCTTCCATCCAAATTGCTCTTATATATTCCGCTTGAAGTAAGTATATACAGTTCGCCATCGGATATATTCAGGGATACCGTATAATCACTTATCTCAAGCCATAGGTCCTCTACTGTAAGATTTGTCAGGTTTACCCTGTGAATGCTTCTGTATGTTCCATCGTTTACATAGTATGCATATCCTTCAAACACAAGATAGTTGTGTGAGAAGAATGGGAAGACAACAGTGGTTTCCTCACCGGATGCAATGTTGTATCGAACAAGTCCCGGTGCAGTTCCGGCATCAGTCGCATAGAAATAAATCGAACCTCCGTCAATGGAAAAACTATGTGCCCTCATCTGTGTCAGCTGTTTTTCCCCGCTTCCGTCCAGGTTCATGGAATATATCGGGCCCTGTACGAAATCCTTTGTATAATATATTGCACCGTCGACAAATTCATAATGATATACGGTGCTTTCCGTGACTTTTACAGGAGGATTTTCATAGTCATATGAATAAAGGTAATAGACACCATTGTTGAAGTCATACACCAGGAAGTACAATTTGCCGTTATATGACTGGACATCTTCTCCCTGATATTCAAATCCTTCAATCACAACCGGTGCTTTTCCCATGTCTTCTCCATGACGCATAAGGCTTGTATAGTTTATCAGTTCTACATATTCACCGGTATAGGTTATGTGCAGGTTGTAATGGGAAGCTGAATATGCTGTATTTCCGGTGCTCCTTGTTCCGTTTGAAAGGACAACCTTCTGTACCTCTCCTTCAGGTTCCGGTTCAGGGCTTTGTGATACAACCGGTGTATCGGTTGGAGCTACAGTGGCGGTTGGAGTCACGGCAGCAGTTGGAGCAGGCGTAGTACCTGTGCCTTCAGAAGGCTCTGAAGAAGGTGTTTCTGTTACCTGATCCTGACATGCAGTCAATAACATTGAGACCGCAATCAGCACTATAAGAGTCATTTTAAAAACATTTTTCATACTTTATACCCCCTTGCTGTATTTTACCATAAAACCCGCATCATTCACTTCGACGGAATGATATATAAAAATCAGCCGTATCAACATCAAATTTCAATGTCTTCATTCCAATTATCATTTTGCTTCCTGCGGGATTGATGTCCTGCGATTCCTCGCGCACGATGAATAGTTCCCTGAAATCCACCGGTTCATACCCGTCGGAAATATGTATGAATAGTCTCCCCTTCTGACCTTCAGGTCTATGGCATACACCCTTCAGGACAAGATCCTCGTCGTCCCAGTGAACATGGCTTATTTCTGCTCCTCCCTGCGTTAAATGCATGTCGCTTCCTATTATCCATGGATAGGGCCTTTCCTTCGTCACACGCATTACCCTGACATCACGCGGAGGAACATGCACTATGATTTCATCCGAACTTTTCCCAAGGACATGTTCGTTCCAAAAATCAAATACAATGTGTTCACCTTTCCCAAACATGGCTTCTAATTCTATTTTTTCCGTCAGTGGTTCCCGGTTGAAATTAAAGACTGCAAGTACGGAGAAATCACCGTATTCCTTATGGATATCCAGACGAAAGACATAAGGTGCATCAGGATATGTTGCCTCAAACAGATTACAGGGCAGCATGTTTCCATCATATACAGGCAACACCTTTTTAAGCATGGCAAGCCGTTCTTCGCAAATTGTCGGTATATCATCACCCATCATTACCGGGTTACCTGATAATCCGAACAAACTGCATACTATTCTTGCTTCATTCTTCGGTACTGGTTTTTGGATGGTTATCATATTGAACGCATCGTTTATGTACAGCTTTTTGTTGTTAGTGCCGGTGATTGCATAATCCCTTGCAACTTCCTTTATCAGTTCATAGTCATTTACAAGATAATGTGCCGGATAAAACCAGTGGTATTTCTGTACAGGTCTTCCTTCCCCGAAATCCCTTGCAGCCCTGACTCCATCAACAAGTCCTATGTTATAATATGTCGGCCCGCTTGAGGACAGCAGATATGTGCCATCTGAAACTGCTTCACGGATTACTTTCATCGTCATTCTGAAAGACTCGGGTCCATTCACAACATTTTTATCATGAAGGTCATATTCAGGGTCAATCCCATGTAAGAGAAAATCAACCATGTAATAGGATATCCCGATGCTGTTGTAATAACTGAAGATTCTTTCAAGGAATCCATGAAGGTCGGGATGTGTCGGGTCAAGATAATATACCCTCGGCAGTTCCCCGGGTTTTTTACCATTGAAAGGCTGATGTGTAACCCTTCCTGTCTCTGTTATTGCAGGTTTGCCGTCTTTCATTGCTATGGCATTCTTCACATACCCAAGGTTTTCGGAGGCTTCGTTCATCCAGAACGGTGAAAACCATAGTCCCAGTTTCATACCATTGTCCCTGCAGTTCCCCGAGAGGCTTTCAATCCCTGACGGAAAGTTATAAGGATTATCCAGATCCCAGTTTCCGGGAAGGTTGTCCTTTGTATTGACGGTACTCACCCAAATATACTCAACACCGAATCCCCTGAGTCTTTCCCGAATTGCCTTTATGTTCTCCTTTACGAGCTTTTCACTGTTTTCCCTGTAAAAACCGTCCCTGAAATTCCAACCGCCGATCCAACCTACTGGTGGTTTCCCAAATGGCTTCGGTTTGTAATGTTCACCCACTGCATCTGCAAAAGATTCCAAAAGACTGTAGGAATCATGGCTTTCTTCAATATAGAACCTTTCAGATTCAATCGATTCACCTGGTTTTAAAATATATCCGTTGAAATCACAATATGCTGATAACCTGACTCCGGAGTCATGGGGATTATCACCGGTTGTGATACATGCATCAGTACTGCTGGCAGACCTGTGAAAATCCACCTTGCATGCCAGCCGGTCAAATGTAAGGAATCCCAGCGCAAGCCCACCAATACCTGCATTATGTATCACCGTAAATATTGTGGATGTGTCAAATTCACCGAGATCACAGATGCGCATGTTTCTGTTTCTCCCGCATTCACCTCTTTGCAGCAGCACAACTGAATTATCAGGATTGTCATCTGCTGTATTCAGGCGGGCATCCTTTATGAAAAATATTTTATTCAACTTTATATCAGTTTTATTATTGTTTGTAATTGAAGCTGCAAAGACAGTTTTATTTCCCTGCATGCGGCAGACATATGAAACTTCCGGAACACCTTCGGCATCAAGTTGAAAAGCTGCTTCTTCAATCAGATATATTTCTCCCCTTGCTTTAAATTCTGCCCCCATGAATTCAGAGATTAACATACTTCACCTCCGGTTGTTTTATTTCATTATACTATCTGGGTTTCCTTCGCGAAATATAAATTGAAAATCACCAATGCACGTATATAATGATTAGAGTAAAGCAAGGGGGTAATTAAATGAAAAATAATATGAGAACCAGACAGGTACATCTTGATTTCCACACTTCCGAGGCTATAAATGGTATCGGCAGGGATTTCAGTAAGAAACAATTCCAGGACATGCTGAAGGCAGGCCATGTAAATTCCATAACTGTTTTTTCAAAGTGCCATCACGGATGGGCATATCATCCCAGCAAAGCAAATGAAATGCATCCGAACCTCGATTTTGATCTCCTTGGAGCACAAATAGAAGCAGCTCACGAAATCAACGTCAAAACTCCGGTATATTTGTCCGCAGGACTTGATGAAAAGATGGCAAGACGTCATCCCGAATGGCTCATCAGAGACAAAAGCGGAAAAACCAACTGGTCACCTGACTTTATGACTCCCGGATATCACCAGTTTTGCTTCAATACACCTTATGTGGACTATCTCCTTTTGCAAATACGTGAGGTTCTTGAAAACTATGATGCCGACGGCATATTCCTTGACATCGTCGGTGTAAGACACTGCTATTGCAATACTTGTGTTGCTGAAATAAGAAAAAGAGGATTTGACCCCAGGGACAATGAACATATGCAGGAACTCTGGGAAGAGACATATGCAAACTATACTTCCAGGGTACAGAAAGTCATCAATGAAACAAAGCCCGGAACACCGGTTTTCCATAACGGAGGTCATATAAGAAGGGGTCGCCGTGATCTTGCACATATGAATTCACACCTCGAACTCGAATCCCTTCCAACCGGCGAATGGGGTTATCAGCACTTTCCCATATCTGCAAGATATGCTCAGGGCCTCGGAATGGAATTCCTGGGTATGACAGGTAAATTCCACACCTGGTGGGGAGAATTCGGTGGTTTCAAACATCCCAACGCACTTCGCTGGGAAGCTTCCCTTTGTCTTGCCAATGGAGCCTGTTGTTCCATTGGTGACCAGCTTCATCCGGAGGGGTTGATGGATATTGCAACCTATGGACTTATTGGCAAGGCCTATTCTGAAGTAGAAGAAAAAGAAGAATGGTGTTTCGATACCGATAATATAGCTGATATAGCGGTCCTTAGTACAGAATCAATACTGCAGAATGACAGCGGTACAACCAGCGGAAATGAAGATGCAGGTTGTGTAAAAATACTGCTGGAAGGCAAGTATTTGTTTGATGTCATTGACCTTGAGTCTGACTTTTGTAAATATAAGGTAATTATCCTTCCTGATATCATAAGGATAGAAGAAGCCCTGGATATAAAACTCAGGGAATTTGTTGCCAACGGAGGCAGAATTCTGGCTACAGGGGTTTCAGGTCTTAATAATGAGAATAAATTCGCCTTTGATTTCGGTGCTGAGTATATCGGTGAAAGTAGTTTCCGGCCATCATATTTCAAACCGGGTTTCAAACCTGAGCCGCTTGAAATATCATCATATGTCATGTATGGCAAAGGACACGAAGTTAAGCTTCTCATGGGAATTGAACATGGTGAATTCAGAAACTCCTATTTCAACAGGGATATTTTCACCTTCTGTTCACATCAGCATACACCACCCGAATCCAAAAGAAATTCTCCCGGGATGACTGAAGGACACGAAGGTATATA
>JAFGIJ010000101.1 GCA_016929655.1 Clostridia bacterium
CAAACTTTTTTCTGATATAAATCCTGATTACAATATAGAACAATCAGAAGGGATTTTAATTAACAGAGCAGAAATGCCCGCTCTGAGGGAAAAACTCATAAAAGATGAATTCATCAAAAGTGTAATCGAAGTTCAGGAACAATCTCCACTCGGTGTTGACCTGGCAGGTGCATTCATGATTGACGGTGAGCAGACAAAGGCTGACACTTTGGTCAAATGGATAGGTGAATGGATGGCAGCACGGATAGGTTTATTCTTCAACCTGGGGTATCCTTCTGTACATCTCGAATGCATAGCACTCTCACGACCGTTGAGGGATGTGGCAATTGACATAGACATAATCAGCGGTTCAATAAGGGAACCAGATAGAGCAAGGATATATGCAAAATTGGCTTATCTTACCTGCATTACTGCTGACAGTGATTACTGGCCTGGTCAGGAAAGTGGATTTGACATGGGTAACAGTAATTTCCACAGCGATATGTACAGTTGTCTGGGAGTCTGTGCCTGCGTTTTAAAAGGGCACCCTATGGCCGGTAAATGGGTTGAATATGCCGCTGCAGAGTTTGGGAAGGAACTTGACAGGAGTGTTTATCCGGGAGGAGCCTGGGCAGAAGCACCTACCTATCACCTTGCATCACTCAGCCATCTGCTGGTACTGGCAGCTGCACTGAAAAACAGTGGATACAAAAATTTCTTCATGCATCCAAAGCTCATTGAGACAATGGTTTTCCTTGCAGAGATCCAGACGCCGATGGATCCCCGCTGTGGGTTTTCAATGATACCGTCAATCGGTGACACTACATCAAATATTCTGACCCAAAGCTGGCAGGCTCTCTTTGCCTGGGTTGCAAAAAACACTTTTATGGAGATGCCGGAGTTTTCAGCAATCATGATGAGAGCCTGGATTGACGGGGGGAGTATGAGACTTCCGTTTTCATATAATTCAGGGCTGAAACTTGCGGTTGCTTTTGTTGATCCGGAGCTTCCTGCTGCAAGGTTCAGGAAGCATGAAGGAAAAAGCTTTGCAGGCTTTGGTGTGGTAATGAAGGACAGCGTCGCAGGCAAGTTGTCGGGGTACCTGTCAATGAAGGCAGGAGTAATCAACAACCACTATGACCATGATGAGGGAAGCCTGATCTGGTATAGCCGTGGTGTTCCCTTGCTTATTGATTATGGAACGCAATATAACCCATGTGTTGACCAATCATTCTGGCATAACAGGATTTCGATTGACCATAAAAGCGATTGGTGCAGGGGAAAGGTCTGTGAGTTTACTCCAGGATCTGAATATGATTATGCCAGGATGAAAGTGACAATAAACAAGGTCCAGGAGTGGCCGGAATATCCTGACAGAGACCCAGGTTTCAATTTCAGAAATCTTCCTGAACCATATGAAATTCCCGACCACATATGGGAAAGGGAGATCTACTATTTGAAAAAACTGGATTCACTTATCATCATTGACAGGGTTGATGGATTTCTGCCTTATGACTGGAATCTTCATGTACTTGCGGAAAGTGCCAAAAGGAATGGTAACTTGGTGACTTTTGGTTGCATGGAGGATATTGAAATGGATGTTCATCTGGATATCAACACAGATAACGGAGATATAGAAGATATCATACAGATGTCCGAGTGGAAGCACCATGGATTGGACGAAACAAGGATACCATTGTCCTGGCATGAATACACATGGATGTGGGACCGGGAAATAAGTGCAATGAGTGAAAGCACCAAAATACTCAGAATAAATATGAAATCACCTTCTGTAACAATGGCTGTTCTTTCAGCAAGAAGCAAAGGCGAGATTCCACTGAAAGTCAGTTTCAATGAAAAAGAATCGGCTGTTAGGATAAAGGGAAGGTCAGGCGAAGAATTCATATTGGGAATAAAGGGGGAAACATACTTCAGATTTCCAGAAGGTGAATCCAATGACTGAAACCTTGATAATGGGAGGATTGGCCACAATTCACCCCAAAAGTGTATGGATTTCCAAAGGAAGGACATCTGCCTGCATATCGGATCTTGGAATAGTGTCATGCATTTATCATGGCAACCAGGCTGTCAGTCGAAATTCATATATTCTCAAGGGCAGCATAGGAGAGCCGGCCATTGGTTTTGTATTCAGGGAAAACGGAAAGACAATTCATTATCAGGTTGTAAAATGCATATATTCAATTGAAAAGTGCAGACTGGAAGTCAAAGTCAAAGAAAATTCAACCTTCATTGAAATCAGGGTGTTCAATGAAGCACTGTTGGTCAGTGTATGTCCCCCTGAAGGTTACCAGGGTCCGGAGATTGGTATTGAACTGAGGACATCAGGACTTAACAGCAATGTATATGGAAACAGAAAGTGGAAAATAAAAATCAATGAAGAACAGGGTTTCGTCAGGTTGTATGCCGATGACAGAACAAGGATAACCGAATGGATTCCAAAACATGAATCATTCCTTGTGCCTATTGAAATCCAGAATATTATATATGAAAAGGACCCTGTTTCAGATGTCTCATTTTTGGAAAGTCAGCCGCTGATAAAAGATTGTTACAGCGATATACTGTTGGTCAATGGCCAGACAACAGTGGATATTGTCTGCCGGAGAGCCGCTGAAGTATCAGGGAATTCAGAGCATATTGTCTTTATACCGGATAAATCTGGAAACGGGAAAACTGAATTCAAAATAGGTTTTTCACGTAACTGCACCGAAGATTCATCTGTTCAGGATTCAACATGGGATTTTGCAAAGATAAGTAATATTGACACAAAACCCATTGATGACACCAAGGAAAACCCGGTTTTGATTTACCCTGATTCCAGGGCTCTCGAGGAATTGTTTTCTTTCATTCCCACAGTTATGTCATCGGTCATACAGGACGACAGCGGTATGCCCAGGGCATGTGCAGGCGGTTATTATTGGGTATGGGGATGGGACACAATAGTCTCAGCCATTGAAATGTCAAAATGGGGACAGTCAGAGCAGCAAAAAAGAATCATTTCATTCATGCTGGAACACAGGTGGAATAAAAGTTCAGTACCCCACCGTTTTGGACGCAGTTACGAAGCCATCAATGTAAAACCGGGTATAACCGACTCACTGTTTCTACTTTTGGTAAAGCATTATATTGAGGACAGCAAAGATTATGAATGGCTTGAAGAGATATATGATGACCTGAAACAAATCTGGGCCGGTTTGCTAAGTCATGCAGATGGGAACGGCTTCATTTCAGGACTGGGAACATATCCTGACAATCCC
>JAFGIJ010000102.1 GCA_016929655.1 Clostridia bacterium
GATGCTTGAAGAAAAAATGCTTGAAAAGAAAACCTGGGCTGTTGTAGGTGCCAACACGGATCCACAAAAATATGGGAATATGATATACAGGAAGCTAAAATCCAGGGGATACAAGGTTTATGCTGTAAATCCGGTATATAAGGAAATCGATGGTGATGAATGCTACAGCAATTTATCTTCTCTTCCGGAAAAACCCGATGTAGTCAATTTGGTTGTTACGCCAAAAAGATCCCTTCTGTATGCTATGGAGGCAAAGGAACTGGGAATTGAATATCTGTGGTTCCAGCCGGGAACATTCGATGACCTGGTAATGAACAAGGTCAATGAACTTGGATTGCATGCGGTACAGGCATGTGCACTGGTTGCAACAAGATAAATACAGAACTGAAATTATTCCCCGGATCTAATAAGTTCCGGGTTTTTCTTTATATTTCATTTGCAAGGGGTTAAAATATCCGTGTATAAATAATCGGGGGTGAATCATGGGCAAAGCAAGAGTATATGAAGGAGATAGCCTAAGGCATATAGCATTTCCGCTGGGGGGTATCGGGGCAGGTATGATCTGCATCCAGGGAAGCGGGATGCTCGGTAACTTCTCAATTGAGAACAGCCCGGATATACATCTTGAACCGAATATTTTTTCTGCAATATGCATAAAAGGTGTTGGGAAAAACAATGCCAGGGTTATTGAGGGTCAGGTTCCATATCACAAGATTTTCGGACATCCGGTTATCGGTGGGAATGGTCACAATGGTACAGGGAATGGGCTTGAAGGTAAAAATTATGGTTTGCCACGCTTCAGAAAGAATAATTTCAGTTCAAGATTCCCATTTGCAATGATTGACCTGCAGGATGAAACAATGCCTGTTGATGTTTCCATAAAGGCATGGAGTCCTTTCATCCCCCTTGATGCAGATTCGTCTTCTCTTCCGGTGGCAATTCTTGAATATACATTTAAAAACACAAGGAAGAGCCGGATTGATGCTGTATATAGTTTCAATGCACTGAATTTCCTTGTTCCCGATAAAACCAGGGAGATATCCGATGGAATCATAACCCGTGTAATTCCGTCACAAAATGGATTTACTATTCACAGATCTGGTGATTCCTGCGAGGCCGGGGCTTCCTGGTTCATGGTAACCTCAGAAGATGCCCATGTTAATACAGATTGGTATGAAGGCGGTTGGTTTGACAAACTTACAATGAGATGGAAGGATATAGAATCAGGAAATTTCTCTGATAGGAAGGATGAGTCAGACAGCAGCCCCGGAGGTTCGCTGGAAATTCCTTTTTACCTTGAACCCGGTGAATCAAGGACAGTGGTTTTGAAGATTGCCTGGTATACACCCGGAAGCGCTGTAAGAAAAGGCAGTGATGAAGGCGAAGGATGCTGTTGTTCAGGAACCCACAGCCCATGGTACAGCGGGAGATTCAGCTCCGTCGGGGAACTAATGGAATATCTGGACATGAACCTTGAAGATCTTAGAAAAAGGACTGAAAGGTTCACCGATTCAATTTACAGGAGTACCTGGCCTACTGAAGTCATGGAGGCAGTGACGGCCAATCTAAGCATCTTGAAGTCGCCCACCATTCTACGGCAGAGGGATGGCAGATTATGGGCGTGGGAGGGCTGCTGTGATACTGCAGGGTGCTGTTATGGAAGCTGCACTCATGTGTGGAATTATGCACAGGCAATATGCCATCTGTTCCCTGAACTGGAAAGAACCTTCAGGAAGACTGAATTCAATGAATCGCAGAATGAAGATGGACACCAGGCATTCAGGTCATCAATTCCTATACGACCGGCAATTCACAATTTTCATGCTGCCTCCGACGGCCAGCTCGGCGGAATAATGAAGTTATACCGTGAATGGAGGATTTCGGGGGACACTGAATGGATGGCTTCATACTGGAGCAAGGCTGTTAAGAGCCTGGATTACTGTATAAGGACCTGGGATCCCAGGAGGGAAGGTGTTCTTAAGGAACCGCATCACAATACATATGACATAGAGTTCTGGGGCGCTGATGGGATGTGCTCATCTTTTTATCTTGGAGCCTTGAAGGCCATAGTTGAAATGGGCTCCGCCCTTGGTCAGGATGTTTATGAATATGAGAAATTATTAGAAGATGGCAGGAAATATATTGAGAATAAGTTGTTCAATGGCGAATACTTTTTCCAGCAGACGGAATGGGAGAGCCTGGATGCGGAGTTTAACCCGACCAAGGAAAACAGACATTGCAGGCAGCTGATGGAAGAGGAAGGACCGAAGTACCAATATGGGGACGGTTGTCTTTCAGATGGTGTCCTGGGGGCATGGATGGCGAGCGTATGCGGTCTTGGAGAAATAATTGACCATGAAAAAATAAAAAGCCATATTGTTTCTGTCTGGAAATATAATTTCAGAGACACACTGCTGGACCACGTGAATCCCCAGAGACCCGGATATGCACTGGGCAATGAGGGTGGCCTTCTTCTTTGTACCTGGCCACGGGGAAACAAACCCTCCCTGCCATTCCCTTATTGTAACGAAGTATGGACAGGCTTTGAGTATCAGGTGGCTTCACATCTGATGACTTTCGGCGAAATTGACAAAGCACTTGATATAGTAAGAACCGCAAGAGCCAGACATGACGGGATAAAAAGAAATCCATATGATGAATATGAATGCGGACATTGGTATGCCAGGGCACTGTCATCCTATTCCTTGATTCAAGGGTATACAGGCATAAGGTATGATGCTGTCGAAAAGAAACTTTTTATTGAACATGAACATGACAACCTGATATCATTCCTATCTACTGCACAAGGCTACGGGCTGGTACATATCCAGGATGGGGAAACAACCTTTGAGAACATTGAAGGAACCGTTGAAATAAATGAAATCATCACAACAGTCACAGCATCAACCAATCATCCCAAGGATGATTGGTCAAAAACAACCAATCATCCCAAGGATGATTAGCTAAAAACAACCAATCATCCCAAGGATGATTGGTTGGATGATTGGTTGAAGGATGGTTGATGCATGTTTTTGACAACCGAATGTCGGATAATGTGACCGATTTTAGTATTCGATGACGACCATTTGATGGCATTCAAAGCAGTCAATTGTGTATTTCAGTACTCCATTTGTCTGCTTGAAGGTAATGTCTTTTTTCTGTGGGGCAAGATAGACATTTTTAACTTCCCTGTCCAGATTTATGGTTACTTCTGTTCCGTACACAGGAAGTATGTCTTCGATTACTTCAAGGGTGGTTTTCTTTCCGCGCAGTAC
>JAFGIJ010000103.1 GCA_016929655.1 Clostridia bacterium
TCCCCCAGCTGCGGGCCCAGGGATGTCAAGGTTTATTCAGACATAGGCAAGGCTCCCCCGCTACCAATGAAAACCGCAGGAATATTCGCAAATGGCATGGCAGAGTCTTTTCCCTCAATTTTAATGGAAGACGAGGGGCGGCTGATGAACTTTACCATCAGGGAGCATTTCTATACCTTCATTTTCACATTGGCTGATTTCCGAGAGACTGTCCTTGCCGCAGGAACAATGAAAGCCCTGATTGATTTTCACAGCATGAACAAATATCTGTTCATGGCATACTCCCAGGCTGCACTGAAAAAACTTGGTGTGATTGCAGCCAACCACAGCAAAAACAGCTTCAGGCAGGTTTCAGACGAATACCTGGGTCAGCTGCGCACAATGCTGATGAATACCCCATCTAAATCAAGATATATCAATGTAATGCTACATATCCTTGGATATTTTAAGAATCAGCTGTCTGGAGACGAAAAGGCGCATTTCCTTGATATGCTTGAACAGTACCGGAACTCAAGGATACCTCAGTCAGCGGTAATGTCCATGCTAGGATCATGGGGTGTCAGGTTCAACAGTGAATATCTGAAGGGGCAGACTGTTTTCAACCCATTTCCAATGGAACTGGCACGTGTAACGGATTCGGGGAAAGGGTTATAGCAGGCATATTGTTTCAGTGGCCGTACATCAGTCCCTCTTCAGAGGACTTCCTTTTTCAAATATATCAGTTTCCTCAAGCCAGGAAAGATATGCATTACTGAGTTCCTCCTTGGTCAGTCCGAGGATCTCCATCAAAACCTCTCCTAATGTTGCATCGTTCTGGCTGTAGAAATCCAGGTTCGCGGCACTATCATTGAATGGCCTTTTTCCTGCTTCGTACCAGATTTCCATATATTTGTCATGCCCATAGGTCTCAATCAGATAAGCCGCATACATATAATTTGTATTATACCAGTCATATATTTTCTGTGTATCGGTTTCTTCCCCAATGTTTGTATTTTCGAGCTGTTCTATCGTTGTGTGGACGGATGCCTTTTCGAGTGTTGAAAGTATTGTTGAAAATTCGTGCCCGAAATATGCATTTCCATAGTACATAGCTATGCCTTCATAGAACCATACGGGAAGATTGTTATTGCAGATGTTTATGCTGATGTGATGCACAAGTTCATGCTGGATTGTAGCAACATATTTTTCTACATCAGGATGTCCAGTGAATAGTTTCACAGATTCATTTGGTTCTCCCCATCCTGTAAAAAGCCATGCATTTGATGGCACAGTTCTTTGTCTTAAAAGTTCTCTGTCTGAAAAGAGCTTTATCTCAAAGTTGGAGTGAGGCTTTTCTGTAAAAATCTGTTCCAGGTTATCATAGGCAGTATCTGCCATTTTTATGAAGGCATCAACCCGGCTTTCACCTTCCATGTACTTAATTGTGAACCTGTCTGTTTCGATGCTTTCAAAGGCATAACCATGATCAAGCCATTTGCCATCCTCAAATTTGAAAAGATTTGGATAGGAGAAATCAAATTTTTCTTTGTTTGTATGTGTCTGATGGATTGTTGCAACTATGGTGTCGTCATTGATTACCTTCACATCATCCACAGAGATATTTATATCCCTGATTCCCTTGAATGCCATTTCTGTGAACCATCTGATCTGCTCGTTCCAGTAATAATAATCTGATCTTGTGACCGTGGACATGTAAAGTTCCTGGTCACCTGTTTTTATGGCTTCCAGTTTGGTCTTTACATTGTCAATTATTTTTTGATCCACGGTATCATTGCTGCATGAGCCAAGTATTGTTGCCAGTATGACAAGAATGAGTATTATAACCGTCAGTTTTTTTCTATTGTTCATATGGAGCCCTCCATATATCTTTACTGATATTATACAATAATGTTTATCATGATTCCGTCATCATCATAAGAAAACCGGAGAATGCTCCGTTTTCCGGTGCAACTTCCGGTTCAACCACAGCCTTCATTTCCAGAAACTCCCTTTTATAAGACTCATAAATTTTATAATCAGGCTTTGCATTATATACTGTACCTTCAAGTTCAAATATTCTGATTACATTTTTCACCGTGGTAGGTTTCATGAATATTTCACCATGGTTGTCATAATAATATGGAATGACTGTAAGGAGCGGCCATTTTGCAAGGTTTCCTTCCAGCAGCACATTTTTCATTTCATCAAATCCCAGTTTTGCATTACCATGCAGTCTTTCAAACAGGCCGTTTACAAGTCTCAGTTTCTGATCAATGTCCATTTCTCTGGCAAAATCTCTGAATTTTGCTTTTTCAAAAACTGAAACTACAGATGACCTTGAAAATATTTTTAAAATATCTTCAAAGATCTGTAATGGCTTGTCAAATCTTTCCCTGGCAAAACTCCCCCGGGTAAAATCCGTCATCTTATCAATCTTATGCTTTTTTACAAGTACCTGCATTTCTTCATTATGAAATCCTCCTGGATACATCCTCAGGAATTCCTTTTGTGCTGCAATAAGTAAATCTCTTCTCATATTTTTCTCCACGCTTTATGATTCTTTCCTGCTTATTAATTACCCTCGATGGGAATATTATAATATATATGTTGAAAATAAACTCAGGGGGTATTTTTCATGGAAAGTGAAAATCTATCTACTGCACAATGGCACAAAAAAGAAGCCATCGAAAACTTCAATGCCACATGGGATTTGATTGACAAACAACACCGCACCCATGATGAAAATCTCAGTATGGTCCATATGGCTCATGCTTCCCGTTATCACTGGGGTCAAATCGGTGAACCGGTTCACCTTGCCAGGGGTGAGTGGCAGATTTCAAGAGTGTACAGCCTTTTGAACATGGCAGAAAGTGCCTTGCTTCATGCTGAGGAATCCCTGAGGATTTGTGAAGAAAACAATATCGGTGATTTTGACCTGGCATTTGCCTATGAAGCCCTTGCCAGGGCATATAACATATTGAAAGACTCAACCAATTTGGAGTTATTTAAGGGAAAGGCATCAGCTGCTGCCGATGCCATAAAGGATACGGGAAACAGGGAATACCTGCTAAGTGAGCTTGAAAATATAGAATAATCTATTTCGATATCCCATAAGGCCATGAACCTATCCCACCTATATCAAAAACATTTGTATACCCTACTCTTGACAATATACCTACAGCACTGCTGCTTCGGCTTCCGCTCAGGCAATAAACCAAAATTGTTGCTTCTTTGTCAGGAAGCTTTTTTGCGGCATCGCTTGCAATTCTGTCTAGAGGAAGCAGTATGGCTCCTTTGATAAATCCCTCGGCATATTCTCCCGGCGTACGTACGTCCACCAGGGTTACGCCCCCACTATCCAGCATCTCCTTGGCTTTATCCTGGCTGATTCTGTTTGTCCTGAACAATCTGTCAAATAACATATAATACTCCTCGCTAATATTCCATAATAGTTTACCCGCATGCAATAACCTTACACATTTTTATTTTACAGTTGACGTTATTAATATACTATGTTATCTTTAACATAGTTTATTAATATTTTAGGAGGTTGGCAATGTCATTGAAGCATACTATACTCGGTTTCCTCAGTTGGAAGCCATTGACCGGTTATGAATTGAAAAAATATTTCTCAGAAACCGAATTCATTCCATGGTCAGGAAACAACAATCAAATATATAAAACCCTGGTTGAATTGGATAAAGAAGGATTCGTAACAAAAGAAATCATTCAACAGGACAAATATCCTGCACGCAAGGTCTACCACATAACCAATGAAGGTATTGCAGAGTTAAGTGACTGGGCAAAATCAAAGCCCGATGTCATTCAAACAAAAAGCACTTTTTTGATTCAATTGGCATGGTCAGATGGATTGAGCAATGACGAGATAGAGAATCTGATCAATCTTTATCAATACGAAATTGAAATGCAATTGGTCATGTGCCGTGAACGTCTTTCGAGAAGGTCTGTCTTTCCCAAAAAGAATGCCCGGGCTGAATTTTTCTGGGAAATGCTGTGGCAAAACAGAATCAGCACTTTTCAAAACGAACTGAACTGGCTGACTCAGTTAAGAAACGGGCTTAACGTTGGAAAGGAATGAACTATGGCAACAGAAATTTTCAAGTCAGATGAGGGCAAAATCCTGATGCTGGATTTCTATGACAGAATGGTTTTCGAATCAAAACTGAATATACGGCAAATTGATATAATGACCACTGCTGGGTCAACCCATATCCTGATTCATGGGGATCCGGATAAGCCCCCACTTGTACTGTTGCATGGCAGTACATCAAATGCCTCAACGTGGCTGTCAGACTTCGAAATATATTCAAGGTCGTTCTGTATCTATGCACCGGATATGCCCGGGGACCCAGGAAAATCAACAGAGGTAAGAATGTCCTGGAAAAATGATGATTATGCAAACTGGCTCCTTGAAGTAATTGATAATCTGAAAATCAACAACCCATCATTGGTCGGACTGTCTCTTGGCGGCTGGGTTGCGTTGAAATTTGCTTCCCTGCATCCTGAACGCACTGGCAATGTTGCTTTGATAGCACCAGGAGGTATTATAAATCCAAATATGAGTGCAATATTCAAACTTGTTAAGTTTCAAAGAGAAGGTGATGCGGGTGTCAAAAAAACACTCAGGCTGCTTTTCCCTGATGATTTTGATTCACCTGAAGTATTTGAGTTTTTCTCCCTGATCAACCAGCACTTTATATCGAGAGTGGAAGCAGTGCCCAAATTAAGCAATGATGAACTTTCTGCAATCCGCTCCAAAGTTCTGCTGCTTTGTGGTAACCAGGATGCTTTATTTAATTTCAAGAAGGCTGTCAAACGAGTAAACAAACTGCTTCCCAATATTGAAACACACATTTTCGAAAAAGGCAGACACGGTCTGACCTCCACGGCCGAAGTAATACTCCCCTTCCTCTTACGCTAAATCCTCATTTCGAGTAAATACCCGAGGGGTGTTTACCTGATTTTCGAGTAAATACCCGAGGGGTGTTTACCTGATTTTCGAGTAAATACCCGA
>JAFGIJ010000104.1 GCA_016929655.1 Clostridia bacterium
AACGGGCTCTTCTTCCTGAGGTTCTTCTGCAGCTGGTTCTTCCACAACAGGTTCTTCGGCTGGTGGATCTTCCGGTGCTGTTTCTTCTGCCATTGCAAATGCTGGAACTATCATTAGAAATGCCATAACCAATGCAATGATGATTCTTAAATTTTTCATGTTCACCTCTCCTTTGATTTTTTGGATGAACATAAACCGATTTGATGCATATAAAAAACTTCCTTTCGGTAACCGGCTATCATAACACAATGTGCTTTAGACCCCTGGCTTTGCGTACCTGCCTTTCGGCAAACTTGCCTTTATCGATGAAAGTTCATCCATTAAATTTGTATATATAATTGTATACTTTTTTTCTTGAGTTACAATAATAAATAGAACCATATTCTGAAAACGATTATGATATAATTATTCGGGATTACAGGAGACTATTATGATAAACAAAGACCAGCAGAAAAAAAACATCTTATTTGGGTATCTGTACATGGCAGGCGGAGTTCTTTTCATGGGAATAATGGCTGCAATATTTACCACAGACAACATTAAAACCGACACCAGGGAAATTGTGGTCATGGTCTTGGTCGCACTGATAGGAATTGCATGTATTTTTACCGGTGTGAAACAAATCAGAGACAACAAGACACTACTTGAAGGCATACCTAAACACGAAATAGATGAAATGATGACAGAGATGTCGCAGTTCAAGAACCTTAACCTATCAGTAAGGGACATCACCAGGCATATGACCCCTGAAAAGGAAAAGTACTTCATAAAGAACCCTATAATAGTTTACGCAGATGATATTGCCGATGCCCTTGAAAACTACAGAGATGGTAAAATAAGCCGCAAGGAAATGCTGGTTTGGTGCCATATGATGAAGTTCAGCCAGTGTTATGTATACTATCCTGACAGACATGATGAAATAGAAAGCGTTGTCAAGGCAATACAAAAAAGACTGGTAGATGATGATGATTTATCTGAAGAAGAAATATACCGGTTTGTCCAGGCTCTTGATGCAAATGCAGAAATTTAAAAAAACAGCCCGAGGGCTGTTTTTTTAATATCCACCTGAGGATTCTTCGCCTTCAACCACTGCCACTGAAGAGCTGCATCCAAGCCTGCTTGCTCCGGCATTTATAAAATCGATTGCAGTCTGATAATTTCTGACTCCACCTGCAGCCTTGACCAGTGCCCTGTCCCCGACAGTCTTTTTCATGATGGCGACAGCTTCCAGGGTTGCACCCTCTTTATTGAAGCCCGTGGATGTCTTTACGAAGTCCGCACCGGCTTCAAGGCATATTTCACATGCCTTTACTATCTCCTCATTTTCAAGGAGGCATGTTTCAAGTATTACCTTGACCAAAACGTCTTTGCCATGTGCTTCATCGACAACTGCCTTTATGTCATTCAATACATATTCATAGTCGCCGTCCTTGAACATACCAATGTTCATTACCATGTCAATTTCATCTGCTCCTTCAGAAATTGCAGTTTTAGTTTCCATTTCCTTTATTTTGGTTGTACATGCACCAAGTGGAAAACCTATTACTGCACATACCCTGACATCTGATGGGTCAAGGAGCTCAGCTGCGTATTTCACCCTGCATCCATTTATACATACGGAATAAAACCCATGTTCAAGAGCTTCACCGCAGAGCTTGTCAACCTCTTTACGGCTTGCCTCAGGTTTAAGTAATGTGTGATCTATATATTTTGCGATATTCATAAAATCCTCCTGTCGCAATATTTAACTACACTGTCATTATATCAAATATATACAGTATTAGAGGAGATTAACTATCAGTTTAAGTTTCGATGAAAAATTAACACTCCGTTTAATGACAAATAATGGAAGTTGGAATATTATTTTTTCAAAGGAGTGCTTATGCATACTGCAGGAATTCATTTTGATGTAGAAGACAGGGAATACTTCGCAAGGCTTGAAGAATATATCAAGCTGAACTATCCCAGATTTTTTCAGATCTGCAATAAAGCTGAGGAAAGTGATTATATAATTACCGATTATCTGAATAAAAGAAACAGCAGAAATATAATTACAATAAAAGAATCGGACGGCGATATAAAAAAATTGCAAAGAGCGTCTGGAATCTGCATCGGTTTGATAGGAATCATATATAAAAACAACGATATATCCACGGACCAAAGCCGGGAAAGACCTTTGATAATATGTGTTACGTCAGCACTGGGTGGAGCGGGAAAGACTAAGATCTCCACAGCTTTGGCAAAGCATGCTTCTGCCATCGGTAGTGAGGTACTGTATATGAATCTTGACCCCTCATCAGCAAGCGAAATCAAAATGAATGAAAATGCCGGTAATGATATGACAAAACTGCAATATTGTCTTGAAAACAATAGAAAAATATATGGGACTCTTTTAAAGGAAGTTTCAAATCCGGTTGCTGATGGAGTTTATGAATGCATTACAAACATAAGCCCTGTACCGGATTCCTTGATTGGTTCAAGGTCCGCCGACAGGCTGATTGAAGCAGCACGGGCAGACGAATTCCATGATTTGATCATTATGGATGTGCCGTCTTTCATGTCAGATACTCTTCTAAAACTTCTGCAAGGGGCAGATACAGGAATTTTAATAACAGGAAGGGAACCGTTGCTGCGTGAACAGGTATACATGGAATATCTTAAAACCCATTGCCAGGGGAAAATTAAAATTGTCAAAAACCGATGCAGTGATAATTCCAACTCAGTTCCAGAAGACGACGGCAAAGGGACAAACGAAGGATTCGGCAAGGCAATTATGAATATTTATAAAAGCCTTAGGGAATGAACTTTTATGGATAATGAGATACTTAAGAAGAGAATAATCGACAAACTTGAGTCAACAGAAAATTCTGATGATGGTCAGATTGAAAGCATAATCGAAGAGTGTGTATTCAATTATTCCAGGGAACACTATCTGGGGATTGAATACATAACAAAGGAAATACGAAGGCTCAAAAGCGAGTTGCTGGGATTTGGGATTCTTCAGGAGCTGTTCGAAGATCCATTCATTACTGAAATAATGGTGAACGGAAGGGAAGTTTTTTATGAAAGGGACGGTAATCTACATCAGGCTGATTTCAGGTTCAGTGACGGTACTGAAGTACAGGGAATAATAAGGGCAATCTGCCGGAAAACAGCAAGGATGGTAAGTGCTGCAGTTCCAATAACAGATGCGTGCATGCCTGATGGTACAAGAATAAGCATAGTCATGGAACCGGTCTGCGTAGATGGAAATGCGCTGACCATACGTAAATTTCCAAAAGAACCTCTGTCAGCACAGGACCTTGTTGAAAACGGCCTGTGTTCAGAAGAAGCGATGGGTTTTCTAAAAAATGTATATAGGGCGAAATACAATATATTTATTTGCGGTGGTGCCGGTACCGGTAAAACTACGCTGTTGAATGTACTGGCCAATTTTACCAATGAAAATGAGCGGTTGATAACAATTGAAGATTCAGCTGAGCTTAAGATAAACGGAGTCAGAAATATGGTGCGGCTTGAAACAAGACGACGAAATTCAGAAGGAAAAGGAGAAGTTACAATACGGGATTTGATACGTGCGAGTCTTAGAATGAGGCCTGACAGAATTATTGTCGGAGAAGTAAGAGGTGCAGAAGCATTTGACATGCTTCAGGCCATGAATACAGGACACGAAGGATCGGTGTCGACAGGCCATGCAAATTCTGCAAAAGAACTTGTCTCCAGATTGGAGAACATGGTAATCATGGACAGGGATATTCCTGTTGAAGCTGCACGACAGCAGGTTGTGATGGCAATAGATGTAGTGGTGTGTCTTTCCCGCCCGGGAGGTAAGCGGCGAATAGTAGAAATTTGTGAACTAAAAACAATTCCCGAAGGAGGTCATTGTATAAACTGTCTTTTTTCATTTGATTATAGAAACCATAAGCTGAATAAAGTGGGGGAATTATCAGAAATCACAAAGATGCAGAGGTATTCATATGGTTAAGGAGCATCTGGGCAAAAGTCTTATAGGGTTAATGATAGGTTATTTATTGTATAAAAATTTTCTCCTTTGCATTTCAGTTGCTATTTTATTTTTTGTTTATTCACTCTTTAATAAAAATCAGGTCATTGAAAGAAAAAAGACTGTGTTGTCTGTTGGATTCCGGGATTTCTTAATATGTCTGGAACCTTTGTTGAAATCGTCGGAAAATTTTTCTTCAGCATATTTCAGGGCAGTGGCAGATTATGAAAAAATGCATGGTGAGGATGTACTGCTTTTAGTTTTGAAATCAGGAGCAGCACGATTTCGAATCAATAACAGTGCAGGTGATGTACTTAATCATATAGCCGAAAAAACAGATATCGAAGACGCATATCTTTTTGCTGGAAGCATTGAAAGCAGTGAAGAGACAGGAATCAGTGTAATTGATATTACGAACCACACCATTGGAATAATAACGGAAAAAATCCAATTGAAGAATGAATTATTGATGATTCTTTCCGGTAAAAGATTCGAGCACATTCTTGTATCGATAATTCCTGCAGCAATACTTGTACTATTGTCTGTCGGGGCAGGTTCCTATTTATCTCCATTATATGAAACCATAGCAGGAAAAATTGTAATGACTGTGGCGGGAATAATTTTTTGTGCAAGTTGGTATACAGGGAAACAAATAACTTCAATAGAGGTGTAGTATGTTAATGCTGATTTATATTCTGGTTCTATCCTTTTCAATGGTGTATTCGCATTTTGCAAGTGAAAAACAACAATTGCATCATGCTGTTTATACAAGAATCATATATGCGGCCGTAGGTAAGGTTATTTCATTTTTCGCCAGAGGCAAACCATCATTGACCTCAGTGGATTTTATGGTTTTATATGGAAACAAAGGAAACAAGGAGCAGGCGGTAACTGAGATGACAGCTAATATTTCATCATTGGTTCTATTCATGTCAATACCTGTTGCCGTCAATACTTTTTCAGATCCAGGCAGTTTCGGTAATTTCATTTGCTTTGCTTTGGCGGGATTGGGTTACTTTATTCCCATGTATGATTTAAAACAGAGAGCCGCTGTTGAAAGAGAAGCCATACTAAGGGATTTTCCTGTTTTTTGCATGGACCTGGCAGTTCTTGCAAAAGCAGGGCTGGGTTTGGAAAAAGCATGGGTAAAGGCCTTGAAAAACAAACCTGGATCTTCTTTTTATAAAGAGGCAAGGATGATGTCATTGAGAATGGAAACGGGGATCTCCCTTGAGGAAAGTATAATTTTGTTTGCAAGGAGACTGGGAATACCTGAAATTTATTCATTTGCTACAGTTGTATCCCAGGCATTTAAATCCGGTGAGTCGGGTACATCCGATGTCATCAGGGATTTTGCAATTCAAAGCTGGAATGACAGATACCGAAGGGCCAAGGAAAAGGGAGAAAAGGCTTCGGTAAAAATGGTTTTTCCACTGGCCATGAGCCTGGGAGGAATAATACTGATAGTGGCATTTCCCGCATTTGCCGCAATGAAAGGAATGATTTAATGAACTATAGAATAAAGGCATATCTGTCAGAAAAAGGAATGGGAACAGTTGAGATAGTTATTATTGTTGCAGTGCTTGTGGGGGTTGCACTCATATTCAGGGAAGCTATTTCAAAATTTGTAACAGACATGATAGACAGTATTTTCAATGATACTGAGATAATTGACAAAATAAAGGTAGGTTAAACAATGATTGCTGAAAATACCATAATACAAGGGAAAAATTTTCTAAGGGCAAGCGGAGCAAGAAATGATCCCGGTTATATACAGAGGATGATAATCTCATGCAAACCAAGCTGTCTTATTAAATTTGAGATATTCAATGGCACTGCGGGTGAACAGGTATTGTACAGAACTGATTCATATGTAAGATTGAGTGAGTACTTATCAAAAAATGGCATGGACAGGGAATTGTTCAGACAAATACTCAAATGGGTCAGCGAAACCATAAAAGAATGTACGGAATATCTTCTTCCCCCTGAAAGATTGGTGATGGAATCTGACCTTATTTATATTGATGCCGATAGAATTGAGTTGAAATTTATTTTTTCTTTATTTGAAAGTCGGGAACTCAGGCAATCCATGAAAAATTTATTTACAAGTATATTGGGCAACTACTACTCAGGATATGGAATAAATGATGAAAGATTCCGAGAATGGGCTGCCAGGGAAATAAGCAAAAATGATTTTACCGCATCAAGGATGCTTGCTGTCTGGGAGTACAGCAATGAACCGGATAAACCTGTAAACTGGGAATTGCATTTTGTAAAAGAGCAACCTAAGAAAATTACATTCATTAAAAATTTGCTGGAAAAAACATTTGAAAGTAAAGAGAAAGACAATCATGAAACAATGCCCATAAGTCAAAAAACCGAAGGAATGTTTCTTACGGGTATATGCAGCATAGACACAAAAATACCTGTGGCTGACGAAGGGGTTACAATAGGCCGGCAGATGCTCAAACAAGATTATGGATTGTTCAACAGTGGAATTGGAAAGGCACATGCCCGGTTATACAAAATGGACGGGAGTGTTTATATTACTGACATGGGCAGCAGGAACGGTACATATCTGAATGGTGACAGACTGGAAAAACAAAGCCCAAGAAGGATTGAAAGAGGGGATATTGTTTCATTTTCGGATGAAGAATTTATTCTATGTTGATCTGGAAAAGTATTCAAGGACTGCTGCGTGGATTCTTTCGCTGGCATGTCCATCCCCATATGGATTGACAGCAGTAGCCATTTTCATATACAAATCCTTGCCGGACAATAGTTCAGATGCATCTGCGATGATATTTTCTTTGCATATTCCACTGAGTTTGACTGTTCCCATTTCAACAGCTTCGGGTCTCTCGGTTTCTTTGCGAAGTACAAGTACCGGTTTACCAAGTGCAGGAGCTTCTTCCTGGAGGCCGCCTGAATCAGTCATTACCATATAGGCACGCTTCATTAGGTTGTGAAGATCACGGACATCAAGCATATCTGTCAGGATTATTCTATTTTTCCCAAAAAGGATAGGTCTGACTGTGTTTTGGACAGCAGGGTTTGGGTGAACAGGATAAACGAAAACAACATCCTTGAATTTTTCCGTAATATCAAGGACTGCCTCACAGATATCAACCAGAGGAGCACCAAGGTTTTCGCGTCGGTGTGCAGTGAGAAGTATTACTCTTTTGTCGTTATAATCTATGGCGTTAAGTTCACTGCAATTGAATTCGTAATCTGTACCAACTGTTGTATTAAGTGCATCAATGGCAGTATTTCCAGTAACGAAAATGCAACTGTCAGGGACATTTTCCTTGAGAAGGTTTGTTCGATTGGATTCTGTAGGACAAAAATGCAGTGAAGCAATGTTGCCGACGAGTTTTCTGTTCATTTCCTCAGGGAATGGTGAATAAATATCATGTGTCCTCAGGCCTGCTTCAACATGACCTACGGGTATTTTTTTGTAAAATGATGCAAGTGAACATATTAGGCAGGTTGCAGTATCTCCATGAACAAGAACCATGTCAGGTTTCTCAGTGTCAAGTACCTTTGAAAATTTTTCCATTATAGAAGAAGTTATGTACTCGAGGGTTTGGCTCTGTTTCATTATATCAAGGTCGAAATCGGGTTTGATTCCAAAAATATCGTTTACCATATCTATGGTTTCGCGATGCTGTGCAGTTGTACAGACTACGGTTTCAATAGCGGAATCCTTTTTGAATTCAATGACAACCGGGGCCATTTTTATAGCATCGGGCCTGGTCCCGTAAACAATCAATACCTTATTTTTCTTCATTATCTTTTTCCTCATTTGTGAAAGATGAATTTATGGGGTTTGTCAGTTCTTTTTTTCTTTTGGGTTTATAGATGAATGTGATGACTAAGATAGTAACAATTATCAGACAAATTAGAAGAATACCGATATTCTTCATGCCGGTATTGGCCATAAACACAGACAACAATCCTAGCATCAAACTTGCAAAATACAAAATGAGAACTGTGGTACGCTGGGAGAAACCCAGATCATCAATGAGTTTGTGATGGATATGTTCCCGGTCTCCCTGGGAAATAGGTTTTCTTTTAATTAATCTTCTGGAAAAAGCGAGTACTGTATCAAGTATTGGTAAACCAAAGGCTACCACAGGTATGAAAATTGATAAGGCGGTGTATGATTTCAATGTGCCCTGCATTGATACCATGGCTAGGGTAAACCCGATGAAGGCTGAACCTGATTCTCCCATGAATATCTTTGCCGGATTGAAATTTTTAGGCAGAAATCCCAGGCATGCACCGGCAAGGGCTGCGGTTATTATCCCTGCATATGACCCTACAAGTTCAGCGTCCGGCCTTAAAAGAGAAACAGCCAAAAGGGTCAAGGCGCTGATTGTGCCTATGCCTGCAGCAAGCCCATCCAGGCCGTCAATTATATTAAAGGCATTTGTCAGTGCAACAATCCAGAAAATTGTGATTATTACTGATACCACAGGGTTCAGCAATATCAAAGAGGTCAGAGTATTTGGATTTGTAAAAAATTCAATGCGTGAACCTGAAACCAGTACGGCTGCAATGGCTGCTGTAATCTGGAATACAAGCTTGTAAATAGGTTTTAGCTCAAGAATATCATCAAGCACACCCATAATAACTATAATTATCAATCCGGTAAGCAACCCGAGAAGTTCCCTGTTGGCAACAAAGCTTTCATTGAAGATATAATTTAAAACAATGGATACTAAAAACCCAAGAATTATTGAAAGCCCGCCTAAAAGCGGAATAGGTTTGATGTGAACATGCCTGTCCTTTGATGGAACACTGAGAGCATTTGAAAAAAATGCGAGCCTTTTCACCAGTGGGTAAACAGCTGCTGAAACTCCAAGGGAAACCAGGAATGTGAGTATAAAGGTCATTATTCAACCTCATCAAAATTGATAAGTTCAACACCGGCTTCATTGAGCATTGAAAGAGCAAGTTCATCAGGATAGCTGCCTCTGTAAACCAGTTTTCTGATTCCTGCATTTATCATCAGTTTGGCACACAGTGAACACGGTTGAAGGGAAACATACATCGTGGAGCCATTTACTGATGTTCCTGAGTATGCAGCCTGCACAATGGCATTCTGTTCTGCATGGATGGCCCGGCATAATTCATGCCTTTCACCGGAAGGTACATTCAGCTGCTGTCTGAGACAACCTACCTCGGCACAGTGTGAAACTCCCGCAGGAGCTCCATTGTAGCCGGAAGCCAGAATCCTTTTGTCCTTTACAATCAAAGCACCGACCTGTCTTCTCAGACATGTCGAACGGGTTTTCACCAAATCAACGATTTGCATGAAATACTCATCCCATGATGGTCTGGCCATATTTCCTCCTTATTTTGTGCCAAAGAGCCTGTCGCCGGCGTCACCGAGTCCAGGAACAATATATGCATTTGAATTGAGTCCTTTATCAACACAGGCACAGAATATCTGTACATCCGGATGAGTCTTCCGGACTCTTGCAATGCCTTCAGGTGCTGCTATAAGACACATAAGCTTTATTTGTGTTATATCACGTTTTTTCAAAAATCCTATGGCTGCTGATGCAGAGCCACCGGTTGCAAGCATAGGGTCGAGAAGAACCATTTCCCTTTCTGAAGCATCATCAGGCAGCTTGCAATAATATTCAACGGGCTCAAGTGTTTCATGATCTCTGTATAACCCTATATGCCCGACTTTAATCATAGGCATGAGGTTTAGCATTCCGTCAACCATGCCAAGACCTGCTCTGAGTATAGGTACTATTCCCATTTTTTTACCTGATAGGATGTTTGTCTTGGCCATACCGATTGGTGTTTCAATTTCGACTTCCTTCAAAGGCATATCCCTGGTAACCTCATAAGTCATCAACATTGCAATTTCACTTACAAGCTCCCTGAATTCCTTGGTATCAGTGTTCTTGTCCCTCAGTAGGGATACCTTGTGCTGAATCAACGGGTGATCAAAGATAAACACCATTTCGTCATACTTTTCAAAGGTCATGCTTAATCCTCCTTGCCGGCCTTTCGTTCCAATTGTTGTATTTTAATATTTCTATTTTCATATCTGCCACCAAGATATTCGGTTGAAAGCCACTCGTCAACTATGGACAGAGCCAGGTCCTTGCCGGTTACCCTTGATCCCAGTGCAAGAATATTTGAATTATTATGCTGCCTGGAGAGTCTTGCATGAAACTCCGTTGTGCAAAGTGCTGCTCTGATTCCATTGAATTTGTTGGCGGCAATTGACATGCCGATTCCTGTTCCACAGATAAGAATTCCACGGTCGCATTGCCCGCATTGTATTGATGTGGCTGTTTTCTCTGCAAAATCGGGAAAATCAACAGAGTCTTCGGAGCTAGGCCCGAAATCAATATATTCCAACCCTTTTTCCCTGAGATGGTTGATTACAATATTTTTAAGAGAATAACCTGCGTGATCACTGCCGATAGCTATCATTGGTGCCTCCGGGCTTGAATTTTCACAAACCATTTTATATTAATGCATACTCAATGTCAAAGCCGGGTTGGGAACGACGGGATTAACTTCAGTCTCTGTCTCTTCCGGACTTTCTTCTCCTAAACAATGCCAGACCGCCGAATCCGCCTACAATTGCTATATAATAGCCGAAATCATACCACCAGCCTGTATTTATTGATTCATAAATGCGGATGCCCTTGTTGAAAATTCCTATTATCAATGTAACAGGAGCAATCCAACCATGCCAGATACCCCAAAGAAAATTTGCCGGCTTTTCGATGGTTGCCTTTCCATCTCCCGGTGCACAGGCAACAAGTAATAGAACAAGAAGAATGGCAAGTACTACTATTGAAATTATTCTTTTTTTCATAGGAAACCTCCGGGTTAAATTATATACCTGGAAAAAGAGAATGTCATCAGACATCCTCTTTTCTTGTTATTTTTCTTATACTCTTTTCCAGTTTGACCCTTGGGGTCATGACCCTGTGACCGCAGCCGGTGCACTGTATTCGAAAATCGGCACCTACCCTCAGCACCAGCCACTCCTTTGAGCCGCAGGGGTGCTGCTTTTTCAGTTCCAGGATATCATTCAGCCTTATGTCCATCGGCATTGCGTTTACCTCAGTATTTTGTAAGATATGAATCCAGTTCCCACTGTGTGACCTGGGTTCTGTATGCATTCCACTCTTCATTCTTTGCTGTAATGAATTTATTGAATATATGATCTCCCAGAACTTCCTTAACCAAAGCGCTTTTTCCCATGTTCTTTATTGCTTCGTTCAAATCGGCAGGCAATGAAACAATTTTCTGACGTTTTCGTTCATTTATGCTCATTTCGTAAATGTTTTTATTTACGGGTTCAGGCGCTTCCAGCTTATTTTCGATTCCATCAAGTCCGGCGGCAAGTATGCCTGCCAGGGCAAGATATGGATTACAGGTAGGGTCAGGATTTCTCAGTTCCAGTCTGGTTGAATTTCCACGGCATGCAGGAACCCTTATCAGAGGACTTCTGTTCTGGGCTGACCAGGCAACATAAACCGGGGCTTCATAACCGGGAATCAATCTCTTATATGAGTTAACAGTGGGATTTGTAAGGGCTGTAATAGAACTGATATGCTTGACCAATCCACCGATGAAATTGTATGCTTCTTCACTGAGGTTGTTTCTGTCGCTGCCGTTGCAAAAAGCATTGCTGCCATCCTTGAACAGGGAAATGTTTGTATGCATACCGGACCCGCTGATTCCGGCAATAGGTTTGGGCATGAAGGTTGCATGAAGACCGTGCCTTTGTGCCATTACCTTGACAACCAGCTTGAATGTAAGGATAGCATCAGCTGCAGTCAAAGCATCAGTATATTTAAAATCAATTTCGTGCTGCCCAGGGGCGACTTCATGATGGCTTGCTTCAATTTCAAAACCCATTTCATCGAGTATCATACTGATATCCCGTCGGGCGTTTTCTCCGAGGTCAATGGGACCAAGGTCAAAGTAACCTGCATTGTCATGGGTTATGGTTGTAGGCTTTCCTTCATTGTCTGTCAGGAAAAGAAAAAACTCACATTCAGGACCGACATTGAATTGGTCATAACCCATGGACTGGGCTTTGCTTACCATTTTTTTCAATATATATCTGGGATCCCCTTCAAAAGGTTTTCCGTCGGAAGTGTAAACATCACAGATTAGTCTTGCTACCTTGCCCGACTGAGAACGCCAGGGGAATATTGCAAAAGTATCGGGATCAGGCCTAAGATACATATCAGACTCCTCAATTCGTGCAAAGCCCTCAATTGAAGAACCGTCAAACATACATTCGTTGGCCAGTGCCTTTTCCAACTGGTCAACAGTTATTGCAACATTCTTCAGAACTCCGAATATATCGGTGAACTGCAGACGTATGAACTTTACGTCATTTTCTTTTACAAGGTTGATTACATCTTCTTTTGTTCTTTCAACTTTCATGATAGTTCCTTTCGCCGGGTACTTCCGGATTAAAAAAACGACGTACAACCACCTGCTTGCACAGGCTGGGTGAAACGCCGTTGTTCCCAAATATGTAATTAGGTTTACTCTTCTGGTTCGAACATATCCTTTGGAGCGCCGCATTCAGGACAAACCCAATCTTCAGGTAAATCTTCAAAGGATGTACCTTCAGGGATATCAGCCATCTCATCTCCCAAATCAGGATCATATACGTAACCGCATACTGTACAGACATATCTCATATTCATTGACCTCTTTTCATATACTATGAATACATTTTGATATATAATCTAGAAAAAATCAAGTAGAGTTATTTTTTATTTGAGATGAGAATTTTCACAGCCGTAACCTTCGGGGAATCTACAAGACAGTATTTGCAGGAATCTGCAAAAGCCATATCATCATTATATAAGGATGCAAAATTGGTGAGAGCTGAAAATATGCATATGACAATTGTTTTTATCGGTGAAGCAGACAGAGCCAAGGTCAATAAGGTAATCAGGGCTACAAAGAAGACTTCAAAGGAAATAAAAGGGTTCGAAGCAGCTATTGACGGTATTTCCAGTTTCCGGAAAAAGAACAGTCATACGGTATACTGCAATATAGAAAATTCGGATGAACTTTTAACCCTGCATTCAATTATGATAAGTAATCTCAAGGCTTGTGGTGTTGAAACTGACTCTATGAAATATAAGCCGCATATCACACTGGCAAGACAGGCAAGACTTACCGGGGAAAACAATGAAATCAGATTTCCGCGAAAAATAATTGAAGTAAATGAAATATGTGTCATGGAAAGCAGCAGGATCAACGGTATACTTACATATACACCTCTTGAAAAATTCAATTTGGGAGTAAAATAATGAATAAAACAATAATTGATGTCACAAAAACAAAGGAGACCATAAGTAGATATATATATGGCCATTTTGCAGAACACCTTGGAAGATGCATCTATGATGGTATGTGGGTAGGAAAAGAATCCGGGATTCCCAATCACAATGGTATACGCCTGGATATCGTTGAAGCCCTCAAGGCACTTAATATTCCGGTACTCAGATGGCCCGGAGGATGCTTTGCTGATGAGTATCACTGGAAAGAGGGTATTGGGCCTGACAGAAACAGAAAAAAACAAATAAATACCCATTGGGGCATGGTTACTGAAACAAATGCATTCGGAACCCATGAATTCATGGAACTATGTGAAATGCTTGGTTGCGATGCATATGTTGCAGGAAACCTGGGAAGTGGGACAGTCAAGGAAATGCAGGACTGGGTTGATTATCTGAGCTGTGAAAAAGGAACCGCCATGTCGGAACTGAGGACTGAAAATAAAAGACCACAGCCATGGAAACTTCCCTTTTTCGGTATTGGCAATGAGAGCTGGGCCTGCGGGGGAAACATGACTCCGGAATTTTATTCAGACCTATACAAAAGATATCAGACATATGTCAGGAGTTATCCCGGTAACAGTGTCAGAAAGATTGCCTGCGGAGCTTATGATGATTATTATAACTGGACGGATGTTGTAATGAAAAATGCATCTGCCCAAATGTGGGGACTGAGCCTTCATTACTACACCAGGGTAAACAATAACTTTTCGGAAATGGGTTGTTCTCATGAATTCACGGAAGAAGAGTGGTACAAAATAATCAAGTATTCATATCTTATGGATGAATATATTGAAGGTCATTCCAGGATAATGGATAAATATGACCCTGAAAAAAAAGTCGCAATGGTTGTTGATGAATGGGGCACCTGGTACAAAGCCATAGCCGGGACCAACAAAAGATTTTTGCATCAGCAAAATACCATCAGAGATGCCGTTTCGGCTGCCATTCATTTCAATACATTCCATAAGCACAACGACAGGGTGAAAATGGCAAATCTGGCACAGACAATCAATGTACTGCAGGCAGTCATTCTTACATATGATGATGTTATGATAAAAACCCCGACTTACCATGTTTTTGACCTGTATAAAGAACATATGGATAACACTTTTCTTGAAATATCAGCAGAAACAAGCGACTACCTTGGATTACCTGAGACAGATACAACAGCCTCCTTGAATTCTGAGACAGGAACTGTATATGTATCAGTATGCAATTCAAATCCTGGAAAGGCTGCAGAATATTCAATTGAGATTCTTGGAATCAAGGGCGATTCAAAGGTCAGCTGCAGGATTCTGACTGGCAGCGAAATAACATCGCATAATACACCTGAAAACCCGGAAAATGTCAGTATTGCTGATTTCAAGGATTTCACAGTGAATGCAAACAAGGTCAGCTGCATGCTTCCGCCGAGAAGTGTGGCAACATTTAAAGTTTATTAAAAAAGCCGTGCAGTCATCGAAGGGATGTTTGCACGGCTTCAATTTCTAAATAGAAAACAATCAGTCTATTTCAATGGATGTTATCATTTCATCAAAGATTTCTTTTTCAATATCATTTGTATAATTGCACATTATTACCAGGACGTAGTTGTTCTTTGTAATGGCATACATTTCCTGGATTACTTTATACTCTTCATAATCAATTTCCAAGACACCCTTGGCAAACTCACGGTCGCTGATCCATACTTTCTCGAATGGGTGTACATAGACGTCTATCATTGAATCCTTGTATAGGTACTCTGAAAAGTCAATGTAGTTCTTTACATAATTTTCCTTGTTCATTGTTTGGCCGATGCTTTGCATGCTTTCGGAGAAGATATTGATATATGAATTGAATCTTCCGGGTTCCTCTTCACTGTAGAGGTTCCCATAAACAAACTGTACCACAGACTGGGCACTTAAATCCTCTATTTCTGTTATATCAATTGGTTCCATTTCTTCGCCGTTTTCATCATAGGGCGGGTTGGCATTCAGAATTTCCTGAGGACTTAAAAATGTCATATCAGGATTAAGTTCAATGGAAAACTCGAAGAATTCATTGGTATATATATTTCCTTCATCCAATGTTCCCCAACCGAATTCTGCGGCTTCTTCTTCTTTTGAACAGCCTGTTACCAAAGTCATTAAAAGTGCCAGAATTGCCAAAAGTATTATTGCTTTTTTCATTTTACTCTCCGATTATCTTTACAAGGACACGTTTGTCCCTCTTGCCGTCAAATTCTCCGTAAAAAATCTGTTCCCAGGGGCCGAAATCAAGTTTGCCATCAGTAACGGCAACTACAACTTCACGTCCCATTATAGTTCTTTTCAGATGAGCATCTGCATTGTCTTCAAATCCATTATGTGCATACCTGTCATATGGTTTTTCCGGTGCAAGACCCTCAAGCCATTTTTCAAAATCCGAATGGAGACCGCTCTCATCATCGTTTATAAAAACACTGGCTGTTATGTGCATGGCATTGCACAACAGGAAACCTTCTCTTATGCCACTCTCGGACAGGCATCTGTTTACTTCGGGAGTAATGTTTTTAAATCCCCGGCGACCTCTTATGTTGAACCACAGTTCTTTCCTATAGCTTTTCATTTCAACTCCATATATTTTACATTAATATTATACCTGCTATTGCAGAAGATACAATCAGCAATACAGGGTGCACCTTGAATCTATAGCCGGCAATGAATACAACTGCTGCAATGAGAATAGGTATAGGCTGGAAAAATGACCATAAGCCACCACCGCTTGTAAAAGATTCAACATCAAATAGTGTGAGGACTGCCAGGTTTGCACAGACTGCAGCAATCATCCCCGTTACAACAGGCCGGACTACTGTCATGATTCCGTTTACATAAAGGTTACTTCTGTATTTGTTATAAAAATGTGCAATTATTATTATAATTATGACCGATGGTGCTACCAGTCCGGCAGTTGCTGAAATGCCACCAAGTATACCTGCTGCTTTATTGCCGGCATAGGTTGCCATGTTTATGCCTATCGGCCCGGGTGTCATCTCTGATATTGCAATCATATCAAGGATTTCTGTTTCGATGACCCATCCTTTCGAAGTTAGGATTTCGGTCATTAAGGGTATTGTAGATAAACCACCGCCGATGCTTGTAATTCCTATGAAAAAGAAATTCAAGAAAAGCTCAAGAAAAATCATGAGACCCTCCTGCTATTTATAAGTGTGTAAATAATTGAAAGTGCAAGTGCTCCTGCAATTATATAGTATGCCGGAACTTTCAATGCAAAGAGGAGGATGAACCCAAGACCTCCCAGGATATATGTAAAGATTCCGGAAAAGGCCTTTTTTGCCATTTTTATTATGGAAACCGCAATAAGCGCAACAACAGCTCCCTGTATGCCGAGGAGTGCTTTCCCTACATATAAATTGTCCCTGTATTTTAAAATCAAAGTTGAAAGTGCGGTGATTATAATAAGCGAAGGTGTAACCATCCCAAGGGTTGCGGCAAGTGCACCAGGGATGCCCCCGGTCCGGTATCCTATGAAAGTGGCTGTATTGATTGCTATGATACCTGGGGTTGATTGACCTATGGCATAGCAGTCAAGGACTTCCTCCTCCGTTGCCCATTTCTGTTTTTCAGTAATTTCACGTTGAATTATAGGTAGCATAGCATAACCGCCACCGAAGGTAAAAAGTCCGATTTTGAAAAAAGCACTGAACAATCCGATGATATGTTTTCTGTTTTTCATATAATGCCCTTGGTTTCCTTGTCAAGACGGTCAAAGAAAGACACCATGTATTCATGCCTTTCCTCAGCCATTTTTCGACCCTCTTCCGTGTACATCCGGTCTTTGATTTTTTCAAGTTTCACCTTGAATTCCCGGTAAGCTGTATCTTCCTTTGTATAAGATTCTGTTTTTTCGACATCCAGGTCAGGAATATGTACCGCAGCGCCGACTTCTCCTGCGAAAACAAAAGCCCTGCCTATGCCTATCGCACCGATGGCATCAAGCTTGTCTGCGTCAAACAGACACATAGCCTCCGGAGTTGATGGTGCCGGTCCCTTTCGATATCTGTGGGATTCTATGCAATGGATGATTGCAGCTGTTTCGCACTCGCTGTAGCCTGCTTCTTTTAGAATAGGAACTGCCATTTCAGCACTGATTACGGCATGTGACAATAGCCCAAGGGCCTGGTCCTGTTTGTGCCTACCGATATCATGCAGCAAAGCTGCAGTGGTTACAATGTCAATGTCGGCATTTTCCTTGCCGGCTAAATGTACCGCCAGATTGACAACACGTTCAGTATGTTCCTTGTCATGGCTGCCCTTGCCCTCTGACAATATTTGATATGATATTTCCCGGATTTTATCTATTCTGCTCATAATGGAAAGATTATACACCATTTCAGTTAACCTATACAGTTCAAAAACAGAACAATATCCGGTGTATGGGCATGCCGAAAATTTTAGTATTACAGCAGATATAAAAGGCAAATACTATGGAATTCACCTGCCTGAAGAGATATACTCTCGATAGGCAGCCTGGGAATCAATACAAGGACAACAAAGGAGAATTAACAATGAGTTATCCAAAAATTCCGGACATTGAAAAGAAAGCCAGGGAAGTTATACAATATGCAAAACTTATGTATGAATACGGAGTTCCAGTAAATATCATTGAAGGAGCCTTGAATGATATTGCAGATTTTCTGACAGAAAAAACAGGAAGTCTCAGGCGTTTTGAAATCGACTGTCAATTATCTTTGAATGAACCGGATGGACTGGATGATATCAGAGCGCTAAGGAAAGCCGGTCCGAGAAAATTATGGAAAATATTCGATCAGGATGTATATAAAGATAAACTGGCCGGTGCGGTGCTTGCCAGATTTGCGGGCTGTACCCTTGGAGCTCCCGTTGAATTCTGGACAGTGGAACAGATGGAGGAGTGGGCACAGCATTTGAATATTGCATATCCACCGGTGGATTATTGGCCTGAGGTGAAAACTCCCAGTGACCTGAGATATGGCAGGAGCAAGTTTCTTGAATATACCAGCAAGCATATGAATGGTGTCCCCGTGGATGATGACATTACATATACGATACTCGGGCTTCTGATAGCAGAGGAATATGGACTTGATTTTACAGTGGAGGATGTAGGGAAAGCCTGGCTCAGGTATCTTCCGATGGCATGTACTGCAGAACATATAGCCCTTGAAAATCTAAAAAAAGGCATTCCTGCTGAAAAAGCGGGAGATATTGATAATCCATATTGTCAGTGGATTGGTGCGGATATCAGGAGCGACCCATGGGCATATATGGCACCGGCATGGCCTGAAAAGGCGGCTGAACTGGCCTGGCGCGATGCATATCTGTCACACAGAAGAAACGGTATTTACGGGGAGATGTTCTTTGCAGCTGCTCAGTCTGCTGCATTTGCAGTGGATACGGCACGTGAAGCCCTGGAAACTGGTCTTACTGAAATACCAAAGGGATGTCTGTTATACAAAGATATTGCATGGGCACTGGATCACTCAAGGAACATTCATAATTACCGTGATGCAAGAAATGCAGTGGATGAAAGGTTTTCAGGTATGGGGGGTGCTCATACCAACAACAACGCATGTCTTACTGTCTTTGGGTTGCTGATGGCCGATGGTGATGTAACCGGAGTCATCTCCAATCTGGTTGCCATGGGATTGGACAATGACTGTACAGCGGCAACAGCGGGAAGTATCGTAGGTGCAATCGTTGG
>JAFGIJ010000105.1 GCA_016929655.1 Clostridia bacterium
AATAGGAAGTGAGTGTGCCCGAATGGGAAAGTATGCAGTGGATGAACTTGAAAGATATATTGAAGATAAAGAGGTTCTATTTAGGATAACGAAGGAAAAATTTGATATAATGGCTTGAAATTGTGCAGTTGCGGTGAATTCAGCCTGTATGTATAATTTGTTTTAGCAAATGGAATAATAAAGAACTGGAGAATAATATGAAACCAAGGGAAGTAATACAAAGAGCAATTGAATTTGACAAACCCAACAGGATAGGCTATGACTTTAAATACGGACACTACACTGATTTCAGGGGGTTGGACATGAAAAACGAAATTACCCCTGAACGCAGATGGCAGAAACCCGATTTCTTTGCAGACATGTTTCCGAAGTATCAGAAATTCAATGGATTTATGAGGCTGGATGATTTTGGAAATCTTTGGGGAAAAATGTCCCATGACCTTACCGGAGGAGGAGAAGTACTGGAAGGTGTTCTGAGTAACTGGGACAACCTTGATAATTTTAAAATGCCTGACTGGGCAAATCCTGCCAATTTTGAACATCTTCCTGAATTGCAGAAGAAGCAGACAGACTACTGGCAGACAGGCTGGCTTGGTGGATTTCCTTTCTCATTGATGAGAAAAATGAGAAAGATGGAAAATTTTCTCATGGATATAATAATCGAACAGGAAAATGTGCTAAAACTCAATAAAAAGATTGTTGACCTGCTTCTTGGAATGATTGATAACTACGGACAGGTTGGAGCTGATAGTATATTTTTCTGTGAAGATTGGGGGCTACAGGACAGACTGCTTATTCACCCTGACCTTTGGCGTGAAATGTTCAAGCCATCGTTCAAAGTTCTGTGCGATAGAGCAAAAAAATATAACATGAAGGTTATAATGCACTCATGCGGTTATATCTTTGACATTCTTGAAGACCTGATAGAAGTAGGAATTGATGTTTTTCAGCTGGATCAACCGGAACTTATGGGTATAGAGAGAGTTGCAGAAGTCTTAAAGGGCAGGGCAACTTTGTTTGCACAGACAGATATACAAAAAATTCTACCGACAGGTGACAGGGCACTTATTGAAGAAAGAACAGAAAATATGGTCAGGCTCTTCCACAATGATGGAGGGTTCATTGCTCGCGATTATGGGGATTACAGAACTATCCAGGTCAAACAGGAATGGGCGCAGTGGATGAGATGTAAATTCTTCGAAGTCGGTGGACTACCGGAGCAGATATGAAAGAATTCTTTCAAAAAATTTGGAATAGTTTCAGGGAATTCTTCGGGATGATTTCGGAGGTTATTTCAGGTACTATTCATAAGTTCAAGGAAAAAAATGATATGAAAAAACAAAAGAAAAAAAATTCACCGATGAAAAAACCACTACCGGGAAAAAAGAAAACCAGCAATGTTAAAACAACCAGGGAAAAACAATCCCGGGGCAGGACAGTCAGGACAGTCAAGTTGAGAAAAAGTAATGCCCAGATTATAGCTGGCAGGATTTTCTGGCTCTCTTTTCTGGTTATACTGGTTATATTAGGTGTCTTTACTTATAAACTTACAAATAATTTTGTCAAGGACAGGGATGCAACGGATATAAAGAGTCTGGTAGGTGTACTTGATGAAACCAACAGCAGTAAGCTTTATATACCACTTGGTTCAGATACTGGTGATATAGCAGAGATACTTATTGAGAATGAAATCATCAGTGATGACAGAATTCTTGGTTTTACTTTATTCGAACTGTATTCCATGCTGATGGGCAATGATGGTGGATATAAGTCAGGTAATCACTGGATCAATGACAGCATAGATTATAATAATCCTGTTGGATATGACATGCTTATATATATCTTTTCTCAGAATCCCATACAGAATCCAACTGCAAGAATTTTCTTTGCTGAAGGGCTGACCTACAGGCAGACAGTGAATAGATTCCTTGAAAATGAATTCCTTGACGAAGAACGATTTGCTGAAGTTGCAAATAATTATGACTTTGGGTATGAATTCCTGGATCAGATTCCGAATAATAACAGATATAACAGGCTTGAAGGTTACCTTTTCCCTGATACATATATTTTTGACAAGACAAAACCCGAGGAAGAAGCGATTGACAAGATGCTTGCAAACTTCGAAACCAAGTTCAAAGAACTTTACAAAAAAAGACTTGAGGAACTTGGGATGACTATGGATGAGATCATTATCATTGCTTCCCTTGTTGAAAAAGAGGCAATGATAGATACAGAGAGGGATACAATAGCCGGAGTAATATACAATCGTCTTGAGTCATCGGAAGGGTTCCTCAATTATCTTCAGATTGATGCTACGATACAGTACTATTATCTGAATGAAACAGGAAAAGTCAAGGAACCTCTTCTGACTGAAGACACATTGATAGACAGTCCTTACAACACATACAAATACCCGGGATTACCGCCGGGACCAATTTGCAATCCGGGTGAGAAATCGATTATTGCAGCACTGTTTCCGGAAGAACACAATTATTACTACTATGTAGCAAAAGGTGATGGCAGCCATGCTTTTGCCAGCACGCTTCAGCAGCATAACAATAATGTCATCAAATATTCAGGGAACTGATTTAGATGAACGGAGAAAAAAGATTCCGAATAACCGATCAAAGGGTGGAGGAATACATTGAAAAGGTATTAAAGCCCTTCGATGGTGTTGCAGAAGAAATATGTTCAGGTAAATCCAGGAGGGAATTACCCACTGCAGAAACCATGACAATGAGGCTCCTTGAGATATTGGTGCGTACAATGAAGGCAGAATATATCCTTGAAATAGGCACCGCTGAAGGACGTTCTGCAATAATTCTTGCAAAAGCAATGGGGTTGTGTGGGAAAATAGATACTATAGAAATAAATTTTGAATCCGCTCAAAAAGCAAAGGCTAATTTTAAAAAAGCAGGGCTGGAAGGCAGAATCAATCCTATTGTTGGTGATGCCTTGGATGTACTGAAGAATCTCAACAAACAATACGATGTTATATT
>JAFGIJ010000106.1 GCA_016929655.1 Clostridia bacterium
CCTTTTGTAGCTGAAGTTACTCCATCAATCTGAACATCATTCTCATTCAGGATGAAGAATGAAGCAATTTCAGGGGAATCATTATCAGTATCCTGCATTATATATTCCACTCGCAGATCAATGCCCTGCTCTTTGGCATACGATTTCACTGCACCGATGAATGTACCCTGGCTCATCATAAGCTGTTTGTTATCCGGGTCAATGACAGGCAGTATCTTGCTCATGTCCGCAAGAAGAGTAAATGAACTCTCACTGTCTATCCGCACTTTCCATGGCTGCATGTTATGACTGCTTGCCGCCATGATACCTGCACGTATCAGAGCGAACTGAGTGCCTGACATAAATCCCTTCTCATCATCGTATTCATCCCTGGAAACATCATATTTCGTTTCCAGAAAGAATCCGTCATAAGCTGTAATAGCAATACCCAATGCAAGCACAACACAAATAACTATAATCATAACCTTTCCTGCCTTTTTCATATATTAACTCCTGTAATGAATTTCCTTACCAGCTTCATTTGGTTATCAATGATTTCACTCACTGACATGCCATAATACTCCTCCATCCACTTGTCCTTGTTCAAAATCAACTGGGCTATTCCCTGGATATAAGCCCATAGAAAAACCGCAGTGTTTCTATCCAATCCATCTTGTTCACCGAAGACATTTGAAAGCTCAAACTCATTGGCGATTTTCCTTATCTCACTGATTCTTTGTTCATGCTCTTCGCCATACATTTTTTCATTGAAACCCATCATCAAACCGCCTTTGATCGGGTTTTCAACCATGAATTCAAGATAAGCGATTCCCATACTGACCACCTTGTCTTCAATGGTCTCTCCCTTTTCAAATGCCAGCGACAGGCATCTTCCGAATTCAATGAAACTGTCCCTGACCAGTTCAAGGTACATTTCATCCTGACTCCTGAAATATATATACAGTGTCCTTTTGCTTATATCCGCTCTTTGGCATATTTCATTGCTGGAAATGTCCCGCCACGATTTTTCTTCCATAAGGGAAAATATTGCTTCCATTATCCTTTCCCTTGTCTGTTCCTTCTTGATTTCTCTTTTCATTGTCTTCCTCCAAAAGTAAACCTAAAGTTTACTTTTATTAAAATACACCTAAAGAAAAGCGGTGTCAAGTATTTTCCTGAAACCGCTTCAAAAATTTTTTTATGATTTTAGCCAAGCCGATTGTCCTTCAGATAGAAGTCAATCAAATACCTTTTTCTCCCGACTGTCCTGGAACTATATTGAATTGCATTTTCAGGACAGCTGTTTATACACTTCAGACATTGATAACACTTTTTATTCCATTCAGGTTTTCCTTCAGACAAATGTATGGTACCTGCCGGGCAGTCTCTTTCGCAGATTCCACAGGATGTGCACCTGTCATCGGCATAAAAGGGTTTGGTGCTTCTTGCAAAGGCATTGAACCCCCGCGATGCAACGCTTGATTTCATGAAGGCCATCTTACCTTCAACGACCATGTAGTTTTCTTTTTCAGCAAGAATCTCTTCGGCAATTCCCGCCAGTCGAGTTCCGGCAGCTTTGATTATCTCAAAAACAACTTCACCACTGTCAGGATTTGACCCCACTATATAGTTGTTGGGCATTGTAATGGAGTAGACACTTTTCATTGGAAGCAATTTGCCGAGTTTCTTCATTGACAGGCCTGCCTCTCCTCCGCAAGTGCATACAGCAAAGGAAAAACCATGGAACTTTGAAAGCCTGGCTATGAAATCCAGCATTGGCTCAGGAATCGACCATGCATATATTGGAAATACCAACCCCAGCCGTTTTTCGCTGCTGATATCCGGAATTTCTTCAATTTCCGTAATGCTTACTGCCTTGTCACCTGTCATTTCTGCAATTTGTCCGGCAACCCATCTTGAGTTTCCTGTGCCTGAAAAATAAAAAATCATAGGACCCGCCTTTCTTTGGTTATTATATTTATTATACCTTCCACATTATCAATCAAATCCACCAGGGTCAGCAGGTTGCTTACCTCGCTCCAGCAGCTCCCATAAAACACTTCCCCTACACGGTGGTACCCCTCCCAATCGGACATGTTCACCCTTTCATTGATGAAACCCTGAGGCAGTTTGTATTTTTCGGACCGTTCACAGGAGCATTTTCCCCCAATGGTTTCATCCAGTCTGTCCCATGAGTATATCGGTCTTTCATCCGTTGACATATATTGACCCATGGTCAATGAAATGTCCTTATATAATTCCTCATAGAGTTTGTCGCCAGTCCACTTGTATAATTTCAAAAGGCTGCCCGCAGACATAGTGCAGATTCCTGGAGCTGAGTGTTTGTTCTGCACATTTGCGAACACACTTCCTGTAGTCTTCATTTCAAGCCGTGAAAACTCACTTCCATCGGGAAATAAATAATTATATCCGACTACCCAGCTGCTGCATTGGTGGGCCATGAATTTGGCATATTCAAGCCATTTGTCAGCACCGGTAATTTCATAAAGAACAACCATGCTTTCTAAAAGAGCAAAGGCACTTTCGCTGTCAGGGCACTGAAGAACCTCACCCGGGCCTCCCGTTGTATAACCATTCAGGGCATCCCTTTCATACATCATCCCGGCGCTTTCAACTGCAACAGTTAGATATCTTTCGTCATTGAAATATTTATATGCCTCAGCCAGACCGGCTGGTATGATTGCCCCACTTGTTGATCCACCCACTACAATATCACCGCTGTCGCAGTCAATGAATTGTCCGAACTGACCGTATCTGATCCACATATCAACAAAGCAGTCGGCGGTTCTTTTTGTTCCTTCAATGAATTTCAGGGGAACTGATTCCATCAGTTCGAAGTGCTTTAATAGAAAATACAGACAATCAGCAGATTTTCGTACAAGCAGCCATTTTTCAGCTCCCTTTATCCTGAATCCATCATTCTTGTCAATACTGAACCCATAGAACAAGCCACTAGGTGCCTGGTTGGCAAATAGATGCTCCAGTGTTTTGACAGCCCTTTGTTTTTCCAGTTCCCCGCCCAGCTTCATAAGTGGATATCCCGCCATTGCTCCTCCACACCAGCCGGGCTGCCACATGCCTTTGGTATCGATATCATAATACTGACTATCTTCACACCAATTCATTGCATTGAATTTATCCCTGAGCAACTCGAATTGTTTGGTATATGGAAGCACATCTGCCCTTCTGTCATCCATGCCCATGCATTTGCGGTTTACAAAATAAACCCGGAAGAACTCTTCCATGCCCTGACAGTCAAATTCAATTAACTTATATGGGATCTTGCATTCAATGTCATTGTATGTCTCTTGATTTTCTGCCATCAGGTTGGCTCGATATACTTTTTCCCTGAAGGCGGGATAAGTGATTGATATCAGACCCATTTCATATGCAAGGCCCAGATTCTTCCCGTCGATATGCTGAATCGTATAGACCAGGACAGCCCTGCTTTCTTTAATGTTATAGATACCGATACATGGAATGGAAACATCACCTGTTGTTACCTCAATTTTACCGCTTCCGTCCTTTTCTAGCCTTGGAACATCTGTAATAGTTACAGGCATGTCAATCCTGGCTTCATCAGGAAAGAACTTTGGGGGATATTCTCTTTTCAGCACATCAAATTTATTTCCAGCATATGCACATGCAGGGAATAGCACAAACTCACTTCCATCACAATCATTGACCCTGATATCTATCCTTGACATATCCATCCCCCTTTAAGTTTCCAGTTTTCATTATACTATTTTTATTATACGTTTTTGTTTTCTTTGTACCATAACAGGGCAAATATTAACTATAAAAATATAAGGAGTTCAGATGAAATCATTAACTGATACATACGAATTGAATAACGGATCATGCATACCCTGCGTAGGGTTTGGAACATGGCAGACCCCGAATGATGATACAGGGTACAACGCTGTCAGGGAAGCCATTGAAACAGGATACAGGCACATTGATACTGCAGCCATTTATGGGAATGAAGAAGCTGTGGGAGCTGCAATTCATGACAGCGGGATACCAAGAAATGAAATTTATCTCACCAGCAAGCTCTGGGGTGATGATTATGGATATGAGTCGACAAAGAAAGCTTTTTCAAAATCACTCGAGTTACTTAAAACCGGATATCTTGACCTATATCTCATGCACTGGCCGAATCCGGTCAAGTTCAGGAACAACTGGCAAAAAACCAATGCCGATACATGGAAAGCAATCGAAGAGCTATATGAAGACGGGAAGATAAAGGCCATCGGTGTAAGCAACTTCATGGTCCATCACCTAGATGAACTTAAGAAAACTGCCAGAATCATTCCAATGGTCAATCAGGTAAAACTTTGTCCGGGAGATACCAAAGAAGAACTTGCAGATTACTGCAGAAAAAACAACATTCTGCTGGAAGCCTACAGTCCATTGGGAACAGGTAAAGTATTCAAGGTTCAGGAACTTAAAGAACTAGCTGAAAAATATAACGTCAGTGTAGCCCGGTTAAGCATACGCTGGAGCCTTCAGATGGGATTCCTGCCATTGCCAAAATCAGTGACACCAAAATATATCAAAGATAATGCCAATGTATTTGATTTTAATATTTCAGAGGACGATGTCAGAACCATTGCCGGGCTTAC